>JAISXO010000045.1 GCA_031270475.1 Puniceicoccales bacterium | reverse complement strand
AATTTTGGTGGATCAATCTCCTACCTTCGGCAATTCATTGAGAGAGGATATAGAATATTTTCAATTACCGCGAATGGCGCCAATGCAATCATTTGGCACTATTTGGTGTTAAGATTATTAAATCTTTTATGGAAAAACCCTTGCTTTTTATTTTTCGTACAATATTGAAAAGCCCTTTTCTATGGATAGTATAAATGATGAAAATAGCCTTCGTGCCATGGCTTGTAATATTTTGACAAGTGGATCACAAGATATCGCCGAGGCCGGAGGCGTATTAAATCGTATTAAAGCTAAATCTCCACAAGGAGAAGCCTGGGGAATGTTTAATGATACCCAATTGTCCACGTCATTGTTGGTTCAAATGGCCGGAACTTTTTTGAATAGTCGAATGTCTGGTATATCTAATTCCGCAGAATTTGAGCAGCAAAAAAAGATGTTTTGAATAAATTTGAGGGGCTTCAGTTGGCGAAAGCGGAATTGCAGATGTTAAAAAGTGAAATACGTAATCATAGAGCAGCGTGCAACCCCGCAATACGAATCAATTGAGATCCCTGCCGGAGAATATATCCCGCCAGATGAATATAAACGCTTTTTTATCCGATCAAGAATGTCAATATTCTTCCGCCATTTTTAAGTGAAGTACGGAATAGAAGTCAACCTCCGCCGGCATATGAATTGCTTAGGATTGAATGGGGATACGCACCGCCAAGAGACGATTATCCGTTGCCATCTTTTCTGCCATCTGAGAATGGGCACGTCAATATTCTTCCGCCACCTTTAAGTGAAGTACGGAATAGAAGTCAGCCTCCGCCGAAATATGAATCGCTTAGGATTGAAGGAGGATACGCACCGCCAAGAGACGATTATCCGTTGCCATCTTTTCTGCCATCTGAGAATGGGCATGTTAATATTCTTTCGCCGCCTTTAAGTGAAGTACGGAATAGTAGTCAACCTCCGCCGGAATACGAATCGCTTAGGATTGAAGAGGGACGCACCGCCAAGAGACGATTATCCGTTGCCATCTTTTCCGCCATCAGAGAATGAGCATGTCAATATTCTTCCGCCACCTTTAGGTGAAGTACGGAATAGTAGTGTAGTCAACCTCTACCGGAATACGAATCGCTTAGGATTGAAGGGGGATACGCACCGCCGAGACGATTATCCGTTGCCATCTTTTCTGCCATCTGAGAATGGGCACGTTAATTAATAATTGTTAAGCATCAGAAAAGAGGAAATGCGCCATCAAAATGACGTTTCAGGAAATATGAAATTAGTCGAAATAGGGATGAAAAGCATTTGTATTGTACGCTTCCCATGCGTATCTTCTATGGGAAATTACTAAAAATAATGAGCCGTTACTAAAAAAAATGAAATTTAAGATTGCATTGTGCAGATTTTACAAAATATGGAGTACTCTTTTGTAGTTTTTTATGTTTTCGTGCAATGCCAGACGCCATCCAAAATCATGTCGCTGCCAGTAAGTTAGAGCAGTATTCCCTTGAAGAACTGATGCGTTTTTCGGAGGGAACGCTCGATACAATTGATTCCGTTAAGCTCTCCAATGCCTCGCCCTATGATGTCGGCTGTTTCCTCGAACGCCTTTCCTCCGATGATCAGCAGTTTATTCTCCGAAAGTTGTCTTCGTCGGATGCTTCCCTCGTCCTCGCCGAAATGTACTCCTGCGATTCAGCCGCAATTCTTAGCGAAATGCGCGATAATCGTGCCGTCAAAATTCTCGAAGAACTCGAGCCCGATGATGCCGTTGACTTGCTACTTAATGTCGAAATCCGTGATCGCGAACGCCTTATCGATAAATTATCGAACGAATTTGCTGCGACATTGCGCAATCTTATGCGCTACGATCCCGATACGGCTGGCGGCGTTATGACTCCCTACGTTACCACACTGCGCGAGACGATGACCGTTGATCAGGCTATTCAGTATATTCGCCGCGAAAAAAATGAAACGGAAAATAGCGATATCCTCTACGTCGTTGATGGTTATCGGCGACTAGTTGGCTCGACGACCGTGCGTAGTCTCATTTGGGCGAAATCTCAACAAAGCATTGCCGATGTCATGGAGCGCGATATGGCGTCGGTTTGTAAGCCGGATGAATCGAAGCAGGATGTCGCCCTGACGATGACCGAAAGCCACGCGCAAACCCTACCCGTCGTCGATAATCAGGGGCGCTTGCTCGGCATTATTACCCATGACGACGTCATCGATATTTTGCATGAATTGGCCACGGCCGACATGCAGAAATTGTACGGTGCGGGAGGCAATGAACACATTACCGATGGTGTTTTTTCCAGCGTTCGGCGGCGTACACCCTGGCTATTTGTCAATTTATTATTTTCGACGATCAGTACCAGTGTCATTGCAAAATTTTCGGATCAGATTCAGCAATGTGCCGTTTTAGCGGCATTTTTAAATTTAATCACAATTTTGAGCGACAATTCGGCTTCCCAGGTGCTATCTATTGCGATTCGAGGTCTAGCGCTCGGAGAATTGCTTCCTTCGGATGTAAAGCGCATATATGTGAAAGAGATCTGCAAAGGGTTTATTAGTGGGATTATCATTGGTATTGCTGCCGGTTTATTATCGATTCTCTGGACGCACAATCGGATCATGGGCATACTAGTTTTTATTTCGCTGACGGTTAACATGGTTTTGGCGGGGTTATTGGGAGCCTTTGTGCCGATTTTTCTCAAAAAGATGAAGCTCGATCCGGCGAACAGTTCGACGATTATTTTAACGGCTATTTTAGAGCCCATTTCAACATTTATTTTCCTTAGAATGGGTGTTTCGCTATTGAATGGATAGGGTGACTTTGATCGATGGGAATATTTTTGAAGCGAAATAACTAAAATTTTTTGATAAGAAAACTTGACAAGGCTTTTTATGGATCTAGATTGAAGAAAGTTGGTTATTCTATGAAGACGACCTTAGTGAGAAAAGAAGATGCACAGAACAAAGCGTGGCGAGTTGTTGACGCGGCGGGTGTTGTATTGGGCAAATTGGCGGTCAAAGTAGCGGATGTGTTACGCGGAAGGGATAAGCCAACGTTTACGCCCCATGTGGATAACGGCGATTTTGTAATTGTTATCAATGCGGACAAGGTGAAAGTGACGGGCAAAAAGGAAGAGGACAAAGAGTATATGTTTTATTCGATGTATGTGGGCAACGAGCGGCGTGTATCATTGGGGAAGATGCGGAAGCGGCATCCGGAATTTATTATTGAACATGCGGTTAAAGGAATGTTGCAAAAAAATCGTCTTGCCAATGCGATGATTCGTAAACTGAAGGTTTACGCAGGAGCGGAGCATCCCCATGAAGCCCAGCAGCCCAAGCCATTGGTCATATAGGATAAATATATGAATGAGGATTTAGTAGAGTTTTTAGGGATAGGACGGCGCAAGGCTTCTGTGGCACGGGTCAGAATTTCGAATGGCCCCGGTGAAATTGTCGTCAATGGCAGGCCGTTCGAAGAGTATTGTCATCAGGAGGTAGCGCAAAAAACCGTTCTTTCTCCTTTGAAAGTAGCCGGAATAATCGGCAAAGTTAGTATCCGCATCAATGTTTTTGGTGGTGGTGTTTCCGGGCAAGCGGGGGCGATTCGTCTCGGTATAGCGCGGGCACTTTGTGAGATGGATATTGGTTTTCGGAGCATTTTAAAGAAGGCGGGTTATCTGGTGCGCGACGATCGTAAAAAGGAGCGTAAAAAACCAGGGCAGCCTGGAGCCAGGAAGCGATTTCAATTTTCCAAGCGTTAATTTTTTTTGTTTTTTTTATTCATATTTTTGCATAGAGAGAGAGGGCCAATTTTTGGCGCTCTTTTTTCTATTACCGAAGGATAGATTGTTTTTTTATTGGAATTATTTTTTAAAAAACTCTAAAACAGAGAACACAAACGGGTACCATGGGATGTTCGTTCGTAATACATTACCAAGCGGTGGAAGACTTTTGAAAAAGAGCTAGACTTTTTACGAATTTAAATTAAAAGAATGGGCTTTAATGGAGGCAATTGGACTAATATTTCCAGGGCAAGGTACCCAAGCAGTTGGCATGGGGCGCTCGCTTACGGTACATTACGAAACAGCGGCAAAATTGTTTCGGGAAGCGGGCGATATTCTCGGGGACGACTTGGCAAAATTGTGTTTCGAAGGACCTATTGAGCGGTTGACGGAGAGTCGTTATTGCCAACCTGCTCTCTTTGTGCATCAGTTTGCCGCGGCCAAAGTTTTACAGGAACTCGTCGGTTACAACCAATTTGAACTGGCCATGGGTCTGAGTATTGGCGAAATAACGGCGTTGGCCATTGCAGAAGTGTTCGATTTTGAAATAGGAGTAAAAATTGTTCAAAATAGAGGAAATTTTATCCAAGACGCCTGCGAGAAGACGGATGGCGGAATGGTTTCCATTTTGGGGGCATCGGTCGATTCGGTAAAGAAATTGTGCAATTTATGCGGCGTGGAAATGTCAAATATTAATGGACCGGGGCAAATTGTTTTATCGGGCGAGCGAAGCAAAATAAGGCACGCCACCGAAATCGCAACGGAAATAACGGGCGGAAAAGCAATGACTTTGAATGTTGCGGGGGCGTTTCACAGCTCGCTAATGGAGCCGGCACGCAATCGATTCGCGGAATTTTTACAAAAAGTGCCTTTTCAAGCTCCAAAAATGAAGGTCGTGAGCAATGTGACAGGGGAAATTATGTCCGACCCGGAGCAAATTAAAGCATTTTTGATCCAGCAAATTGTTTCACCGGTGCGCTGGTGGGATTGCATGAATACAGCCAAACGTGCAGGCGTTACCGCTTTTTATCAGTGTGGCGCCGGCAAAACACTTGTAAATATGGCAAGGCGAATGGATGATGTATTTCGGGTGTTGCCTTTTGGAGAATACGGCGATAACATCCAATTTGGATTGTAATGAATGTGTTGTTTTTTACGCAAAACTTGCAAAATGAAATCGAAACACGAAAAATTAAGAACGAGATATTCCATTTGATTCGCCTTTCTCATGATTTATGCTTCAGTTTTATAAAAAACCGGTAAGCAGATTCTCTAAAGTCATCATTGTTCCAGGAGGCCAGATTTGTTGCCGGGGAATAAATGTGTTTTTTTCTGCAAAAAAATTACAAAAAAAGTCAATACCATAGCAATTGAGGTTAAAATTTCCTATTGATTTGCATCTCTCGTTATTTATGTTTCAATTATCGTGAAAAATTGGTGGATGAGTATCCTAAAGTCATCATTGCGCCAGGGGCTGGATTTTGTCGCGGCGTAGAAAAAGCCGTAGAAAAAACACTCCATATCGCTAAAGATAAGGAAAATGGCCGCATTTTTTTAGATGGTGAGCTGGTCCATAACCGGGAGGTTGGCGATCGGTTGCGCGCGCAGGGCGTACAACTTTTAAAAGAGAATTCGGAAGTCTGTGCCGCGGATACAATCGTCATTCGAGCTCACGGCATTTCACCGCAGCGCCGATCTCATTTGGAACATTTCGGCTGCGAGATTGTGGATTGTACCTGTCCGCTTGTCGGGCGCATCGCGAAAATTATCGCGGACCACAGTGCCAATCCGACTATCCTTTTAGGTGATCGCAACCACGTTGAAGTCGAGGGATTATGTGGTTATTCTCAAAATATTTACGTGTGCGAAAATCTCACCGAACTCACCCAATTTATCGATGCCATACAAAAAAACGGCCAGATCCATGGCGATATTTTTGATCATAAATGTGTAAATTTCAGTAAAATGGACGATTGGATTCTCGTTTGCCAGTCGACGCTGGATATGAATTTTTTAGAGGCAGCGAAGATTTTATGTGCTCAAAAAAAATTACCCATTAAAATTTTTGATACGATTTGTGAAGCGACAAAGCGACGTCAACTCGGCCTTCGAACACTAGAAAATTGCGATGCAGTGATCGTCATCGGTGGGTTCCATTCGGCAAATACAAAGCGCCTGTACGAAAAGATGAAGCGAAAAATGATGTCAATTTTTTGGATCGAAAATATCTCAGATTTGCTGGGAATTAATTTAAATAACTATAAAAGTATTGGTATTACAGCGGGAGCTTCGACGTCCCGGGAGGTTTTACGGAAAATTTATGGCGAAATTTCTAAAAAATAGCTTGAAATTGTGAAGAAATGGGAAAGAATAGAAGAATAGTCAAAATTTATCCCAGGCTTGCAATGGTATGTATCGCCGATAACTTTCAAAGATTGAATAGATTCAATTTTTGGCGGTTTATGTGCCGTCGTTGCGAGTACGGAGCTTTATCATGAATATTACTATTAACGATTTATTTGAGGCGGGCGTCCATCTCGGACACCAGAAACGGCGTTGGAATCCGAAGTCCAAGGCATTTATTTATGATCATAGAGGCGGTATCTCGATCATCGATCTCGAAAAAACTTACAAACAATTGGAACAAGCCTGTACGTTTCTTTATGAGCTGACGAGCAAAGGGCAGAAAATTTTGTTCGTCGCGACAAAAAAACAAGCACAGGAAATTGCGCGCGAAGCAGCAACAGGTGTGGGAATGCCATTCTGTGTCAATCGCTGGCTCGGCGGATGCTTGACGAATTTTGAAACCGTAAAGCGCAGTTTGAATAAATATCGCCGATTTTTAGCCATGGAAGCAGACGGTACACTGGCTGCTATGCTTAAAAAAGAAGCCGCAGTTATTCGCCGCCAAATGATCCGCATGCACCGTGGCTTTGAAGGAATGCTAGAAGTGGATGACCTTCCCGACGCGCTATTTGTGGTCGATGTGAATTATGAGGACATCGCCGTGATGGAAGCCAATCGCCTACATATTCCAGTTGTTGGGATTGTGGATACGAATTCCGATCCCACATACATCAGGCACCCGATCCCCGCAAATGACGATTCGACGAAATCCATAAAAATTATTCTCGAAGCAGTTACGGAGGCGATTCAGATGGGGCTAGCAGCCTACGATGTGAAGCAGGCGGACAGTAAAAGGCGTAAGAAAATAATTTCAAACGAAGAAATAACAGGAGACAACGCAGTAACGATGGATGCGGCACTTGAAAGTGAAGCGGCTAAGGTAACGGATAAGGACGAGGAAGCTGCGCTTGCAAGTCGCGAAAAACCTACGACCGTAATTCGACGGAGGCGTACAACGAAAAAGGTAGAGGAGAAAGTTGAGGAAAAATCTTCGGAACCGACGGAAAAGGAGTAAAAAATGGTAGAAATTAGTGCAAAATTAGTAAGTGATCTCCGCAATAGTACGGGGGCAGGATTTATCGATTGTAAAAATGCGCTCATCGAATCGAATGGCAATTTTGAAGAAGCGGTGACCGTTCTGAAAAAAAAAGGTGTGGCGACAGCGGCAAAAAAATTAGGCCGCGAAGCAAATGAGGGAATTATCGAATCCTACATCCACGGCGGAGGGCGTATCGGCGTGCTCTTGGAGTTGAATTGCGAAACTGATTTTGTCGCCAAGAATTCGGAATTTAAAAAATTATCCCGCGATATTTGCATGCACATTGCAGCAGCGAATCCGTCCTATGTTTCCCGCGAAAATGTTCCGGCGGATGTAATCGGCAACGAAAGGGAAATTGCAGGAGCACAGGCAGCGGGAAAGCCACAGCACGCGATTGATAAAATTGTCGAAGGAAAATTGGAGAAGTGGTACCAGCAAACTTGCCTTCTGGAGCAGCCTTTTGTTAAGGATCAGGAGAAGACGGTAAACGATTACGTTACGGCGGCAATTGCAATGATCGGTGAAAATATTCGCATCGGTCGTTTTTCCCGCTTCCAAATCGGAGAGTAGAACCCTCCGCGAGGAAATTTAATTTTGTTCCGGTCAAAAGAAGCGAGCAATGTGAAAATTGTCTCGGGTGTGGGCTTTTTTTATTTCCATTGGAAGTTATGTTTGTCCGTTTGGCTAAAAATTGTCCTCGGAGATAGCGACGCTATCACTAAAATTTATTGCATTTTTTTTTAAATTTAAAAGATCGCAACTTGATGTACCTACTCGATCAGCTGAAGACCCATTCTACGGTAGTTGCGGATACCGGTGACCTGGGCGTCATCGAAAAATTTTTGCCCCGTGATGCGACGACAAATCCGTCGATTGTCCTTAAAACAGTCGCGGAGAATCCAAATTTTTTAAAAAATATTTTAACGCTTTACAATGGATGGGGAGTGGCACGGATATTAGATTTTCTTGTTGTCGAAATGGGAGTTGAGATTTTAAAAATTATTCCCGGTCGCGTTTCAACGGAAGTCGATGCCCACCTGTCGTTCGATGCTGCAGCAACGGCCGGTAAGGCGCGCGATTTGATCGATTTGTACCGAGCTAAAGGAATTTCCAAGCAATCCGTACTCATAAAAATTGCAGCGACTTGGGAAGGAATTCAAGCCGCAAAGATTCTCGAAAAAGAAGGCATCCACTGCAACATGACGCTGGTATTTTCTTTGGAACAGGCGATAGCGTGTGCGGAGGCCGGTGTAACGTTAATTTCTCCATTTGTCGGTCGCGTTTTAGATTGGTACCAATTGAATAATCCGGAAGTTTTGGTAGATGGTTTTGATCCGGGAGTAGAATCGGTGCGACGCATTTTCAGTTACTACAAAAAAAGAGGCTACAAGACGGAGATTATGGCAGCAAGTTTTAGAAATATTGAAGAAATTATGGCACTTGCGGGCTGCGATTTACTGACGGTCAGTCCAAAATTGCTCGAACAACTGGATCAAACAGAAGGTATCCTAGCCAATGAAATGGAGTCGATAGGCGGAGAGTGGGAGCGAAAAATAACACTTAAAGAACCCGATTTTCGATTGGCATTGAATGAAAACCAAATGGCGACGGACAAATTATCCGAAGGCATTCGCCTTTTCTGTCGAGATATTCGTCAACTAGAAAAATTAGTTAGGGAACGGCTATGAATACGATCGAACATTTTAATGGTGCTGAACAATTTTTTTCCATTTGTGAGCAACTCAAAGGAAAACGCATTGGTATTTTTGGCCATTTGCATCCGGATGGCGACTGTATTGGAGCTCAGATTGCCATGCGCGATATTTTAATGCAGTGCGGTGCGACGCCACTAATGGGATTGGCCGAGGATAGGATTTCGATGAATTTGCAATGGATGGCTCAGGATTACGATTTCGTGCGGCCAGAGGAAATGGCCGTCGATGAATATATTTTTGTAGATTGTGGGCTAATGTTACGGGCTGGCGATTTTGCGAAAAAGTTGCCGAAGCCACTTATGCTGATCGATCACCATGTTTCCGGAGAAAAGTTTGCGCGGCATAATTTTTTCTATCCCGAAGCGGCGGCAACTTGCGAGATTATTGCGGATTTTCTTGAGCAGAAACAATGGGCGATTGAAGAGGCAACGGCAACGGCGTTGTACGTTGGGATTGTGACCGATACGGGGAAATTTAGCTATTCGTCGACGGTGGCTCGGACGTTATTTTTGGCTTCTCAGCTCGCATTATGGGGAGCAGATCCCCATCGCATTTTTGTTGAAATTTACGAGAACGAACCTCGGGAAAAATTTGCACTCATTCAGCGATTTTTAGCCTCTCTAAAGTTTTATGCCGAAGGTGCGATTTGTGTGGGTCGGGTAACGGAGCAAGATTTTAGAGAAACCGGTACGACGGCCGATGATACAGAAGGATTAGTAAATTTTCCGCGCACCATACAGGGGGTACGCGTTGCGGCGATTGCCTATGATCGGGAGGGAAAGACGAGAGTTAGTCTTCGTTCGGATGATCCGGCGCTGCGGCTGGATCTTTTTGCAACAAAGTTTTTCGGTGGCGGACACTTCTGCGCGGTAGCTTTTACCGTAAACGACCCCTATGAGAAATTCGAGAAAATTTTTATAAATACGTTACAATTACATCTGAATGTTTTTTCAGTGGGACATCCGTAAATAGTTTTCGTTGGAAATAAATTGAGAATATAATGGACGACTATTTTTATTAACAAGGCGATTGGGCGTATGCATTCTAAGCATGCGTTTAGTAGTGGAATTATGGGGAGAGAAGTTTTTTAAAAATTTTGTTTGTTTCAGTTTTTACTATTGGGTTTGTTGTTTAGCCGAGAATCGCTTTTCTGGCGGACCAAAGGGCCATATTGTGATCTTCCAGGCGATAACACGCAAAAGGCATTCGACATTGGTGATGGAAATTTTGGGAACGGACGAAATAAATGAGTTGTCCTTTCGCTGGGAAGTCGATAGGATTTTTCATTCCGAAGCGACCATTAATGCAATTAAAAAGGAAAACTTCGAAAAGGAGGAATTGGAAGGACAACTGAAAATTACTGCGAATTGGGTTATCGCTAAAAAATAATTTTGGGATGGTATGTTCGATAGAATTAAAAAGCATTTGGTAAAAAAAAGTCTTGTGAAAAAAATTTGGAAAGATTTATCCACAAAGAAAGATACCAAAGGGGAAACATTGGAAAGTTTTGTTCAGGCTCTTGGAGAAAAAGGGTTGATAAAAAAGTAAGGCAGTTTGGGCGGAGCTCGGTGAAATGGGAAGACGAGGTGTAAATTTCTTCGCTTTATTTTTTAGTGTTTGGAGGCTTTTGCATTGCAAGCGCATGTGGATTCCTTCTCTAAAAAATATCCATGAATGGCATTTTGTTAGTCGATAAGCCGATGGGTTGGACATCGCATGATGTTGTAGCTAAATTGCGTCACCACTTGAGAATTCGGAAAATCGGCCATGCTGGGACATTGGATCCCATGGCGACAGGATTACTCGTTTTACTTATCGGTAATGCGACAAAAGTTTCCCAATACATCACCAATCAGGATAAAACCTACGAAGGAACGCTTTGTCTCGGCCAAGAAACGGATTCCTATGATGGCGAGGGAGAAGTCGTCGCGATCCACGAAATTCACGCATCGGAGGAAGAGATTCGTCGGTGTGCACAACAATTTTTAGGCGACCAATGGCAGTTACCACCTATGTTTTCCGCTAAAAAGGTCAATGGTCAGCCGCTCTACAAATTAGCCCGTAAAGGAGAAACAATTGAACGCGAACCGCGCCTGGCAAAGATCTATGAATTTTTGATTCATGATATTTCGCTGCCCCATGTGACCTTTACAGTGGCTTGTTCGAAGGGGACCTATGTGCGGACGTTGGCCCATGATATGGGACAAAAACTCAGCTGTGGAGCCTATTTATCGCAATTACGGCGGACAAAAACGGGCAATTTTCGATTGGATCGGGCAGTAATATTGGAACATCTTTTAGGAATGGAATACAATGAAATTGAGCATTGCCTCCTGGCGATTACGGATATTCTGTGAGTGACGATGGAGCAGATTTTAACAGCAAGGGATGATTTTATCCCCATTGATCGGCCCGTTGTGCTTGCGTTGGGAGCATTTGACGGCATACACATTGGGCATCAGGCGGTCATCATATCGGCGCGCAACGAGGCGAAACATCTCCAGGGAACGGCGGTCGTTTACTCCTTTTGGCCCCATCCGTCGGTCATTTTAAATCGTCCTAAAAAACTTATTTCGACGCGGGAACAGAAAATTGATCGGATAAAAATTTTAGCGGTGGATTATTTTGTCGAGCAATGTTTTACGGAGGCATTTAGTGCAATTCGGGCGAAGGATTTCATCCCTCTTTTACAAAAAAAGTTCCATCGATTGGCAGGGATTTGTATCGGCGAGAATTTCAAATTCGGACAAGGATGTGAGGGGGATCCGTATTTTTTGCGGGACCAGGCCTATGATTTTGGGATCAAAGTGCAAGAATCCGTATTTTTCGAGAATCAACGGGTGAGCAGTTCGAATATTCGCAAATGTCTCAACGATGGACACATTGATCGGGCCAATCGAATGTTAGGCTATCCCTATTCTCTATTGGGGGTGGTATTTAAAGGGAGAGGGATTGCCAAAAAGCTGGGGTATCCGACATTGAATATACGTTTTGAAAATGATTTACTATTGAAATTCGGTGTTTATTTAGTGCGTTATCGTTTTAGTGGTAAGGAAGAATATATTTGGGGAATAGCGAATTTTGGTACGCGGCCGACATTTTTCGAGGGGATACCGGAAATCAGCCTGGAGGTTCACAGTTTTGATCCGGTTATTTTACATGGTCAAGAAGGGCGGATCGAGATACAATTTTGGGGTTACATTCGAGAGGAGAAGCGATTTACGTCGCAGGCGTTACTAGTGGAACAAATTCGTCACGATATAAAGGTTGCCAAAAGTCGAATGGCCCATTTGTTTTAGAAAATGGCGATCGCTTTTAAACAAGAACTCAATGAAGAACAGTATGCGGCCGTAATTTCACAAAGCCCAACGAATCTTATTTTAGCCGGCGCGGGAACAGGGAAAACACGGACTTTAACCTACCGCGTCGCTTGGCTCATCGAAAATGGTATTTTACCAGAAAATATCCTACTCCTAACTTTCACCAATAAGGCCGCACGGGAAATGCTACAGCGCGTGGAAACTTTGACGAGTTTTACTAATAATTTATTTTACGGTGGGACTTTTCACCATATTTGTCAACGCCTATTGCGACGCCATTTGGAAAATCCCAATTTTGCCATTCTCGACGAAGATGATTCCTTGGCGCTATTTAACGATGCGATCAAGTCAATTTTTCCCGATTTTGCCAAAAATAAAAATAATCCTAATCCACGGGTATTATACGAAATTATGAGTTTTTCGCGAAATACAATGCGAACCGTTGCCAATGCGATGGCGGAAAAATATCCCTACATGGCGGATCACGAGGGTATGTTAAAGCTTTTTATGGGGCGCTACGCGTCGATTAAGGCGGAACAAAATGTAATGGATTATGACGATTTACTCTCCAATTTTGTGCAATTATTGGAAGATAAGCCGGATGTCGCCGAGTACTATAATCAACAATTTCAACATGTTTTGGTCGACGAATATCAGGATACCAATCCGATTCAGTTGAAAATGATTGATTTAATTGCTAAAAATGGGCAAATTTTTGCCGTTGGTGACGATGCGCAGTGTATTTATACTTGGCGCGGTGCAAATGTTAAAAATATTATCGAATTTCCTCAGAAGTATCCTCGGACAAAGGTGACGAAGGTGCAAGTGAATTATCGCAGTACCCCAGAAATCCTAAAATTTGCCAATGAAATTCCCGTTTCGGAGAAGTTTGAGTACACAAAAATTTTGAAGTCGACGAAAGACCCTTTTCGCAAACCGCTCGTCGTCTCGGTACTCGATGCGCGTCAACAGGCAAATTTCATCGTTAAGCGACTGGTCGGCCTGCGCAACGAAGGCTATCCGCTTTCGGAAATTGCAGTTTTATACCGGGCGCACTACCAATCGATGGAATTGCAGATGGAGTTGACTCGTAGTAATATTTCTTATACGATTACCAGTGGGGTGCGATTTTTCGAGCAGGCACACATCAAGGATATTTTGGCGTTTTTACGTTTTATTATCAATCAACGGGATGCACGAGCCTTTGTTCGTATTCTGTGTCGATTTCCGAGGGTAGGCGAAAATACTGCCGAACGCATTTTACTCTCTCTGCAAGAACTTGCCGAGGCGACAAAAAAGGATCTTTTTTGCCTGTTGGAAGCGGAGGAAATTGTGAAAAAAATTCCACCGGTAGCCCTAGAATATTGGTGGCCGTTGGTTCGCGTACTGCGTGGATTATATCAGGGGTCTTTTGATTTTCGGGGAGATAGACAGGAATTGCGACAGAATGAGGATTTATTCGAATATGCGCAAAAGGTACAGGAAGAAAAAGTATCCTTTGAAAATATCGGTGAGATGATTTTTTTCATCCTCGATGGCGAGTATGGCGAGTATTTAAAGAGGGCTTTTGCAAATTGGCAGCCACGCCAGGAGGATATAGAGGCTTTTACGAATTTCTGCAATAAATTTCAAGATATATCGGAATTGCTCCAGCAGGTAACGCTTTTGCAATCGGAATCGAATGAAGAAAATTTAGATACGGAGGAGCGTATTCGTTTGAGTACGATTCATCAGGCGAAGGGATTGGAGTTTGCGGTGGTATTTATTTTGTCGCTAAATGAGAATAGTTTTCCATTGAGGCGGACGATTGAGGAGGGCGATGTGAATGAGGAACGGCGATTATTTTACGTTGCGGTGACGCGTGCGCGCAAGGAAATATATTTATGCGTTCCTAATCAGGCGATTATTGATTACAAGAAGGGGTATTTTCCGGTACCATTGCAGCGCAGTCGATTTATTCGGGAAATCGGTGGAGAGCGTTTTGAGACGCTAAATTTTGCGGAAAAGAATAAAGCACCGGCGGTTTATTCTCGACGGTGGTCGGGGCGACCGGACTCGAACCGATGACCTCATGTACCCAAAACATGCGCTCTACCAAGCTGAGCTACGCCCCGTTTTCCGCAGTCTACCAAAAAAAAATTTAAAAATCTGGCAATACTAAAGTAATCGCCCTATGGAATAAAAATAAAGTAAAAATAACTTGACAACCCTTCATTTTCTTCCAACGCTAGGAAGTAGAGGGTGGGAGCGAGCGGCACGTAAAAATCCGGAAATTTATTGTTGTTGTGTTTTTATAGCCCCCGGTCCCATATGATTAGTTTCTCATTATCGCCTTTGTAAACGTTTCCGCTGCTACATGTCATTTCGGCGTTAGTGGGGACAGCGTAACGGATATCCGATGTGTACCCCGATTGATTCCACTTTAAAAATCTTGCTGGGTTATTGCCATCAAACCAGGTCACATGGCCATCGCAATAGACGACGTAACCGCCTTTGCTTCCATAGAGCCCAGCTTTTTCGTCCCATTTTCCATCGGTACAAAGTCCACGGGTGAAAGCGAGAGGTGTTGTATTGAGGGGGATATTTGAAACTGGTCCGAAGGCAATAAAGCAGTAACTCAAAACATAAATAGCGTCAAAAAGTGAATTATTGACTCTATCAAATGGTAAACCGCCGACCCACGTGTTACCAATGGCAACAACTCTTCCTGCATCTTGATTGAAATAACAGATTGTATCTTTTACAATTTTCGAAGCATATTTATCGCCTGGGGAGACCCAAACGTAGGGATCATTAAGGACCATATCGGAGACACTACTTTTACCAGCTCCTGCCATACATTCGATACTTTCTGTCAGCCAAAAATCTCCGGGCTCGGCTTCGCCGATGACCCAACCGCGATTGATGACACATTCGTGCCAAGCCTCAGCGATTTTTTGGAGGTTGGAGACATCCTTTACCTTTTTGGCGCTGAGTTTGATGGCACTCATCGCGGGCAGAAGAATCGCCAGTAAAATGCCGATAATAGCAATGGTGAAAACAATCTCAACAAGCGTAAAAGATCTTTTCTTTTTTTGCTTGACATTTGCTAACTTGCTACTTGATTCGTTGATTCGTTGATTCGTTGATTCGTTGATTCGTTGATTCGTTGATTCGTTGATTCGTTGATTCGTTGATTCGTTGATTCACTACCATAGCTTTATTCTAAGAATCCATAATTTATTTCAAGGAAAATGTAGAGGATATTTTTATTTTTTTGAAATTATTTTTTAAAAAGATAACTTGACAAGCCTAATTTTTCTTTCAAGGCTTAGGAGTAGAGGGTGGGAGCGAGCAGCATGTCAAAATCCCTAAAAATTACCTATGTACTTCGAACCTATTCAAATCGATTGTTGTAAATTATATTTATTGTGTAGTATTAAAGTAACTCGATCGGCGAGTAGTATCGACCATGATCGTCTTGTTTCAAGTATTTATCCCGTTGCGCTAGGGTCGGAATCGTAAATGGAGCGGAATCAACCATATCCTCTTCAATAAAATCGATAGGATCGAGATCATCAAAAATAAGCGTCATTCGCCGAGGCTGATCATCCAGCAATTCCGATACATTTTTTACGGAATACTGCGCAATGATCTTAATTGGCAATGGGTAACGCTCTTTTTGTTTACAATGTTCTAGAAACTTTTTCAATCGATCGCGATCAATTTCAAAATGATTATCGATGAGCAAAATGTCGGAAAAATAGGCCATTGCATCGAGTAAATTTTCGTGGTGCCCATCGAAGTAACGATAGTCAATAATTGCAACAATTTTGGCAATATTCAGCGGGAAGCGTTCGCGAACGGTAAATAATTTTTGGAATTGTTCCGCAAGATTGAATTCCGGCGAGAACATAATCACAACTTCTTTCCTCTCTAAAGAAGATTCGTTTTTAAAAAAAATGATAAAATTATCCCAGTCGAATAATTTAATTGTCAGATTTTCAGTGGGATCAATGGATTGTGATCGTTGATTCCCGGGGCGAGGAGTGTAAATGTCTCCATTCAATTCGAAAAAGTCGCAGATAGAATGAAGGATTTTTAAAGTATTTTCCTGAAAATCTCCTAAAATAATTATAAAATTACAGTTCTCCATGATTTCGTAGCCAGTTCACCGAGGACTCAATCATGTATTCTAATTGCGGATATTGCAAGTGCCAACCGAGCTCCCGACGCGCTAAGCTTGGATTAATAACCAAACGCTCAATTTCTCCAGTTCGCCGTTGTTTGGGCTTGATATCTAGCTTTTTATGAGCGATATTCTCCGCAGTTTCGATAATATTTTTGACGGAATGGGGCCGTCCAGAACCAATGTTGTAAATGGAATATTTGGGACCATAATTGAGTTTGGGGAGTGCCGAAATAATCGCAGAAGCGACGTCGCTAATGTGGATAAAATCACGTTCCGGCGTATGGTCCGCCGTCGTACAGTTATCGCCAAAAATATCGATAAAATCTTCAAAGAGTATGAGAGAAAGTAGATCACTATTCTGCGGAAATGTGGCCGCATTGGGATCCATACCCATGACATTCGCGATCCGTAAAATAATGGCATGTAAATCCTGGGAAAAGGTCAATGATTCAATCAATTGTTCAATGGCGAGTTTTATTTTTCCAATGGGATTAATGGGATTAGGAACAGTATTTTCATTGGCTGCGTATTGCTTGACATTGCCGTAAACTTGGGCTGAAGAGAGAAATATTATTTTTTTTACATTATTTTCCAAAGCTGCTCGCAACAAAAATATCGTTCCCATCAGATCATTGCCGTAGTATTTTATGGGATCTTCAACCGTATCCATAACGTGTGAGGATCCGGAAGCATGGATGATACATTCGATGCGCTCTCCCTGAAGAATTGAGTGAATAAAAGTCATATTGCCGTGATCGCCAACGTAAAACTGTTGAAAGGGGGCCGTATTTTCCGGCTTAAAAAAATCGAGGCCAAAAAGCGTATGGCCCGATGGAGCGAATTTCAAAGCGCAATGGCTGCCGATATATCCCGTGGCCCCTGTTAATAGAACATTCACAGTCAAAAAAATATAAAATCTAGAAACTCCGCAAGAAAATTCTTTAAAGAAAAATCGCAAAATCTCAAGAAGTGACTAATTCACACTTTCCTTTATTCGCTTTTTTCTGATACGTATTCGCTGACAGTTTGAATGGCTTCCTCAAAGGTTTTACATCGAGATTGCCTTTCTATTATATCTTTCGATGGGCTTTCCGTCGTGTATTCGCGGATGATGTATTTGCGAATGATTTGAACGGCATCTTTCACGTTTTTATCGAGAGATTGACCTTCCTCCGTGTCTTCCAAATTTTCCATTACCAGGAATCGATTAAGGAATTGGAAGGTTTTGTTCATTTCTCTATTTTCGTTTTTCTGGGGATGATTTTCCCTTGCGCCGTTTTCACGGAGAAGTGCGATGAAATTGTTGTATTCTTCTAGTTCGTTTTTATATTTTTGGGTATCTTCGGCGCATTTTATTAAATCGAAGAATCCTTGCAACTCGAGTGTGATATCCAAAGGCGTTTGGTCTTTGTTATTGGTGGCATTTATCTCTGCACCGAACTCAAGCAATAATTGTGCCATTGATTGTGCCACTTCTAGGTTGTAGTCGTGCGCAACCTGATGTAGGAGAGTATTGCCATTGGGATCGCGTTCATTAATATTGACCTCTTTTTGTACAAGGAGATCCAGCCATTCTCGTACGCCTTGTATCCCTTCGTATATTGCGATTACATTGATACTCTGTAATGCCCGAAAATCGTTGGTATTGGCACCATTTTCGAGTAAAATTTGTGCTGCAACGCGGTGCTGAAAGCACATAGCTAGGGACAAAGGCGTATTGCCATACTTATCTTTTGCATTGACATCCGCACCTTTTTGGATCAATGCGACAATATCCGATGCAGTTGTTTGGTTTATTCGTATAGCATCCCAAAAAATCTCTTGCAGCTCCTGTGCGCTTTCGATTGAACCGTTTGACGTTTTATCTCCATTGTTACTGGTTGCGCATACGATTGAAGTACTAAGGCAACTTCCTATCAAAATACTTATTAATAACTTTTTCCCATCCATATCGGAGGGTACATTTGTTATTTTCCTAGCAATGTCAATCATCAATCAACCATAAATAAAAAGATGCCCAGATGGGGCATCTCTATTGGCTTATTGTATCTCAATTTACGATTTAATTTTCGTCGCCTTCGGTTTTTTCTTGGGGTTGATTTGCCTTTGCGTTATTTTCCCGGAGAAATGTGATGCATGCGTAGCATTTTTTGAGTGTGAGTTCGAGAGATTTTTGCACCATAAGTGCAACATTTAAAGGTGTTTGGCCTTGGGCATTATTAGCATTTATCTTTGCGCCGTTTCTAAGCAATAATTGCATTGCGTTCAGATTGAGGGTTTGTGCGGCGTCATGCATCGGAGTGTCCCCATTGGCATCAGGGATATTGATATCGACATTGGCCTGTAAAAGGAGTTTTAGCATTTCCTCTGAGACTTGTATTTCTCCTATATCTTGATCATGCATAATAATCGCAAATAGCCGAAAGTCATTGGGATTGGCCCCGTTTTCGAGTAAAATTTTTACTATATCGGGACGACGGCGAATCGTAGCCAAAAATAAAGGCGTTATTTCATGGATATCTCTTGTGTTAACATCTACGCCGAAGTTGATCAATAATTGGACTTTTTCGGCCAGATTGGAGGTATCGGGTGCAGCTATGAGAAAATGTAGACAGTTCTGATTTTCGTCAGTTTTTGTATTCACATTCCATTCTCGTGCGGCATCCCGTGCAGTTCTTTCGTCTAAATTCTCTACAGCATTAAAGAACCTCTCTCTCGGGCCCTGTGTGCTTTCGACTGAACCGCTTTGGATTCTATCCCCATTGCTACTTGTCGCGCATGCAATTGAAGCACTAAAAAAACTCCCAAACAAAACACCCCTCAACAACCTTTTTCCATTCATATCCGAGAAAAATGCTTTTTATTTTTGAAAGTGTGTCAAATCAATTATAAGCCAAAAAATGCTTCCCTATAATACATCTTTATTTTTTACTAGAACTGAGCAATTTTTATCGGTATAATTGTGGCTTTTTGGCAGGAAATATGGCGAATATTGCCGTAAATCGCTAGAGGGATAAGACCGAAAGAGCGAGAACTTATAAAAAAAACAAAAATAATTCCTTGATAAATATAAAAAAATGTTTTGTGATGTAGAGGTGGTCAAAATGACACAATTAGAATAAACGATTAATAGAAAAAAATAATAAAATAAATAAATCAAATATGAAAAATGTTATTAAATATGTTGCAATAGGTGGTTGCCTGCTCAGTATGGGGCGCCTTTATGGAACTCTTCCTTTGGAAGATTCTAATGGAGGTCCTGCAATTATTGATGCGAATACGGTCGATGTGAACCTGCGGAAGCGTGACAATACTACACCGCTCCATAAAGCCGCAGAGGTTGGCGATTTAGAGGCTGTAAGGATCTTAATCAGTCGGAAGGCTGCCATAGATGTTCAGAATAAGGCTGACGAAACGCCGCTGCATTTGGCCGCATTTAACGGTCACCTAGAAGTTGCAAGGTTCTTAATCGAAGAGAAGAAAGCTACCGTAGATGTTCAGAATGTTCGGGGCAGTACGCCGCTGCATTATGCCGCAGGTGGAGGTCACCTAGAAGTTGCAAGGTTCTTAATCGATAAGGGCGCTGCCGTAGATGCTTCGGATCATTGGAGCCGAACGCCGCTGCATGATGCCGCAAGGAAAGGTCACCTAGAAGTTGTAAGGTTCTTAATCGAAGAGAAGCAAGCTACCGTAGATGCTCGGAATGATAAGGGTCAAACGCCGCTGCATTGTGCCGCAGAGAGAGGTTACCTAGAAGTTGTAAGGTTCTTAATCGAAGAGAAGGAAGCTGCTATAGATGTTCAGGATTGGATTGGCATGAGGCCGCTGCATTGGGCCGCATTTAACGGTCACCTAGGAGTTGCAAGGTTCTTAATCGAAGAAAAGAAAGCTGCTATAGATGTTCAGGATAGGATTGGCAGGACGCCGCTGCATTTGGCCGCATTGAGAGGTCACCTAGAAGTTGTAAGATTCTTAATCGAAGAGAAGAAAGCTGACGTAAATGCTTTGGATAATAAAAGTTGTACGCCACTGCATCGGGCTGCAACGAAAGGTCACCTAGAAGTTGCAAGGTTCTTAATTGTTAGTGGTGCTGACGTAAATGCTCGTAATAATTGGGGCCGAACGCCGTTGGATTTGGCTAGAAATAAGGCAACTGAAGACTTCTTGAGGAGCGTGAGGAGCGCAGGCGGAAAAACAGGCAATGAAATCAGGGCTTCTAATGGATGATACCAATTTTGAAAAAGGTTCACTAATTAATATCTAATTATTAATATAACTGATTCGGGGCGGGAAGATTTTCGTTCCGATTTTTTTGTGCCGAAAATCATGGAGTAGAGCCGAAAGATTTGAAAACGACAAAAAAACAAAAAAACAAAAATAATTTCTTGATGAATATAAAAAATATTTTACTATATAGACGTGATCAAAATGACACGTTTGAAATAATAAGTTAATAGAAAGGAAATTAAATGAAAAAATTAAATACAAAAAATATTATTAAATATGTTACAGTAGGTGGTTGCCTGCTCAGTATGGGGCGCCTTTATGGAACTCTTCCTTGGGAAGATTCTAATGGAGGTCCTGCGACTATTGATGCGAATATTGTCGATGTGAACCTTCAGAATAAATTCAAAGAGACACCGCTCCATACAGCCGCAAAGGTTGGCGATTTGGAGGCTGTAAGGATCTTAATCAATCGGGGGGCTGTCATAGATGCTCGGAGTATAGATGGCTGTACGCCGCTGCATTATGCCGCAATAAACGGTCACTTAGAAGTAGCAAGGTTCTTAATCGAAGAAAAGGGAGCTGCTATAGATGTTCAGGATAGTGTTGGCATGAGGCCGCTGGATTGGGCCGTAGTGAACGGTCGCCTAGAAGTTGCAAGGTTCTTAATCGCTAAGGGCGCTGACGTAGATGCTCGGAATGCTGACGGCATGAGGCCGCTGCATTGGGCCGCATTGGGAGGTCGCCTAGAAGTAGCAAGGTTCTTAATCGAAGAGAAGAAAGCTGACGTAAATGCTTTGGATCATAAAGGCCGAACGCCGTTGGATTGTGCTAGAAATAAGGTAACTGAAGACTTCTTGAGGAGCGTGAGGAGCGCAGGCGGGGAAAACAGGCGATGAAATCAGAAATCCTAGGAAGTGATACTAATTTCGGAAAAGATTTACTAATTAATATCTAATACGCGAATGGCGAAATGAAATGGCTTGAATAAAAGGGAAAAGAGCCTAGGAGGATTAAATGAAAATTGTTTCCCTAAGCTTGAAGCGGATGACCTTTGCAAGGAGAAAAAGATGGTGCCATTAAGAAAGGCTGTCTATAAGCAAAATGGTAACTATAACGCGAATAGCGAAATGAAATGGCTTGAATAAAGGGGAAAAGAGCTTAGGAGGATTAAACGGAAATTATTTCCCTAAGCTTGATTAGATTATCTGTTGAAGAGGATGACCTTTGCAAGGAGAAAAAGATGGTGCCATTAAGAAGACCAGGAAAAAAAGTAGACTGTCTATAAGCGAAATGGTAACGATTTATGTTTGGTTTTTAAGATCGAAGGTGAAGGA
>JAISXO010000016.1 GCA_031270475.1 Puniceicoccales bacterium | reverse complement strand
AGACAGAGTCCCGCGGCTTCGCCGCGGGACTCTCTAAAGAGATCAAGGAGTCCACGACTCCTTGCGGGGTCTGGGGCAGCGCCCCAGGGCAACTGCCCAGGAAAATAGCCCAAGGGCTCCTCGCCCTTGGGAATCCTCGCCAGGGGATCCATCCCCTGGACCGGGTTACTGCCCCGGCGCGAAGCGCCGGGGCTGATTTTAGACAGAGTCCCGCGGCTTCGCCGCGGGACGCAGTAAAGAGATCAAGGGGTCCGCGCCGCCATGCGGGGTCTGGGGCGGCGCCCCAGGGCCAAACAAACATACTTGACAAGAGGCGAATTTCTTCCAAGGCTGGAGAGCAGAGGGTGGAAGTGAGCGGCACGTCAAAAAAATGGAATTTGACTTTAAAAAATTAGAAAATGGCATTATTTGTAGGACAGCGGAAAAGTTAATAGATCTCGGGGAGGCCTTCGGGCGATTGCTGGGCGACGGCGACATTGTGGCGCTCCACGGTGATTTAGGGGCAGGAAAGACGACCTTTGTGAAGGGAATTGGGCGAGCATTTCGGGTGACAGATTCCGTGACGAGTCCGACTTTTAGCATGATGGCGGAGTATTCTGGGACGATGAATTTGGTACACATCGACGCCTATCGATTGGACAATTCCGAGCGTTTGGAGGTATTGGAGTACATTCAGTCGCCCTACGTAATTGTGGTCGAATGGCCAGAAAGCTTGATTGAGTTACGGGAGAGTATAACGCATACCATTCGAATAGTGGCGCGAGAAAACGGAGATCGCTGGGTAACGGGAGTGGCAAAAAAAATGTTGTAGTCTTCGGGTGATTTGTAGAATAAGGAGATGGTTGTCAAGTCTTCGCATTATTTTAGGACGATGAAGAATTATTTTCTGACGGGTCTTTTTATTCTTTTGCCCCTGGGAATTACCGTGATTGTTGTCGATCTTTTGCTCGATCATTTAGGGGCGCCGGTGAGCCGATTTTTTTTAGAGAGTTTTGGGTTAGAGATTCCCGACAAATTTTGGATGACCACGACGGTGAATCTTTTTTCGACTATTTTTGTTATTATTGTCATTACAGCTCTCGGATATTTTTCCCGTTATTTTCTAGGAAAGGCGATTATTCGTTTGACGGAGCGGATAATCGACGGGGTGCCATTTGTAAATACGGTATATAAAACCGTCAAACAGGTGGTGGAAACGTTTAACAAGAATCGGGAGGAATTATTTCAGACGACGGTATTGATTGAGTTCCCGCACAAGGGGATGTACGCCATTGGTTTTTTGACGAGTGACGGTGTGGGTGAAGTTCAGATCAAGACGAAGGAGCATGTGATGGGTGTTTTTATGCCGACGACGCCGAATCCGACGAGTGGTTTTCTACTTCTCATTCCCCGCGAAGACATTATATTTCTGGACATGTCGGTAGCCGATGGAATGAAGATGATTATTTCCGGTGGCGTGGTCAACCCGGAGTATTTGCCGCAGAAGAAGGAGAACCCAAAATCCGAAGAAAATATTCCAAAATCCGAGAAAACCCCTCAAAAATCCGAGGGGGAGGTGGTACAGCCACGGAATGAGAAAAAGAATGGACAGCAGAATCGTCGGAAAGGTGGAGGGCGTGGGATGCGGAAGTAATTTTTGTACTAAAAGAGTTTCATGGCCAAGAACAAATTTTTTATAGCCGGGAGTGATTATTTTAGTGTCGCCGGGAGAGGAAATGCAATCATTCAGTCGCTTTCGGATTTTGACGTTGAGGTCATCGAGGGAAATGGAGTTAAAATTGCCGAAGTTCTGGAGGAATTGCAGCGGGTACACAGTGCTTTGCGCACCGTTTCCATGTTCTCTGCTCAAAAATTTGTTTGGTATAAAAATGTTACTTTTTTGGGTGACGACGCGCTTTTCAAGTCCGATGACGTGCAAGCTTGGCTGCAAAATATTCAGCAAACGTTGGCGCAACTTCCGGAGGTCGGTTTTTTACTGACGGCGACCACCATCGATCGGCGCCTGAAAATTATAAAATGGTTTCTAGAAAATTGTCAGTCCGAGATTTTTGATGAACCGAAAAAAATTGGCTGCGAACAACACGTACTATCCCGGATTAGGAGCGCCGGAAAAGCAATAAAACCCGATGGCCTCCAGCAATTTTTACAATGTACGGGCAATAATTTGGGAGTCATCGATAGCGAACTCGATAAATTGTTGCTCTACGTCCACGGGAAAAATGAGATTGCGCGGGAAGACGTCGAGGCCATTGGGGTCGATCTCCGGAATGATGACTTTTTTGAAACGGTGGATTTATTTTTTGGGGATTCTCCGGAGCAATTTTTCAGCAGTATTCGGCGGTATTTTTTATTTCAGGGAGAGGGTCGGCCGCTGCTTGCCGCATTGCAAAATCGCACGCGCTTGCTGATTCAATTGCGTCATTTTTATGAAAACGATGGCGTGGAAAAAATTAGTAAACCCGTTTTAGAACAACTTAAAGACCGGTATGCCGCGATTTATCGAGTAGAAAGTGGGAGCATTTTTGCGCAAAACCCGTGGTATTTGGGAAAATTATTAGAAATTGCCAAAAAATGTTCGCTGGAAAATTGGATGCAACTCCATATTGCGCTTCTCCACGCGATCATCGCCCTTGCCGAACACCATAGCCATCAGCAAACGGTTTTCGAACAGTTATATTTTCACAAAAAATTATTTTCCAGCACTCAGAAGGCGAAGGACGGGGTGGCATAGAAAAATGAGGATTATTCGCAAATTGCGCTATAGTTTAAAAAAACAGAAAAAAAATTGGCGACGCCTCTTCGATAAATTTGCGCAATTCATCGCCGACGTCCTCTACGACCGCAAGGCGACTTTGGTCGCGAAAGTGCTAGGAGCGTTGCTGCTACCGCTTTCGTTTATTTTTTTACTTATTGTTAAAACGCGCGTATGGTTGTACCGCAAGCGCTTGCTTTATTCGCAGTCGCTCGGTTGCCATGTCATCGTCGTCGGCAATATCACCATGGGCGGTACAGGAAAGACACCGGTTGCGGAGTATTTGGCGAAGCTACTATTGGCGATGGGACGTAATCCGGCCATTATCAGTCGCGGTTACAAGAGCAAAGGCGAGCCAAAATATAAAAAGTTTTTACGCTGGCTGACCCACTCTCCGGACAAGCCTCCCAAGATTGTGAGTGATGGGAAAAATGTTTTATTAAACTCGGAATTGGCGGGCGACGAACCCTACATGTTGGCAAAAAATTTGAAAGGCGTGCCTGTAATTGTGGACAAGGATCGGATCAAGGCGGGGCGCTATGCGATCAAGCGATTTGGATCGGACGTGTTGATTTTGGACGACGGCTATCAATATTTACGTTTGCGGTCGACGCTGCGCATGGTTTTGATCGATAAAAGTAATCCATTTGGCAACTATCATTTACTTCCGCGGGGTATTTTGCGCGAGCCGCTCAGCCATCTCGATCGGGCGTCGTGTATTTTTTTGACCAAATCGGATGGCACGCGTGATCACCGATTGGAGCAAGAAATTTACGGGGTCAACTATGGGATACAGATTGTTGAGTGCTGTCATCGGTCGTGTCATTTGGTGGGGCAAAGCGGAGTAGAAATTTTGCCTTTGGAAATTTTGCGGGACAAAAATGTCGCCATTTTCTGTGCGATTGCGTCGCCGGATGGATTTGAGCGATTTATTACGACTTTGGGAGCGAACATTGTCTACAAAAAGCGTTACATTGATCACCATCGTTTTACAAACACGGAATTGTCTAGTATCAGCGAGCGAGCTCGAAATGCCGATTTTTTAATTACCACGGAGAAAGATGCGGTTCGTATTGCCAATGATTTTAAATTTAGCGTTCCATTTTTTTACATGCGCGTTCGAATACAATTTTTACACAACGAGCACTGGGTTCGACATTTACTGAGCGAGGCGCTGGCCCAGTGAGATATTTTGCCCTTGTTTTTTTATTATTTCGCCCGGCAAACCGTTGCCTCAATGGGTGATCCGCGAAAATATTTCAAAAAAAGCTTGACAATTCTTTGACGCACTCCATCCTATGGGTGGGAAGTCAGAAAGGGTGGATACAAATTTCCATGGAAGATATTTTGCCCCTTGTTTTTTTATTATTTCGCTCGGCAAACCGCGGCCCCAATGGGTGATCCGCGAAAATATTTCAAAAAAAGCTTGACAATTCTTTGACGCGCTCCATCCTATGGGTGGGAAGTCAAAAAGGGTGGGTACAAATTTCCATGGAAGATATTTTGCCCCTTGTTTTTTTTATTATTTCGCCCGGCAAACCGTTGCCTCCATGGGTGATCCGCGAAAATATTTCAAAAAAGCTTGACAATTCTTTGACGCGCTCCATCCTATGGGTGGGAAGTCAGAAAGAGTGGGCACAAATTTCCATGGAAGATATTTTGCCCTTGTTTTTTTATTGACAGTACCGAAAAAAACGGAAGAAACTAAACGGACCTAGAGAAAACTATAAACTTGCGTTTTTTCGGAGACATTTTTTTTTAATAGAAAGTTATGAAAGCGATTATCGAAACCCAGGGGCAGCAGCTCATTGTTCACGAAGGTGATATTGTATTTGTCAATCGTTACGTTGGCTCGAAGGCGGGAGATGTGATCAATTTGGACAAGGTGCTATTGGTCGGAGAGGGAACGGATGCGAAAATCGGTGCACCCTACGTCAACGGTGCGGTAGTTAAGGCAATGCTCCTCGAAAATAAGCGCGGCAAAAAGGTTTTTGTCTTCAAAAAGAAACGCCGCCAGGGTTACGAGCGGCGCCGCGGACATCGGCAGGAGTTGTCGGTGATTAAAATTGAGTCGATTACGGCATAAAAATTGGGAGAGATTTAAAAAATGGCACATAAAAAAGGTCAAGGAACATCGCGTAACGGCCGCGACAGTGTGAGTAAACGTCTTGGTGTGAAAAAATATGGCGGCGAAACGGTACGTGCGGGAAATATTTTGATGCGCCAGCGGGGAACAAAGGTACATCCCGGGAAAAATGTAGGTCTCGGAAGGGATTTTACATTATTTTCCCTCGTTGATGGTGTGGTAGAGTGGGACGCTAAACATCGTCGCGTCAGTATCATTGCGGCATAATAAATGGAGCGTGTTATTATTAGGGGTGTTGGTTCCTACGTGCCGGAGTGCATCCTTTCCAATGCTGACCTCGAAGGAATGGTCGATACGACCGGCGAATGGATCGTGACACGTACGGGAATTGAGTCGCGTCGGATCTGTCTCGACACGGAAATGGCGTCCGATTTGGGTTGCGAAGCAGCGCGCAGAGCTCTGGAAAATGCGAACATCTCGGTTTGTGATGTCGACTTAATCGTCGTTGCAACGGTGACACCCGATATGCGATTTCCCGCAACGGCCTGTATTGTTCAGGAAAAATTGGGCGGTACGGACATTCCCTGTTTCGATGTGAATGCAGTGTGTTCCGGTTTTATTTATGCGCTCGACGTAGCACGAAACTTTTTACTCAACAATTCGAAGATGAAAAATGTCCTCGTCATTGGAACAGAAAAAATGTCTTCGATTGTCGATTGGGAAGACCGTTCGACCTGCGTACTTTTTGGAGATGGCGCGGGAGCCGTTGTTTTGTCGCGGGATACGGATGAAAATTCTGATGCAGGAATATTGGATGTACTCATTGGCGCCGATGGCAATTTATGGAGACTACTCCGTTGTCCGATCCAGAGCCCCGGTGGAAATGTTGGAAACATCAGTGAAGAAGGGTATTTTATTAAAATGGAGGGCCGAGAGGTCTTCAAAGAGGCCATCAAGCGAATGTGTTCCGTGGCGGAGGACGTTTTACAGCGAAATAATTTGACCATCGATGATGTCGCTTGTGTGATTCCCCATCAGGCCAATATGCGGATTATATCGGCAATTGCAGATCGCTTGAAAATTCCTAAGGAAAAAATGTTCGTTAATTTACAGCATACGGGCAATACGTCCGCGGCGTCGATCCCTATCGCCATCGACGAGGCCTTGCAAAATGGAAAGATTCAGCCCGATGATTTGGTATTGACAATTGCTTTCGGAGGAGGAATGACCTGGGGAGCAGCTCTAATTCATTGGAAGTAAGATAAAAGTCGTCCTGGGGCCCTTGCCCCAGACCCCGCAAGGAGTCGTGGACTCCTTGGCCTCTTTGGAGAGTCCCGCGGCGCAGCCGCGGGACTCTGTCTAAAATCAGCCCCGGCGCTTTGCGCCGAGGCTCTATCCCGGTCCAGGGGATGGATCCCCTGGCGAGGATTCCCGAGGGCGAGGAGCCCTTGGGCTGTTTTCAGGAAAATCTTGCTACCAAAAGCGAAATGTAATTGAATACCCCGTGCACCAATACACAAGGCACTAAATTGCCATAGCGCTCATAGAGAAATGTTAAAAACATCCCCATTCCCCAGAGAGGAATAAATGCCATCAAATTGAAATGCAGGAGGGCAAAAATAAACGACACCAAGAGCGTGGCTCGCCAGGGAGAAAGGCGCGACTTCCAAAAACGATAGAAAAAATACCGAAAAAATACCTCTTCAGTAATCGGCACCAAAACGACCACCAAAAACATCATTCCCCAAAATTGTCCCTCGTTGACCAATTCCGTCCGCCACAATGCGAGTATTGGTTGTTCCACACACTCAATCTCCCATAGACGCTGCAATGCCGAAAGGACCTTCTGCCACAACATGCCGATTACCTGCGCTAAAGGAAAAAGTTGCATCACTCCCACAACGCCCACAACGAGAGAATTCAAAAAACTCATCCTCAACGGATTCATTGCGGGCCACCTTCGAGAACGACAAATCCCAAATAAAAGTACCACCACCAAAATATTTCCAATTCCCTCGAAAATACACGTCCGGATGATAGTGTCCGAAATACGTTCCAGAAAAAAATCATAATTCCGAATCACAGAAACAAAAAAGATGATCCAGAAGGCCCAGGCAAGAATCGTAAATAACTGATCTAACTCTATTTCGATGGGCTCTAATCCTTGTTTTTTTGGCATATACTTTTTCTGAGATCCTAATATCTGGCGATCCGAACTACAAAGCCAAGATTTTTTTATTTTTTTAATTAATGCGCAGGGGCATGACCACACATAAAAATGTATCGTTCGTCTTAATGATACCGGGACTAAATTCGTCCTTAAATTCGAAAAATATTTCGTCGTTGGTCAGGACTTTGAAGGGATCGATCAAAAACTGCGGATTAAAAGCAATTTCAACGGTTTTTTCGTCGTAGGCAATCGGCAACGCTTCCCGCGCTTCCCCATAACTCACGCTGCGCGCCGAAGTCTCCAGTAAATTATCGGCAAATTTCAAACGCACCGAGTAGTCCTTATCATCCGCAACGAGCGCAATGCGCTGCACCACGGATAATAATTGCTCCCGATCCAAACGCACGCGATAATCGGAGGAGGAAGGAATGACCTGCTTATAATTCGGATATTTTCCCTCAACAATTTTCGAAACGATATAAATGGCATCGCCGAGGTTATGTTCGCTGGAAACATCAATTGAAAAGGCAATTTGCTTGTCCGTCATGAAAATGCGCACATTCTCCCCGATACCTAGGGTACGCTCCAACTCCGCAATCATCTTTGCCGGAACAATTACGCTTTTTTGAATATCGCAGCTCGGAATTTCACTGGAAGTTAGTGCCAAACGACGGCCATCGGTCGCGACAAAATTTAAACTACTGTTCTCAACCAGAAAATAGGCGCCATTCAAAATATAGCGATTCTCGTCCTTCGATTGCGCATAGGAAATACTCCGTAACATGCGGGCAAGCTGCATTTGATTGACTTCAATTTTTTGCTCCGTCTCCAAATGTGGCAGCGTAGGGAAATTGTCCGCCGCTAAACCTAGAATCTTGAAATGGGAACCATCCGACTCAATCCGAACCAAAACATCATTCTCCATCGCACAGGTCACTTCCTGTCCCGGCAATGCCTTCACAATGGATGCCAATTTTTTCACGGGCAAGGTGATTCGGCCCGATTGCTGTACCTGAGCCACCACACTACAACAAATTCCCATATCCAAACTGGTCGTCGAAAGAGCAACTTGATCGCGATCGGCAATGGCTTCAATTAAAACGTTGGAAAGAATCGGCATGGTTAGCTTTGTTCCGACAACATTCATTACCCGCTGCAATCCAGCAATCAAAGTATCTTTCTCTACTACAAATTTCATAAATCTATTCTTCGCCACCGTATGACTTCACCCCAAAATGACAAGTCATAAAAAAAACTCCATCTTGATTTTTTTTTGTTTTTTTAAGATTATAGTTGGCATGAAAAGCTTTGACACTATCCTTGGAAAAAGGGTTATTATGCGCCTTGGAAAATACCTATCAAAAAATCGAATCGTCGAACTAAAAAGCATTGATTTTAACAATGCGTTAGCCGAATTGCTCCAAACCTGTAATATTTCCGATGACCCCGAAGTTAGTGCCTCCATTGTCAATGAAATCCTTGAGCGCGAAAAAACAATCACTTCCTACCTCGGCAACGGAGTCGCCATGCCCTATATCCGACGCCCCATCAGTAAGCCCTATATTTTTGCCATCGGACGTTGTAAAAATGGCCTCAATTTCTCCAATTCCAGCGAACATAAGGACACACGCATCGTCTTTTTGATGATTATTTCAACGGAAAATGAGGAATCTTACCTGACCGTTCTAGCCGCCATCGCCCGCATTTTTCAGAATCAGGAAAACGTCGCTCTCATTCTCACCTCCCAATCCATCAATGCCTTCCGCGAACACATACGCCTCCTTTTCGGCGCCTATAAATCCATCGTCAATACCAATCAGAGCTCACTCAACCAATTCATGCTCCGAGAAACCCAGAAAATTGCCCGCGTCAATAAGTGTAATGTGGTTCTCGTCTTCGGCGATGTTCTAACGGGAACCTTCGAATTCAAGGAGCACTCCGATAATTTATCATTTATCCTCGTTACCCACAAAGCGGATACATTCGCCGCAACGGAAAATTACTTCGACGACGTGATCTATGTCCACCCCTTCTCGAATTACCGACTCTCCCAGGCACGTAGCGCCGTTATTATCGGCCTCACTCGCGGTCTCATCACCCAAAAAGATCGGGTTTGCTGCTTCGCCGGATTGCCCCAAAGTAACGTTTTCGATACCATTTCCATCTTCGATATTGGTAAAGAATTTGGTAATTCGTTCTCCAATAATGAGGATCTCCTCGCCGAAGGTATTCATCCGGAAGCCCTCGAACGCCTATTGGCAATCGCCGCCGATATCGCCGTCGAAGGTCGAGAAGGAAAACCCGTCGGATGCCTATTCGTCATTGGAGATATTGCAAAAATTAAACCTTTCACTAAACCCCTCGTTTTGAATCCGTTCTACGGCTATAAGGAGGAGGATCGTAACATTTTAAACCCATTTATGGCAGAAACTATTAAAGAATTTTCATCCATTGACGGTGCTTTTATCGTCCGTGGCGATGGTGTCATCGAATCCGCCGGATCTCTCATTCAGGCCTCAAGCGAATATGCAGCTCAAATGCCCAGTGGCTTTGGGACTCGCCATGCCGCTGGAGCCGTTATTTCGGCAGTAGCGCGCTGCATCGCCGTTGCCGTTTCCGAAAGCACTCACCAGGTAACTTTGTTTAAAGACGGTAAAATGATGTTATTTTCAGATCGAAGTTTTTCTTCTCCTTCCATTTAATTACACTGAATAGGCTATGAAAGAGTTAGTTAAGATCAATCATGAACTAGTTGTTCGTCGTTTCTTCGAAATGACCCAAAAACTACTTAAGTTAAAAATCATTGCGGGGCAAAATGGCTTCGATACGCGTAAAATCGCAGATCGTGCGGTTAATCGCCCCGCGCTTGCATTGACGGGCTATTTCAAACACTTCGCTCAGAAGCGTTTGCAATACTCCGGTTTTTGCGAATTGTCCTACCTATTGGACCTGGATCGAAAGGATCAATTAAAGGCCATTGGAAATATCGATGAACGGGAAGTGCCTTGCTTCGTCGTCACCGATCGTGTTCCAATTCCCCAGTATTTGATCGATTTTTTCGATGAAAAATCACTGCCGTTATTCTCGACAGCTCTCAGCTCCGTCGAGTTTATTGAACAAGCAACCATCTTCTTCGATGAGTATTTCTCTCCGACGACTACAATCTTCGGAACACTTATCGAAATTCATGGTATCGGTGTCCTCATTCAGGGTTTGCCAACGCTTTCTAAAAGTGTCTGCACGGTCGCATTGGTCGAACATGGCCATACGCTGATCGCCGATGACGTCGTTTGCGTCTCCTGCGGACATAATAAAAAGCTCGTTGGCCGAAGTAAAAAGATTAGCTACGGATTTATGGAATTCCGTGGCATTGGCTTACTTCAATTGCCAGATCTCTTCGGAATGCAATCCATACGAAATCAATCAACCATTGACCTCGTCATCCGCTTCGAAGAAACCTTGCCCCACGATGCCGGAAAATCTGGCCTCGAAGAACCTTCGAGCTACGAAATTCTCGGCATTACTTTGCCCCTCGTTACTCTCCCCCTCTGCCCGGGAAGCGATTCCTATCGGTTGGTCGAAGTTACAACGATGCTGCAATTGCTGAGAGCAAATGGCAATAATCCAGCCGAGGAAATTACGAAACGCCTCATCGCTCATATGCAGGAAAATAACCTCTAATCCTTTCGCCAAAGTAGCCTGCCCTAAGGGCTCCTCGCCCTTAGGAATCCCCGCCAGGGGATCCATCCCCTGGACCCGGATACAGCCCCCGGCGCGAAGCGCCGGGCTAAAATAGAAAAGAGTCCCCGCGGCTTCGCCGCGGGGACTCTTTTAAAGAGGTCAAGGAGTCCGCGACTCCTTGCGGGGTCCGGGGCGGAGCCCCGGGAATAGCTTCCTTGTAGAGCCCCGGCGCGAAGCG
>JAISXO010000048.1 GCA_031270475.1 Puniceicoccales bacterium | reverse complement strand
AAACTCGAAAGCCGCGGAAATACCACCGTCATCACCGCAATCACTAATATTCCCATCGGCAATTCCATCAAACGATTCGCTAAATATAACACCGATACCGCACTGCTACTCACAAAATACGCCAGCACTCGCGAAACCGCTATGTTCACTTGCACCGTCGCCGCACCGATCACCCCCGGAAAAAATAGCCGCTGAAATTCCCCAATACGCCCACTGCCACTCCGATCAAACCGAAACCGCCAACCAAAACGCCTCACGCCAACCCATAACAGCGCCATTTGCATCGCGCCACCGGCCAAAACGCCCACGCATAATCCGTACACACAAGCGCCTTCCCCCCAATGCATCCCAATTAATACCGCGAAAATCATACTCAAATTGAGCAAAATTGGATTGCCAGCGGCTAGTAAAAATTTTCCAAAAACATTTAAAACTGCAGAAAAAACAGCCGGCAAACAAATGAAAAACATGTAAGGCAACAAAATCGCACTCAGCACAAAACAAATTCGCCACCGCATCGATAGAGTTTCGCAAAATGCTCCCAAAAATAAAACCATGCAACCCACAAAAATAAGTCCAACTAATACGCAAATGAGCCGCGATAGGACCTTGTTCAGCAAAATAAACGCCTGCGCCTGCCCATTCGTGTGGTACTCGTCGGAAAAAATCGGGATGAGCGCCGAATTTAACGCCCCCTCACCCAAAAGCCGGCGAAATAAATTGGGAACGGTGAAGGCAAGCAAAAACGCCGAATTCAGCTCCCCCATTCCGAGGACCGAAAAAATCAGGACGTCCCGCAGCAGCCCCGACAGCCGCGACAGCAGCGTAAAACAGGAAACGCCTAAAATGTTTCGCAATACACTCATTTTATTTAACTTTCTTTAAAAAATATTTCACAATATACCCATCCGATCCCGGCAAATAACTCGGAATTTTGAGGCCACACGGCGGCGGCATCTTCGACCAGCGGAAATATTTATACCACATTTTCCTTAGCCTCCTTCAAAAAATGTTTCACAATATACCCATCCGATCCCGGCAAATAACTCGGAACTTTGAGGCCACACGGCGGCGGCATCTTCGACCAGCGGAAATATTCATACCACATTTTCATTAGCCTTCCTCAAAAAATATTTCACAATATACCCATCCTATCCCAGCGAATAACTCGGAACTTTTAACACCTTCACCTGTATACGCAAGATCTTAATGAGACTGCTCAGCCCCTCCTCAATCGTAACTTGTGGCGCATAGCCAAAATCCTCCCGCGCCCGCTCGTGGGAAAAATAATGGTCCTTGCTCAACGCCACCGCCAGCGCCCGCGTCATCGGCGGCATCTTCGACCAGCGGAAATACTTATACCACGTCTCCATTAGCCTCCCCAAAAAATAAGCCCGGCGAAACGATACGCGCTTCCTCACCGGCGGCAATCCCACATTTTTGAGAACCATATTGATGAATTCCCATAAATTGACCGGCCGCTCCTGACCAATAAAATAGGCCTTTCCACAGACTTTTCCGGCGTCGAGCGCGTCGAACGCGAGGAGATGGGCGTAGGCTGCATTGTCCACAAAAGTAATGTCCACCAAATTCGTGCCGTCGCCGACCATTCGCAATTTCCCCCTTTCCACGGAACGTATAATTTTTGGCATGAGATGCGGATCGCCTTCGCCGAGAAGGAGGTGGGGACGGAGCGCCACGGTCTTTAATCGCTCCGAATTGTGCTTCAAAACAAACTCCTCCGCCATGGCCTTCGTGCGGGAATAGAACCAGTGGTAGCGCTTGCGCAGCGGGAGTGACTCGTCGCCCCCCGAAAACCCGTTTCCATTGAAAACGACGGCGGGTGTACTCGTATGGACCAGTTTTGTGACGCCATAGTACTCACAGGCGCGGACGATATTTTTCGTGCCAACGACGTTGGTGTTATAATATGCGTGGAATTTCATATCGAGCTGGGCGCGGCCGGCGACGTGAAAAACGGCATCCACACCGCGGACGGCCTTATAGGCGTCGTCCTGGAAAGAGATATCGCCCCGTTGGCACTCGACACCTCGCGATTCGAGAATCGGCTGTCTCCGGCGACCGACTGCGCGCACCGAGTACCCCCGTTTCAGAAGTAATTCGACAATATGGCAGCCTAAAAAACCGCCGCCACCCGTTACGAGCACTTTCATACGCATTGGAGCATGTCCGACAAAAAAATCGTGTCAACCTTTGGATTGTCTTTAGAATTTGACAAAGGCTCCGAAACTCTACCCTATTTTATTTCATGTTTTTACCATTATTTTCGAAGGGTAGGACGCCATCGCCCATTTTTTTACTATTTCTTTTTTATTTTTTCGCCTTAATCATTGCGGCCATTGGGACGCCATTAATTTTTAACTGGGTTGTCCAGTGGAATCGGCAGTCTCCGAACCCATTGAATGCCTATCTTTTGCGAAAGGGGTTCGTCATTTTTTTCGAGCGCATTCGACTGATCGCCGTATTATGTTTTCTGCCGGTGATTTGGAGGATGTATCACGGGATATATGGAGAAAAACTAGGCTTTGGACGTAAAAATTTTCGATTATTTTTCGCATTTTTCGTCTTTGGAGGGTTACTCGTCGGGGGAATCTTTGCCATTAAGATGGTATTTTTGAACTTCAGATGGGAGGTGCTTCCCGCATTTTCCCTTGTACGGGCGTTTGCTGGAGCGCTTTTGATTGGGGTATTGGAGGAGTGGTTATTTCGCGGGATAATTTTTAAATTTTTACTGGACGAGATGCGGCCATCATTTGCATTTATTCTATCGGCATTTATTTTCGCCTACTTTCATTTTCGCCCGACGTATTCTTTATCGGCGGTTAGGGAGGCAACTTTTTCCGATGGATTTTTCTGTCTTTACGAAGTCATTTTTCATTCGCTGGCGGGGATTTCGTGGTTTAAATTTGCGATTATTTTTTCTCTTGGGTACTTATTGGCGGCGATTTATTTTCGGACTGGGAAGCTTTCAGCGGCGATGGGTTTTCACGGGGGGATTATTTTTTCTCTGACGATTTTCAAAGGGAGTCTCTTTTTTTCCGGCGCGCATGTTTTTTTGGGATCCAACGACCTTTTCGACTCGCCATTGGCATTGGCGGTGATTATTTTGACGATTATTTTCAATAAATGGCAAATAAATTCTTTTATGGTATTCCCGCGGAGAAACTCTCAACCCTAGGACAGAAAACGATTCCTAGGAGCTATTGAAGGCCTTTGAGGAGTAATTTGGCGAGCGGATATAAAAAATATTTTCTAAAAACACTTGACACCGATTGGATCCCAAGCATTTTATGGGTGGGAAGTGTTTTAGGGTGGGTACCACGCCCGTTGCTTTTATCTTTTCGAAGGGACCCTCCTTCGGGCTTCGCCCTTGGAGTCTTAGCTTTAACCGATTTATTCTTATTCGTAAAACTGCGCGCGCGCGAGACCTATCGACACTCCCTGCCGTTCGATACCCGAAGGATACCTTGTTTTTTCGGGCAAAGCCCTGAAAAACAATTTTATCACGGTTTGGCGAATTGTAAAGCAATCCGTTGGCAATGGACCATTCGGAGGATCGAGCACTTAAAATGCCTAACTGTAGGAAACGGTAATACCCACGACGACGAGCGAAACCATGGCCATCAGTTTGATCAAAATATTCAAACTTGGCCCCGCCGTATCCTTAAACGGATCGCCAACGGTATCGCCGATCACGGCCGCCTTGTGAGCGTCTGAGCCCTTACCGCCCATTGCTCCTTCTTCGATATATTTTTTTGCATTGTCCCAAGCTCCACCGGAATTCGCCATAAAAATTGCCAGGACAAAACCGGAAGACAGCGCTCCTCCCAAAAGTCCGACGACACCGGCCACTCCGAGCGTAACACCTACCAAAATGGGAGAAAGAACTGCTACGAGAGAAGGTACAAGCATTTCCCGCTGCGCCGAAGACGTCGAAATTTTCACGCATTGGGCATAATCGGGAATCGCTTTATTTTCTCGAATTCCCAGAATTTCGCGAAATTGCCGCCGCACCTCTTCCACCATACACGACGCCGCGCGCCCAACCGCATTGACCAGTAATCCGCAAAAAACAAAGGATAGCATGGCGCCAATGAATAGGCCCATTAAAACCTTCGGGTTGAGGAGGTGGATTTGAAAATAATTAATAATATCGTTCAATGTCAGCGACTCAACGAGAATGTTATTGCCGTCCAAGATAACCGATCGCCTGCCCACATTGAGCATACTTCCTTTGATCGCACTCATGTAGGAAGCAAGCAAGGCCAGCGTCGTGAGGGCCGCCGAACCAATCGCAAAACCCTTGCCCGTCGCCGCCGTGGTATTCCCAAGGGCATCCAGAGCATCCGTCCGTTTGCGCACCTCTTCGCCGAGGCCACTCATCTCCGCATTGCCCCCCGCATTGTCCGCAATGGGACCGTAGGCATCCGTCGCCATCGTGATCCCCAGCGTCGAAAGCATGCCCACCGCCGCAATCGAAACACCGTATAACCCCATGATAATATCTTTGTCTCTGCCCTGGGTCAGGAAAAATGCCAAAAGTGTACCGATGACAACCGCGAGAACGGGAAGCGCCGTCGATAGCATGCCGACCCCAATGCCACCAATAATGACCGTGGCCGACCCCGTCTTCGCCTGCGACGCCACATGGCGAGTCGGCAAATAGGCCTGGGAAGTGTAGTACTCCGATGACTTTCCAATGATCTCACCGGCAATTAAACCAATCGCAACGGCCCCCCAGAGCGGCCATAGCATGTCCGGAATATCCAACAAATAAAAGATTAATAGGGCCGCCAAAAGAATGCAAAAACCACTGCATTTGATCCCCCATCCTAAGGAACGCAGCAACTCCAAACTACTCGCATTTTCCTTTGTTTTGACAATGAAAATCCCCAAAACGGAAAGGACAGCACCCGCCGCTCCAATCAAAAGGGGCGCCAAAATCGCCTTCATCTGCAAATCGGAATCGCTGGACACAAAAGCCGATGCCCCCAACGCCGACGACGCTAAAATCGCTCCATAGAAGGATTCGTAGAGATCCGCTCCCATTCCCGCCACGTCGCCCACATTGTCACCCACGTTATCCGCTATAGTCGCCGGATTCCTCGGATCGTCCTCCGGTATACCTTCCTCAATCTTTCCCACCAAATCGGCTCCCACATCGGCCGCCTTCGTAAAAATTCCACCGCCAACGCGCGCAAATAACGCCTGCAATGACGCCCCCATCGCAAAGGTCAACATCGTCTCCGTAATAAACACCATTCGATCATTGACGGGAAAAATGTCTTCGAAATGGTTTAAAACCAAAAACCAAAAGGAGTAATCCAAAAGCGCTAGGCCAACCACCGATAACCCGACGACCGCCCCACTCCGAAAAGCAACGCGTAACCCATTGTTCAATGACTGCGATGCCGCAAAAGCCGCCCGGGAAGATGCTTGGGTCGCCGTCTGCATCCCAATAAATCCCGCCAGTCCGGAACAAATTCCCGCCGTTATAAACGCAAAGGGCACCCACTCGTTCTGCAAATGAAACTTGTGAGCCAATAGGGCGAGAAAAATCGCTACGAGTATAAACACCATCCCCACAACCTTGTACTGCTGCTTCAAATACGCCAGTGCCCCGTTGCGCACATGGGTCGCAATTTCTACCATGCGATCGGTCCCCGCCGGCTCGCACTTCATCGCATCAAAAAATCGCATCGCCATGTAGAGTACAAATACCGCCGCAATGGGGATTAACCAAAAATATCCTGGAATCATAACTTTCAAAAACTAAAAAATTTCAACAATTTTCACGGATCAATCCGATGAATAAATAGTCTTCACTCTATCTATCCATGCCCATTATTTTTTCAACCTTTTTATTATTCTCGATTAATTTTTTCTAGCAATGCATCCGAAATATCGTAGTTCGCAAAGACATTTTTCACGTCTTCGAGATCCTCTAACCGCTCAACCATCCGCAATACTTTCTTCGCCGTGTCCTCGTCGTCGATGGTAATCGTATTGTTGGGAATATAGGCCAATTCAGAAGAATCGACCTCAATTCCAACCGTTTCCAAGGCATGGGCCACACCATCGTAATCCGCCACCGCCGTCAAAACTTCGTAGCATTCGTCGTCCACCTTGACGTCTTCCGCCCCAGCCTCTAGAACAATTTCCATGAGCTTTTCCTCCGTAATTTTTTTGCGATCGATGAGCAATTGCCCCTTCCGCTGAAAACTAAAGGCCAACGCACCCGCTCCCGCTAAATTGCCACCGCATTTGCCAAACGTGCTCCGAACCTCCGAAACTGTGCGATTCTTATTATCCGTCGTCGCCTCGACAATCATACCTACGCCGCCCGGACCGTATCCCTCGTAAATAAGCTCCTCTATGCTCACGCCTGGAATCTCACCCGTTCCCTTCTGGATCGCCTTTTTGACGTTATCCGCCGGCATATTGGCCGCCTTCGCCTTCTGAATAACTGTCCGCAGACGCGGATTAAATTCCGGATCCTTTCCGCCATCGCGCACGGCTATGGTGATTTCCTTGCTGAGAATACTAAACATTTTTCCCCGCTTCGCATCGACGGCTGCTTTATGACGTTTCGTCGTCGCCCACTTACTATGACCTGACATGCTTTCCTCCTAAACTTTGTTCGCGCCCACTCCATCCAAATCGCCGATGAGCAACGCGTCATCGTTTTTTCTATTAAGAATAATTTGTTGGCCTATCGTCAATAATTTTTTTACGGTCCTGTGCAAAACAAGTACTATCCTGGGGCTCCGCCCCAGCCCCCACAAGGAGTCATGGACTCCTTGACCTCTTTCGAAGAGTCCCGCGGCGCAGCCGCGGGACTCTTTCTAAAATCAGCCCCGGCGCTTTGCGCCGGGGCTCTATCCTGGTCCAGGGGATGGATCCCCTGGCGAGGATTCTAAGGGCGAGGAGCCCTTAGGGTTACTTTTTTTTCACACCTGCTCCATCCGAATCATCGACGAGCAACGCGTCATCATTTTTTCTATTGAGAATAATTTGCTGGCCAATTGTTAATAAATTTTGCACAGTCCAGTACAAAACGAGTGCCGCCGGAAAATTATAACAGAAAACAAGAAAAATAAGTGGCATCAGTTTGAACACCCATTTTTGCGCACCGTCGATGGACGGCGTCGGCATGACTTTCATTTGCCAAACCATAGAAATCCCCATGATGAGCGGCAGAATATTGATGGGAAAATTTCCCACGCGGGCGATCGTATCTGGCAGCGACAGATCAGGAATCCAGAGAAAGGGAGCAAAACGCATCTCAGCGGTTGTCCGCAACATGAAGTAAAGTCCAAGGAAAATAGGAATCTGAACGAGTAACGGCAAGCAACCGGCAGCCGGATTGACCCGATTGTCGCGGAATAACTTCAATGTTTCGGCCTGGAGTTTTTGAGGATTGTCGCGATATTTTTCCTTGATTTTTTTGAGTGGCTCCTGGAGCTTCGACATTTTTCGCGACGAGCGCACCTGAGCCGTCGTCAATGGCCAAAGCAGTAGTTTGACAAGGACGGTTAAAACGATGATCGTCATCCCCCAATTGCCCAACAGCGCGTAAATGCCCTTCATAAGCAGCAGCAGTAACTTACTGACGAAGCCAAAAATACCGAATTGCATGACCAGATCCTGACTTTCGCCCAAACGATCTAGGAAAACATAATCCTTTGGACCCACGTAAAAATCGCCATCGACGGCCTTTATTTTCCCGGGCCCCACGCATCCAACGGTTATTTTCACGCTACCGACGACGCTATCATTAGTTTTTCCCGAGGCACCATCGAAGACTTCCTGCGGCATTGCTACGAAGCCACAACCGGGGATCTTTGGCGTAAAAACACCCGTAAAAAACTGATTTTTAACTGATCCCCAAACGATTTTGTCTTCTCCGGCGATTTGATTTTTAGCGGATTCTTTTCCCATGCCGAAGAAGCCGGATTTTGCGCGGAAGTCATTCACGCCGATGAAGTGGGCTTTTTTTCCGTCGTAGTAACCGAAATTGAGGTAATCGCCCAAGGTATCGCTTGCGGTTGCGGGGAAACATCCGAGGCTGACGAAGACATTTCCGAGGTCATAATTTTTTTCCGTCCGATTAATGAATCGCAACTGGGTAGTCAAAACGTAAGGAATCTCATGTTGAGCCAGGCGGTATTCCCGTTCAACGACGATGCCATTTTTCATCGCCTTACTGAACGTGACGCTCGTCGGGGTTTGGGCAACGATTTCGTAATCCAAGAGTAAGAATTTATCGACGGTGCTGAAAGCCAATACCAAGGCAGGCAACGACCGATTATCATTAAAGACGAAGGGTTTTTTGTCGCCGCGGATTGCGGGATATTTTTTCAGTTCAACGTCTTGAATTCCGGCTCCGACGCTATTGAGGCGGACGCGAATTTCGTCATTTTCGAGGGTAACGAATTGCTGATGATCAAAGGTATGATTTTCCTCAGCTTTTTTTTCCTGGACTTCGACACCGATATCGTCCACGGCGCTTGAAATTGGGAGGGGCGCGTTTTCAGTTACGGCGATTCCCGTTGGCGAGACGGGTATTTGGCGCTGCATATTTGCGGTATTTTCCTGCAACTGCGCGCTTTGTTGCATCATGAGGCCGAAGGCGATACAAATACAAAAAGTCCCGAGGAAGAGATTTTTTTTGTCCATAAACGATTACGTCACCATTACCGATTGGTCTGACATTGCAAGCCATTTATTGCAAGCCATTTATTGTCCGGGAAAGTGGTTATTATGCATGAAAATGTTTCGAAAAATGTCCGAAGTCTTCAAAAAAACCAAAGGAATATGTAAAAAAATAATAATAAAATACAATCAAACCTTCAAGGGAAATTTTTTTTATCCACAAACGATTATTACTATTTCCGGTTGGTCTGACATTGCAAGCCATTTATTGTCCGAGAAAGTGGTTATTATGCATGAAAATGTTTCCAAAAAGGTCCGAAGTCTTCAAACAAATCAAAGGAATGTGTAAAAAAATAATAATAAAATACGATCAAACCTTCAAGAGAAATTTTTTTATCCGCAAACGATGATCATTATTATTTCCGATTGGTTATATGTAAAAAATTTGCCATACGTAAAATATTGACATTTTGTAAATTTTTCTTAAATTCTAACGAAATATGAATATGAAAAAATTGCAATTAATTGTTTATATCGGAGGACTTACGATGAGCATGGGAAGCGTGCTAGTTGCGGCATCGACGACACTTCAAGCGCCAACAACGAATAGTAAAAATACTTCTAATAAACATTCAAAGAGTACTATCTTCCGAACAAATAAAAAAAATCTTCACAAAAAATTGAAACGCAATGCAATCATATTGGTCACTATCGATGGCGGTTCTGCAACTAAAAAATCTCCCATTGCGAAGAGTTTAGCGGAAAAATTTGACCTCATTTACGTGGAATCTGGCGCCATTTATCGAACCGTCGCTCACGTTCTCCTTAAACATAAAATGAAACCAGAATTAAAAAATAAACAAAAAATTGAAGATTTTCTTAAAAACGTTAACTGGAAAATTACCATTAGAAATCGCCACGCCTGCTTTGTTGTTGACGGAGAATTTTTATCGGACAAGGAATTGCGTTCAGCCCAATTAAATACTACGGTTGCGTCCTATGCGAGCCAATTTGAATCGGTCCATAATTTTTGTTTAAAACTTGCGCGCAAATCCCTCGATTACATTGAAATCGAGGGATTTAAAGGAGTGATCGCCGAGGGGCGCACCTGTGGAACGAAGACTTTTCCGGAAGCAGATTTAAAATTTTGGTTTAATACAAGTAAAGAAGCAAAGATTGATTTTCGCCTGAAAAAAGAAAAGGAAGTGGATGACCCGTTGCAACGTGACGCCTTAGACGGAACATCTCCTTTTGCCCCGCTCAGAAAGCCGAATGGCGCAATTTGCATCTGGACGCATAATCGCTCTATCGCAAAGAATATTCGCCTTGCCTCAGCCTTCATTGAACAGAAATTGGACGAAAAAAATGAGCTTACTCAGCCGGAAAATAAATAATTTATTTATAAATTCATTACTTTGTTGCCGAAATTTTTAAATACGCACACCCATAATTGAATTATTTGTAAGTTCGCAAAAATCATTCATGACTTTATCATTTTATTCTCGATTTTTTCGCGATGTAAATTTACTATTAAATCGCCTCCCATCTACCGCGAGGTATTTATTAATTTATTACTTCATTTTTCCAAATTCCACAGCTGAGAGGTGGTAATTCTAGCACATCATTTTCCCAGAGATAGGTCGCCCGATTCCCATCAATGAATGATAATGTATCGGCAATCTGTGTAAATTTATTTTCAAAAGAAATCATAAAATGGGCCTTTTCAAAGTGCGGATTTACAGCAAAGAGAATTTGTTCCTCGCCGCACTCATGCGTTCCATTGAAGAGCGCAAGTACAGCTGAATTGTTTTCCTGCGCCGTAAAAATTTTGATATATTCATCAGATGGACGCTCGCGCAAGTTAAATAATTTTGAATTTTTACGCAATTGAATCAGCTGTTGTACGTATTTATATGTAAAAAAATATTCCCGTTGACGGTCGTAGGGCAAGGCATTGAGATCGCCGCGCAGGTAGGTATTATGTATGCCATTTTTGGAATGGAGCAACTCCGTTCCCTCGCCTAACATCGGCACGCCGAGCGACAAAAACAAGATAGAAAGCGCCATGTGGGTTCGACGGATATCGGTAAAAGTGGGAATTGTTCCGTCATGATTCGCATTTTCCGTGATGGCATCAATCCAACAAAAATCGTCATGAGATGATAAATAGTTGATGCTCTGCGCTGTAAAATTCGAGCGAAAAGCCAGCGATCCTTGTAAAAAATATTTTATTCCATCCACATTACCATTGTTAAAAATATATAATTTCACAAAATCACGAAACTCATCATTCCAGCCCTGCAAATTCGTCCGTTTGAGATCGTGACCAACGTATCCGCGAAAGCTCCACGGCTCCGCAATCATAATAATTGATGGTTTAATTTCCTGTAAATATATTTGAATTTTTTCCAAAAATGGCAGACCGACAAGCTCAGCAAGATCGAAACGGAATCCGTCTATATCGTAAAATTTTACAAAATATTCCAAACTATCGACAATCATTTTTTGTACCATGGGATTTTCTGTGTGTAGATCGTTGCCACAACCGCTAAAATTTAGTAAATCACCGTCGCTATTTGTGCGAAAATAATATTGCGGATCGATTTCGTAAAGATGGTTAGGCTCGCCGACATGATTGTACACGACATCTAAAATTATTGCTAAATTATTATCATGACATATTTTTACGAGGCTGCGCAACTCATCGATTTGTGTCCCTCTTGTCGCATCGCTGGCGTAGGCACTTGCCGGCGAAAAATAGTTGACCGGCATGTATCCCCAGTGATAATCCTCCTTTTTGGCGTTGTCAAATTCCTGAATCGGTTGCAATTCGATGGCATTGACACCTAAATTTTGTAAATAACCACTTTTGACAAATTTCTCAAATCCTTTAAATCCCAATCTTTCTTTGGATGTAGCATCCGGAAAATTGGCCGTCAAATCGCGGATGTGGCCCTCATAGATGATCAAATTCTCTCGAGACGGTGCATTAAAATGATGTTTTATAAACTTATCTTTTACAATAATTCCCGGACCTTGACAATGGACGGCAGCTTTGGCATAGGGATCAAGAATTTCAGTAAAAATCTCTCTGCCATTTATTTTACTTTTTACGCGAAACATATAGTATTGACGATTCAAATTTTCGTTTATTTGGACATGCCAGATACCATTTTCCGCGCATTCCATCGGATGATTGTGAAAATTTTCATTTAAAAATTGTTTAATGCAAACATCCACTGCCAGTGCTCGCGGAGCAAATAAGGTAAAAAATGTTTTACTTCCTTGAATCCGGGCTCCCAAATCTTTATCGGAATGGAGCGAGGACAGTAATCGCGCGCCATCGATTTGAATTTTTTCATTGCTTGAAACGATAACGGCTGTTTCACGCAGGTCAAAACGACCATCTGTCAACGAAAATTGCCACACATGTCGTCCCGTTTTTTGCGCACAATACTCCAGATTTTCAATTCCCGGCCGTAAAACAACATTATTTTTACAATACTTTGGTAAAGGCAACCATTCCCAATCTCCACTAACAAATTTAAATTGAGCACATACAGGCAACTCGTTCCGTAAAATTCTTAAAATAAAATATAATTTTCCTTGAAGCACTTCACATTTCAACTTCCATTTTTCATCAAATCCATCGGATAACCACCGATTAAAATCCCCGGCCACATAAAGATTTCCGCGGGCCAAAGCAAAACAAGGGATTTCATTTTCTGATAAAACAAAAACAATGTTTTTATTTTCCTCAAAATAGCCACTTGTCTCTGCAAAATCTAGCGAAAAAATTGGTAAAAAATCGAAATTTTGCGGTCTACCATTGATGAGCAATGTCCCAAAAAAATTTACATTTCCCCCTTCGTCCAGATTCCGATCAAAAAACAACCATCCCCGTCTTTCGTCCACCCATTCCGCCCCAACAACATTTGCCATTGGATATAGATTAAAAAAAAATCAAAATTTCACAAGAATATTTTACAGCTATGAGATCACAAATTCGAACATTGAATAGGATTATCAATCGAAAGCGTCACTGCTTTTTGCTTAAAAAAGGCACATTCGAGTTCAGATTCCCAATGTTTCAATTTTTCTTCCGGGCCCTTCAAAATAAATTTCAACGCCGTACACTTACCACTTCTTTCTCTTAAAAAATCCCCAAAAAATCGCTCTGTTTTCCCAGGAAATACCGCAATTGGCGAACCTTTATAGCGCGCGCTAATTTCAGAAAAAAATTTTTGTCGAGCATCGTGATCATCTTCAATAACTTTGAGGGCACAAATTCCTTCATTGTCAATTGCCACCGCCATAATTTTCGATTGATAGGGGTGAAAACCGATGGAAATGAATGGTTTCACAAATAATTCATTCCATACCTGGTCAGTAATTGTTTTAATTTTCATAATCTATTTTGGGTTAAACTAAATAATAGCACTACATCTCGCGTTAAAATATGTCAAGCAAAATTTTTCATTTTTTTTATTTTTCCCCTAAAAAACTCCCTTCATTGCCAATTATTATTGCCACAAATTTCGATTGGCGGGAATGAAAACCGATGGGAATAAATAGCCCCCACAAATAATCCATTCCACGCTTGATCAATAATCGTTTTAATTTTCATAATCTATTTTAAGCTAAACTGGAATATATTACTACATCCAAGTTTAGAGTATGTCAAGCAAAATTTTTTATTTTTCCACTTTTTTCTTGAAAAAACTCCTCCAATATTTCTCATCATGCCTATTATTATGTTTTTTCGCATTGCAGCAATTTACATGTTTTTTATTTTCACAATTAATTTATGTCTCAGTAACAATTTATATCATTTTTCACTTCCTCTCTTCGACGAACATGGTGTAAAAATTTGTAATATCTCAGGCAAACAGGCCGACTTAATCGATAGTAAAATTTTTAAAGTTTCCGATATTACTATTCAATTTTTTTCGAAGGGGAAAGTCGATCCGCCGGAAGAGATTCACATCACGAGCGATCAGGCAAATGTTGATTCCACGAAAAATGTTGCCAACGGTGACGGTTTTATTGCTATTTCAAACGATGAGTTCTCGGCGACAGGCAGCAATTGGCAATTTTTTGGCAATTCTAAAAATTTTACACTAAATAAAGATGTGCAAGTATTATTTAAAAAAACATAAAGTAATAATAAATAAAATTCGGGTGTTTTTCGCGTTTTTTACACTTCTATCTTTTGTTATTGGGGCAACGGAAAAATTGGACACCACTCTGGAAACAGCCACAACCGATACCAAAAAAGCCGCATTGCCAAACGTTTCGAACGCGTCTGGAACGCTCATCACAAGCGATAAACTCGAAATTTCTTTGAATGAAAATCAATCGGAATTTTTATTTACAGGAAATGTCAAATTAGCAGCTCCCCTGTTTTCCATGGAATGCGCCGAAGCAAAAATTATCACTTTCGGAAAAATAATGAATTCGGCTCCGGACTTCGATTCCATCAAGCAAATTTCGATTACAGGACCGCTGCTTTTTCGACAAGATGAACGCTCCTGTTCCGCCGATCGCGCCGAAATTACAACGACCGATACAACAATTATTCTCTCCGGCAATGCTACAGCGAAAGATTCGCGGGGAACTATCAGTGGCAGTGAAATTCGTATTAATTATATGGCAAAAAATATTGAAATTTCGAGCGCGATTAACAATTCGCCGGTTACTTTAAATGTCTCAACTCCCCCTCCAACAATTGAAAATATCTGAATTTTGTTTTTGTTTTTGTCGGAAAGAGCAAAAAGTTTCCAAGAACCCGCCATGGGTAGCGAAATTTATACCCATCACATAACATAAAATACGAAAAAAATATCTGAATTTTGTTTTTGTTTTTGTCGAAAATAGTAAAAAGACCAAAAAACCCGCCATGGATAGCGAAATTTATACCAGCCATATAACATAAAATACGGAAGGAATAACTGGAAGTCAGCAGTCAGCAACAACTGAAAATCTGATCATTCTTACCAAAGTAGCCGTTCGCTTAGTTTCAATAGGAAAATTGTGGGGCATCATCTCAATGAATAAAAAAAGGACATGCCCCTGCTCGGGTTGAAAGACGGGCAAATCAAAGGTGGGATCTGCGCGCCGAACCGTCTCAATAGCCCGCTCAATCAGAGGAGAGTCTATTATAAGTCGAAATTCTTTTTTCTTAATTTCTCGGGAACCATAATAGCAAGCTTTTTGCCAATGAACCCTTAACCCATGATGCGCGAACATATTGTTTATGTCGGCCCCCATATCAACTACCTCGGATATGATAGTCGCCGGAAGATGCTGACTCCATGCCGCAAAAGTAGGACACAATAAGGTAACAAGCTCGCTGATAAATAAAGCGCTCGACCGCCACTCGGACTCTTGCACACCATAAATATCCGGCCACAAAGTGCATAGCTTGAAAAAACGCTCTAGCACCGTTCTCGGCCTCAAAAAATTAATTCTCTCCAGACAATATCGATATTCCTGAGCCGCTAAAACATTTTTTCTCAAATCTGTTTTCAATAATTGCTCCATCATATCTTGGATTTCTTTTATCGATTTCCCCCGCGTAATTCCTGCTTCTAAATCAAACAAAGGCCGCGGACAAGACCACACAGCTCCACTTGCTATCAGAGGCAATATGTTTTGCAAATCTGCCAAATCTTCCTCGCTCAGTTTTTTTTCCCATTTTCCCCATTGCTTATTCCACTGTTGACTCGATTCACCGCTTGCTATACTTTCATGGCACGAATATACCTGCAATACAAATGTTGAAATAAAAATAATCAGATTTATTTTTCTTTTCCTTCGCTTATTCCTTCCCAAATTAGATAATAGGTTCATATTTATTGCGAGGAGAATAAATCAATTCCCCACTTCGTCAATTTATTTTAAAAAACCGACCACGGCAAAGGGAAAGTGAAAACTCTTTTCGTAGACAATATTTTAATAAAACATTGCGGCTCCCCTGATAAATTTTGGGCCAGTTCCGGCCATATATTTATACTTCCCTTTGAAAAAAAATCTGCTTTAGTGGCCTCATGTCCTGTTTCCTATCAGCCCATGCGCTTTGTAAAACTTATGGTAAGCGAAATGTGGTCAATTGCATCAATTTAACTATTTTTTTCGGTGAATTTTAATAAAACATTGCGGCTCTCCTGATAAATTTTGGGCCAGCTCCGGCCATATATTTATACTTCCCTTTGAAAAAAAATCTGCTTTAGTGGCCTCATGTCCTGTTTCCTATCAGCCCATGCGCTTTGTAAAACTTATGGTAAGATTTATTTTTTTTTCCTTCGCTTATTCCTTCCCAAATTAGATAATAGGTTCATATTTATTGCGAGGAGAATAAATCAATTCCCTACTTCGTCAATTTATTTTTAAAAAATCCGACCACGGCAAATGGAAAGTGAAAACTCTTTTTGCAGACAATATTTTAACAAAACATTGCGGCTCCCCTGATAAATTTTGAGCCAGTTCCGGCCATATATTTATACTTCCCTTTGAAAAAAAATCCGCTTTAGTGGCCCTATGTCCTGTTTCCTTTCAGCCCATGCGCTTTGTAAAATTTATGGCAAACGAAATGTGGTCAATTGCATCAATTTAACTATTTTTTCCGGTGAAATTATCGGCATTTTGGGGCCCAACGGCGCAGGCAAAACGACGACTTTTTACATGCTCGCCGGACTTGTCGCCCCCAGTACGGGACGAGTACTCCTCAACGAACGGGATATTACCCAGCTTCCAATGCACCAACGCGCCCGCCTCGGCATTGGCTATCTTCCGCAGGAAAGCTCCGTTTTTGAGAAGCTATCAGTTTACAATAATTTAAAAATTGTCGCCGAATACCTGCCCATCGATGGGGCTAAACGCGACGGAGCGATCCGGAACGTGCTCGAAGAACTCGGCATCCAACAACTCGCTTCGCAAAAGGCATACATGCTGAGCGGCGGCGAGCGGCGGCGACTCGAAATCGCGCGCACACTCATGATGAAGCCCCGATTTTTGCTCCTCGACGAGCCGTTCAGCGGCGTCGATCCCATTAGTGTCGCCGATATTCAAAGCATTATTGCCCATCTTCGCAAAAAGGGGATTGGCATTCTCATCACGGACCACAATGTGCGCGAGACTCTTGCGATTGTCGACCGCGCTTATTTGATTCACGAAGGAAAAGTCCTTTGCGAAGGCGACCGTTCGGCACTACTCAACGATCCTCAAAGCCGAAAACTTTACCTCGGCGAACGATTTTCAATGTGACCATGCTATTAAATTCGAAATTAATTATTATTGGCGACGGTATTTTTTGGGACACAAATGCCGCATTGTCATTGTCCCACGACGGCTATCAGATCAATGACTCGCTTTTTATTTGCGACGGAAAAAAATCTTCCGCAACGGTACGAGCCATTCCGTTCAGCACCTACGACGGGTTTGCGATAAAAAATATTTTAGCAAATGTTTTAAATATTTCCTCTGCGCTTATCTCCCGATTCTGTGATTTTACGGAGATTATTCAGCACCGTTGTCGAGACTTAAAAATTCCGTTTTGTTTTACAAATATTTCCAATAAACCACAATTTATCGAACGATTTTGTCGTGGGCATCGGTATGCGCTTCAGGAAACAACGATCTTTGACGATCAATTAACACCTCTCGATTTTCCCGAAGAGCAACCAAAATTTTTGCTTGCGAAACATAATTTTAAAAACATTTCGCAACATTTTATTCGAACTTTTGTCAATTCATTTGCCGATAAGGACGTCGATGTTTTGGCATACTACGCTGAAACGCGTATGTTGCGGAGTAATTTTTCGCAAAATATTCATTCGGACAAAAGAAGCATTCGCGCGCTGATTTGCGACATTGATGGCACGTGTACCGATGGATTTAAAATTTACGGCGAGGACGGCTCTGAATGGAAACGTTTTTCGCTCGCCGACATTCAGGCGCTGAAAAATTGGAATGCGAGTGGACGTTTGAGTTTTCTGATTACGGGCGAATTGGGTCTGATTCCGAAAAAATTTGCTGCTCAGTGCCATATTTCCGATGAACACCTCGCCATGAACGCTGGTCGTAAAAAAGTTCAAATTCTCTGCGAAATTTGCAAAAAATTCAAACTTCATCCCAGTGAAGTCGCCTATATTGGCGACGATATGAACGACCTTGGCGCCATTGAATACCTTATCAAGGAAAATGGAATTGCTGCGTGTCCTGCCAACGCCATGCCTCTAATTAAAAATACTTCAAATATTCGTCAACTCAAAGTTGCTGGAGGTTTTGGTGCCGTGGCGGAATTTATTAACTCGCTCGGGAAGAGTAATTTATGATGTATTACTTTGTCCGACGGCACCCACCCTTCTGCACTTCCCACCCATAAAATGTCTAAGATTTTACGGATGTCAAGCTTTTTTTTTGAAACTTTTTCTCAACGGTGCATGAGATGTTTTGCCGAATTAAGTGTATTTTTTTCGGCCTCGGTCAAAGATTTGAATCCACTCTCATTGATTTTGTCTAAAATGCGATCGATCTCGCTGCGTTGCGCCGAATAACTTTTAATATATAATTTATAACTGTCGTTGGCTCCTGTATTTGCCGTACGCCCTTCTTTCCTCAGTTTTTCCCTCATCATTTTCACATATTTGTGATGGTGATTATAAAAATAATAACAAATCAGCCCTCCCAAAATGCCGCCCAAATGCGCTGAATTCGCAATACCTCCACTGACTAATTCTTGGGTAAAAAAACAAAAAATTTCAAATCCAGCCGTAATCGCCAGTAATGTCCGTGGTTTTATTCGCACTGGGACGACAAAAAATAGTAAAAATACCATTTGGCGATTTTCACAAGCAAAACAAAAATAACTAAATATTCCCAAACATCCCGCGGAAGCTCCCCACAAATTTCCCAAAGGATTCGCAAAATTTAAGCCGATCCAAAACAAAGCTCCCACGATGCCGGAAATAAAAAACAATTCAACCAATCGCCGTCCACCATAGCGCCGTTCGATTAAATTCCCTATAAAAAACAAAACAATTGCATTACAAAAAATATGCCAAATTCCATCGTGCATAAACATGTAACTCGCCAATTGCCATATTTTTCCGCTACATAGCCCTTCCACGGACAATGGCAATTGATTTACTAAAAAATTACTTCCGAACCACACCCATTCTATGCGGTCGACTATAAATATGATTACCAGTGTCCACAAAAGTATTTCCAGTGTACTCCGGGATTTTCGCTCCATGATTTTAAATATTTTTCGCATTTGCAATTCTATAGTAGTCTTATTTTTTACATTGTCAACGCAATAAAATATGTAATTTCCATTTTTTGATCTTTATTTTACACTAAACCAGCTTAAGGTTTAATCGATTTGATGGTACTAAATCTTTTGCAATTTCAATATTTTTCGCAGGGAATAACTTTTCTGAAAAATAATTCGCACCCGCTAAAAATATAGCGCCTGCATAACTCGTTGCCCATCGTCGTTTTTGTCTAGTTAACCCCAAAAAGTATCACTCCAAATCAATCGGTATATATAAAAATACAAAATTATTTACATCCAACTGGCTTGAGATCCAATCGACTCAATAATGCCAAATCTTTTGCATATTTTTCGCAGGGAATAACTTTTCTGAAAAATAAATTCGTCCCGGCTAAAAAATATAGCGCCTGCATAACTCGTTGCCCATCGTCGTTTTTGTCTAGCGAACCCCAAAAAGTATCGCTCCAAATCAATCGATATATATAAAAATACAAAATTATTTACATCCAACTGGCTTGAGATCCAATCGACTCAATAATGCCAAATCCTTCGTAACAACAGCATTTTCCACCGTCAATAACTTCTCCCCAATAAAAAATGAACTCGCACCCGCTAAAAAACATAGCGCCTGTAACTCGTCGCCCATCGTCTCCCGCCCAGCCGATATGCGAATGGTCGCCTCCGGCATCAAAATTCGCGCCAATGCAATCGTCCGAACAAAATCAAAGGGATCAATCTCAACCGCATCCACAAGCGGCGTCCCAGGAATTTTTACCAGCCGATTGATCGAAACCGATTCGGGTTGCTCCCCAAAATTCGCAAGCAATACCATCAACTTTATCCGATCATCATTCGTCTCCCCCATCCCTAAAATTCCCCCCGTGCAAACCTTGATCCCATGCCGATGCACTAACTCAATCGTCCGAATTCGCTCCCCTATCGTCCGCGTCGTAATAATCTTCCCATAATAGTCCGGCGACGTGTCCACGTTGTGATTGTAATAGTCCAATCCACTCTCCTTTAACTTCATTACCTGCCCCTCATTCAACATCCCCATCGTTAAACAAACTTCTAACCCAAGCTCCTTTACCGCCCTTACCGCTTCACAGGCCATCGTCAATATCTCGTCCGACGGCGAACGCCCCGATGCCCCCATGCAAAATCGTGAACTCCCCATCGCCTTCGCCCGCTCCGCCGCAGTAACTATAACCGATAAATCCCTAATCGCTTGCTTCGGCATCTTCCGACCATCGCGAATCGATTGCGCGCAATACGCACAATCCTCACAACACCCCCCCCATTGAAGGCTCAATAAAGAACTCATCTGAATCTCCCCAAAATTGCAGCGCCGACGGTGAATTCCCTGCGCCTCGTATATGAGCTCCAAAAAAGGTTTGTCAAAAATTGCCTTCGCTTCCTCAAAAGTTACCCCGTTCTCCCTAATGTATGAGCCGGAATCCATGAATTACTATCTGGTATAATAAGCGGCGGCTGTCAATGAAATTTAGCCCCCCGCCCGCCCCCGCGGGGGCGGGCGGGGGGCTAAATTTCATTGACAGCCGCCGCTTATTATACCAGAT
>JAISXO010000007.1 GCA_031270475.1 Puniceicoccales bacterium | reverse complement strand
CTGGACTCCCGCAAGGAGTCAATGACTCCTTGACCTCATTTTCAGCCAGCCCGGCCCTTCGGGCCGGGCTGGCTGAAGGCCTCGTCAGCCCCCGCGGCTTCGCCGCGGGGGCTGACTTCCAGGTCCAGGGAATGGATTCCCTGGCGGGGATTCTAAGGGCGAGGAGTCCTTAGCAGATAACTAAACCGAATGGATAAAATCTTCAAAGCCGGGCCCTTCGGTTGTAAATTCTCCCTCAAAAAATCCGTGTAACTGACGAATTCGCGTTGGATGTCGCATTTTTCGCAATGCCTTTGCTTCGATTTGGCGAATCCGTTCCCGCGTCACTTGAAACATCTGCCCAACTTCCTCCAATGTCCGACTGTAACCGTCTTTCAGACCAAAACGCAACATTAAAACTTCCTTTTCTCGAACACTTAAACTCACCAAAACATCGTCAATTTTTTCGCGCAATAAACTATATGCTGTCAAATCATAGGGATTATCGGCCGACTTGTCCTCGATAAAGTCACCAAAGGTCGAATCCTCGTTATCTCCAACCGGACTTTGCAATGAAATCGGTTGCTGCGCCATTTTCATGATCGACTTCACCCGATCCAACGGCAAATCCATCTCCTTTGAAACTTCCTCCGCCGTCGCCTCGTGGCCCAACTCTTGCTGCAATTGCCGCTGAATTTGCATTACACGGTTTAGCACTTCAATCATATGCACTGGGATACGAATTGTTCGCGCTTGATCTGCGATGGAGCGCGTAATTGCTTGGCGAATCCACCAGGTCGCGTAGGTTGAAAATTTATATCCGCGCCGATGTTCAAATTTTTCAACCGCCTTCATCAACCCCATGTTACCCTCCTGAATAAGATCTAAAAAGGTCAGGCCGCGATTGGTATATTTTTTGGCGATACTGATCACGAGACGCAAATTTGCCTCCACCATTTCTTGTTTCGCCTTGTGGGCCTCCTTCATATATTCGCGGAAATTTTTTACAATTTCGAGCAACCGCTCCGGATCCACATTATATTTTTCTTCCAACCTCATGAGAGCCCGACGGATGCGATCCAATTGATCATTGACATCCATTTTTCGCCGTTCCGCAATCGTTCTTACCCGTCCAATTTCACGCAACAACTGTTCAATTTGTTTGAGATCGGGCCGCAGACGCTGTAAAAAATCCTCAAAAATTTTCATCTTAAAACAGAAACGTTTCATAACGGTTTTAAGCTGCGATTGGAACTGGTGCAAGCGAATGGATGCCCGTTTGAGCTCCTTTTCGTCGCTTGTGCCCTGCAAGTATCCCCAAATTTCCTTGATTTTTTCTAACAACAACTTGCTTTCCTGAATCGAATTCTCCAAAATGCGGTAATAAACCTCGCGACTCTCAATTTTTTTATCGAGTACGATCCGGTCGAAACGTTCTTCGCGGTTCAGGAGGCGTTCCGCGAGATCGATCTGGAAGGACGCCGTCAAATGGATCGAAAAAAGTTCATCCTGAGCCTGCAATTCCGCTTTTTCGATGCGTTTCGAAATCTCGATCTCCTGCTCCCGCGTCAGCAGGGGAACTTGGCCCATCTGCCGTAAATACATGCGAACAGGATCCTCTCCCACGTTTTCCGCCGGATTATCCGCAGCCGCAGCCGCAATGGAACGCCGCTTCTCGATCTCCGACTCTTCGCTATCAACAATCTCAATTTCAAGATTATCGAGAATATTCATGATATTCTCAATATCCTCTGGATTTTCGATACCCTCGGGGAGGTACGAACTGATATCTTGCAAAGTCAGGTAACCTTTTCCACGGGCAAAACGAATGAGTTCCTTCATTCGTTCGTTAACACTATTACTGGAACCACTTAAAGTTTTTTTATTTTCCATATATTTAACGACTTATACTACGCCTCTATTTTCGGACAGGAAAACAGTAGGCGACGTAAACGCATCCGCTCATTTTGTAGACTTTGAAAAAAATTCACATCGTCAAGCGAATTCTCATTTTTGATAGATTTTCTTCGCACCAATTCTCTCTGATTAATTTCTACCAATTGATCCTTCGCAAAAGCGGTGCAAATCGACCGTAAACACACATTGGTTATTGCGATAGGATCTTCTACTTCGCTGTCAAGGGCCAAAATTGAAAAAAGTTCATTTATTTCTTCCGGAGTAAACGCAACGCTATCGCCCTGGGGACCTTCCCACATATTTTCTCGGATTTCGCCCAAAACTTTCAGCAATAAATGGCCGTGTCCATTGTCCCGAATCCAACGCTCATTGATGACCTCCACAATCTTTGGTCCCAGCGCTTCGTGGTGGAGAATCAGCGACAGGAGATCGTATTCTGCCGTACGCAACTTTTCCGTTTTTTGGGAAAAATTTTTATCTACCTTCGAAACACTCACGGGCGATGGGACAAATTTCATGTCGCCGCAAAAATTGTGGAAATCGTTGAGAATCGCATTACGGTCGAGGTTGAGCCGGTGAGTCAACTCCTCCAAATAGGTTCCGCGCGTCACCTCCGAATCGCAGCCATGGATCATGCCATAGATTTTTTCTAAAAAAGTTTCCTTTTCGATGGCCGTCGTCTCCCTTTCGCGGGGAAGCAGGGTCCGTATGAGAAACTGAATCATTGACTCCCGCTTCAATTGCTCGAAACCCTTTTTTCCCTTTTTCAGGAGTAAGGAATCGGGATCATCCGCTGCATCCAGGGTTGCGATTTGGCACTCCATGCTCGTTTTAAAGGCGAGTTCCACAACCCGTTGGGCACATTTTTGGCCAGCCCCATCGCCATCCATGAAACACAGGACCTTCGGCACATAGCGCCGCAATAAATTCATCTGCATCTCCGTAATCCCCGTCCCCTGGGGAGCCACCGCCGTATCCAGTCCATTCTCCCAGCAGCGGAACACGTCCAACGGCCCTTCTACCAGAATAAAATAGTCGGAAACAACCCTACGCGCGTGATTTAACCCGAATAATACGGTACCCTTGCGAAAAATGGGTGTTTCGGAAGAATTGATATACTTGGCGCCATTGCTTTGATTTTCAATGATGCGCCCGGAAAAGGCAATAATCCGGTCCTGAACGTCGTAAATCGGAATCATAAGGCGCCCCGAAAAGCGCAAAAAGAATCGTTTATCCCTCTCGTTCCAACACAGCAATCCGCACTGTTGTAGCGCCTCGGAAGTATATTTTTTCCGTTTGAATAACGCCAATAACCCCTGATCAAAATTCGGAGCCCAACCGATGCCGTAGCGCTTGGCCATATCCAAAGAAAAGTGGCGAGTTTCGGTCCAGTAGCGTTGAATGGTCTCGTCCTCTTTAAATTTTTTCTGATAATATGCCGCCGCATCCTCGTGGATATCAAATAACTCGTTCTTGGAATAATTCTTGGGTGATTGGTCATTCTCATACTCGATCCCAATGCCGTAGCGCTTGGCGAGCCATTCGACGGCCTCGAGGAACGAGAAATTCTCCTTGAGCTCTAAAAAGCGGAAGATGTCTCCCGCATAGCCGGTACTAAAGCATTTAAAAAATTTTTTTTCAGGATGAATAAAAAAAGATGGCGTCTTTTCGACCGTAAATGGACTCAATCCCTTCCAATTCACTCCGGAACGCTTGAGCTGCACATATCCCGAAACAATATCGTACAAATCGGCCATTTCCTTAATACGTTCAATACACTCTCGTTTGATCGGCATTTAATCTCCCTATGGAAAAACTTTTAATTAAAATTCAAGTCATTCATTGAAAAGAAATTTTTTTCTTCCGCAAACTCTTCATCAAAAACCCGCATTCGCAATCATTTGCGAAAACTTAAAAAATAAAAAGGCAATAAAAAAAATAAATTTCAGAAAATACTTGATGTTTTTATTTTTTTTTTGCAGAATTGGAGAATCTTTGGGGAGATAGGTATGTATAATCGTTCACCGGCAGTTACGTTTAAGCGGCAATCGCTTGAGAAATGGATGGATATTTTTGCAACCAATGATTGGCAAAAATCCTTTTCTCGGGATGATATCCGAGAAGGAATAGACTTTCTCGATACGCATACGATTAAGGAAATCGAAATCCGCCCCGATGATGTGATCGTGCGTTACCTCGGCCATAATAAATCGCAATTCTTCGCCGTGGTAGATCTGGAAGGAGGACAATTATCGGCACGCTCTTCGCTTCTCGACAACACTAAACCGGCTGTGGCTGCACTTCTCGCCGTTGACGAAGTCATTCTCGATAAGCAGGACGCCCTCTTTTCTCCGGAAGCCGATCAGGAAAACGCCGTGGATAAAGTTGCCAACGATAGCGGCGATGGAGAAAGCCTCCAAACTTCCAAATCTCTGCGCCTATTCTTCTATATGTCCGGCCAAAATCTGTGTTTTAAAGCCTATTGGATAGCCAACGGTAAATTAGTATTTCCAGACAATTTATCCCGCTGTGGGAGTGTCATTTCCGATCGGGATCGCAGTGCCGTCGTCAAACTGATCCATCTGACGCGCAAGGCGGGATTCCTTCTCTTCAAAAAAAATAAGGAATATCGCATTGCCAATGTATCTATGGCCGTCGATTTTTGTCGTTCCACGCTTTCCCGTTGGAGCGAAAATTTTATCATTCAAATGGATGATAACGTGCAAAAATTACGCCAGGGAACAAAGGAAGTTCATGCCACATTCACAGCCCAGGAACGGGAAAATCGGGCACAGGCAATCGATCTTTTACTCAAACTTTCCAATAAAGAATTTTCCGCCCCCGCCAATGTTGCCAAAAAACTTCTCCGCAGCGATGGAACCCCGATGTTTATCGATGGATTAGGTGCCGTACGGATGTCGCCCCGGGAAATCGCCAGTGCCCGCGCCCAACAAACCGTTTTGAGCAAATTCAATGGCGAAATCCCACGCTATATGATGTACTCCATCTTCGCTCAGACGGGTATTCCCTGTGAAGATAGCCCCCAAATTGCCGATTGGAAACAATCCTTTGCGGCTCCTCCAAAAAAATCCTTTATTCTTCCCAAGATTTTGCGCTCCTACCAACGGGAAGGCGTATTCTGGATTAACCATATTTTGCAACACGAATTCCACGGACTCGTCGCCGATGATATGGGTCTTGGAAAAACGCTCCAGGTACTCACGTTCATCTCCAAAATGGCTCCTGGACAACAAACGATTGTTATATGTCCGGCGAGTGTGGTTTACGTTTGGAAAAACGAAGCGGAAAAATTTTTCCCAAAATTAAAAGTCGCAATCTTTTCCGCCGAATCGAATTTGGAGGAACCTAATGTGGATATTTGGGTCGTCAGCTACACACAGATGCGCCGCCATAAAACAAAAATCACCAAGAAATCTTTTCAATTGGCCGTCCTCGATGAGGCACAATTTATCAAAAATCCCACCACGAAGGGATTCCATGCCTGTTCGGCGATTCGCTCCAAATGGCGACTGGCGCTTAGCGGTACACCGATCGAAAATAATCTGATGGATTTGTGGAGTATTTTCCGTTTTCTGATGCCCGGCCTATTGGGCGAAAAAAATCAATTCATCGACATGTGTAAGACAGAGGATATTGTCGAAAAGGTCAAAAAACAGATTGCGCCTTTCATGCTCCGCCGGACGAAGGAAGCCGTTATCCGCGAGTTACCGCAAAAGGTCGAAGTCAATGTCCCCTGCGAAATGACCACACTCCAGCAAACACTCTATAAAAACTTTATCCACGCGACGATTAAGCGCTACGGCAACGAAAAAAATCAATTCGATCTAAAAAATCACCGCTTTGGTATTCTCTCCGCATTGACGCGACTTCGCCAGGTCGCCTGCGACCCGGGTATTGTTCCGAATGTTACGGCCACCGTCGAAGATAGCTGCAAACTCGTATTGTTGCGGGCTATGTTGAGTCAAGAATTTTCCGGAGCGCAAAAAAAAATCGTCATCTTTAGCCAATTTGTAACCTTTTTACAACGCATTAAGGCAATGATTAAAAATAATTTTCCGACTTTGGATTTATTTGAAATCGTTGGTGCAACAAAAAATCGTAATATTATTGTCGATAATTTTCAAAATACGCCGAACAGCGCGATCATTCTCATTTCGCTAAAAGCGGGCGGGATTGGTATCACGCTGACAGCCGCCGAATCCGTATTTCTGATGGATCCGTGGTGGAATCCTTCCGCGGAAAAGCAGGCCATGGATCGCGTCCACCGCATTGGCCAGGAGAACAATGTGATGGTTTACCGATTTATTACACAAAATTCCATTGAATCGGGCATTCAACGGCTTCAAAAGAAGAAGAATTTTCTATTCAACGAGATCATTGATTCTTTCAAATCGAGGCAATGGGGTTCCGAATTTTTCCTCGAGCACATTTCTGAACTTCTTCAACCGGAAGAATAAAAAAATAATTTCCATTTAATGGATAAAAAAAGCGGATCTCCTTGAGAGACCCGCCTTTGCGTTAGGATTTGTCTTAGCTGGAATTTATTTTCAAAGGTTAAAGGGGGTAAGTGCGTTCCTCATTACGGAGGCTATTCCGACGAATGCGGCGATCTCTAATGCGGTTACGGCGACCTTCATAGTTATCTTTGCTGCATCCCCAAAAAAAGAATGCCCACTATTTTCAATTACCTTACATTCACTGTTTGCGGTGGGTTCTTCTTCTGCGGAACATTCAGTACGTGCAGCGCGCATTATTGCAGCAGGTGCAATTTTCTGGAATTGTCTGCGATTTTCTGGTAGAGCGTTTTGGAGACTTCAATATGATGAATCTCATCCTCCCCAATCTCCTCTTGCCTACTACTTACTCTACCTTCAGAGATACATATAGCGACCTCTCCTTTTGTCTCGATGTGAATCATCTTAAATCTTATGTTCCCTGGGACCCATTGCATTTTTTCTTCTTCCATTCGATTTCCATTTAATGGATAAAAAAAGCGGATCTCCTGAGAGACCCGCCTTTGCTATGCTCCAAGTATGTCCTTAAAAACCAAAGGCAGCCTTTAGGCATCCATAACCAAGCGCGCCTAGAAGGGTCGGCGCACACACATAGCAAACAAACAGACCCACAGCTTGATGGGCAGTCCATAAAACATTTTCTATTTTCTGACCAAAAGTACGCGACATAAGTTTTTTATAAAGTGTCTCGGAAACTTCGACGCGATAGACAGCTTTCATATCCACCTCACTGGGTATCGAATCATACAACTCATCAGTTCTGGAATCCACCATAGTGAAAAGACTGCCGTTGGTCCAGCCCTCTTTCATTAGAATCATAAAAGGATGTCCTTTTTCGGGTTCCATGCATAGACGATCTTTCTCACGCTCCGCACGTTTACGAATTTTATCCCCAATCTCGCTATCGCCATAAGTTGCTTCCATGGAACTGCAAATCTCTTTGCTAGCAATTCTCTTGAATAAGCATCGGGGCAATGCAAAACATTTGGCCTTACGTAAAAAATCAGCTAATTCCATTTCCGGAAAAAAGATGGGCTCCCCTTTACCGTCTACAAAAATAAACCGACTACTGCTAAAAATAAGCCAATCAAATCCCGCATCGTAGAAGAGATAAACTTGCTCTTCTTCCGGTATCGGCTCCTGCCGAACAGGATGCATGGCAACGGCAGAAGTATCGACTTCTACATCATCCTGCAGATCATCATTGCTACTCCCTTGAACAACACCACTCAATCCGATGATGAGCGGTAAAACGACTTTTAATTGATTTGTTTTTTTCATAATTATCCTTTTGACGGGTTTGTTTCTCGCACAGTGATTTTTTTTGTCAAGCAAAATTTTAATAATTTTTTATTTTTTTATTTTTTATTTTCCAAGCAAAATATTTTTCCGTCGATCGAAAAATTATTTAAAAAAAATCTTGGCCAAGCGGAAAATAAGACTAATATGGGCTTGTGTCGATTTTTGACATTTTATAATTGTAAAAAATTAGAGGTAAGTTATGGCTGATATAGTTCAAGGAAATGGTCAAGAGTTCGGAAGGTTGCGTCGCATCTTTTTTCCGCTCTATGTTTACGAACTCAAAAAGGCAATCCCAATGGGATTTATGTTTTTTTGTATTCTTTTTAATTACACCTGTTTGAGGAATATTAAGGATTCGCTCATCGTTACAGGTTCAGGATCCGACGCAGAGGTTATCCCCTTTCTAAAAGGATCCTGCGTCGCGCCGGCGGCAATTGTCTTTATCTTAATTTACACGAAGGCGAGTAATATTTTGACGAATGAGCATCTGTTTTATGCAACGTTGACACCATTTATTCTCTTCTTTGGCTGCTTTGCATTTTTCATCTATCCCAATTTCGACGTACTTCATTTTTCTCCCGAAACCATAGCCAGCTGGAGAAAAGCCGCTCCAGAATGTCTCAAGTGGCCTATCGCAATCATCGGTAATTGGTCCTGCTCCCTCTTTTATATTCTAGCGGAAATCTGGGGATCGGCGCTGCTCTCGCTGTCATTTTGGCAATTTGCAAACCAAATTACAAAAACTTCCGAAGCGAAACGAATGTATGCATTTTTCGCGTTTATGGCCCAAATGTCCGTTCTCTTGGAAGGTAAAGTGGGCGAATGGTGCTCCGATATCAGTAGGAAAGTTCCCGCCGGTGTCGATGCTTGGGGAATTTCTTTGAAATACATGATGGGAATTGTCGTCATTCTGGGCATCGCGGCCATGTGCACTTACCGCTGGATTTATCGCCACGTGCTCACCGATAAACGCTTCTACGACAAGCCGGAACTCCCCGGAAATACGGGAAAGAATAAGAAAAAAATACCGCTATTGCAGAGTTTCAAAATTATTTTCACGTCGTTCTACTTGGGACTCATTGTGGCCTTGGTCGTATGTTACGGAATCAGTGTGAATTTGGTGGAGGGTCTTTGGAAAAAACAACTGGGCATGCAATATCCCAACTCCAACGACTATAGTACATTTATGCATCAATTTACTTTTTATAGCGGCATTGCTTCGATGACCGTACTCATAATTGGTGGTAATGTTATACGGCTCTGCCGTTGGTTTACAGCTGCCATCGCGACACCGGTTATGCTATTTCTCTTGGGCTCCTCATTTTTCATTTTCGTTCTATTCCGAGAGCATTTGACAGCGTTTCTCCTCTCGCTTTCGACAACTCCCCTCTTTTGTGCAGTTATCTTCGGTGCATTGGTGGTCGCTATTTCGAAGGCAGTTAAATACGCCCTGTTTGATCTGACTAAGGAAATGGCTTATATTCCCCTCGATGAAGATATGAAAGTCAAGGGTAAGGCCGTTGTGGAAGTGGTCGGCGGACGCTTCGGTAAGGCCGGAGGAGCCTGGATTCAATTCCTACTCTTGATGTTCCTTCCGAATGCCGATTTTTTCACCCTTGCACCCTACACGTTTACTATTTTTGTTGTCATTTGTGCGCTCTGGATGTTTTCCGTTAAAGTCCTTAGTCGCCGCGTGGAAGCTATCACGACAAAATCTCAACAATAAACTTTATCATGGTTTCCTTTCTAATGGCTTCTCGCCCTTAGAAATCCAGCCCGGCCCGAAGGGCCGGGCTGAAAATATAAGAGTCCCGCGGGGTAGCCCCCGGGCGGGGCGTAGCCGCCGAGGCCCCCCCGCA
>JAISXO010000002.1 GCA_031270475.1 Puniceicoccales bacterium | reverse complement strand
GGGGGAGCGAGCGTTATTGGAGGCGGAATTCAGGCGAGGAATTTTTTTAATTTTGATAATTATTTTACCGGCAATGGTAGGATTATGGAGTTTAGGGCGGACGATTTTCGATTTACTTTTTCACTGGGGGCAATTTGGGGTACGGGACATCGAGCAAGTGTTGCCGGTATTTGAGATTTTCATTTTTACGCTACCGTTTTACGGGTTATCGACGCATTTTATTCGGGGTTATCACAGTAAGAAGGACACGATTCGGCCGATGATTTTTTCATTTATCAACTGTATTACAAACGTAATATTAACGATTGTTTTAATGTTTTATTATGGTGCGATAGGAATTGCGTTGGCGAATTTGCTGTCGGTAATTTTACAAATGTTTTTACTCCACGGGGGATTAAGGCGGAATTACGAGGAATTTCGGGTATCAATTTTGACGGTAAAATTTTTAAAAGTATTGACGGCGAGTTTATTAATGGGGGGAATTGTTATTATTTTTGACCGCATTTTGGGGATATATTTTCTTGGGAAGGTGCATGGGGCGGTGAGTTTATTTTTGAATATACCGTTGGGCGTTGTGATTTACTTTGGTTTTTTGTATTTGTTTTTGGGGCGAAGGAATCTTGATGAATTGCGGCCATTGGTTATGCGTTTGGTCCGAGGGTTCAGGAGGAATTGAATGATTTTTTACGAATCAGTTGGGGTAAAAATTTCACAGAGAGGAACGCGTTGAAATGGGTATAATGGAATTTCCTGGGGCAGTTAAAGTAAAAATTTTGTCGAGATGAATACACTAAAATATTTTGGAACGGACGGCATGCGGGGGCCATTTGGCGAGCCTCCTGTGGACCGCGTCCATTTGGGGCGACTTGCCCAGGCCCTGGCCAAACGGTATGCGCCCAAGCGCATTGTCATTGGCCGCGATACGCGCGCGTCCGGCGTCGAAGTTGTTAATTTTTTGACAAATGGCCTTCCTCAAAATACAGAAATTTTTGACTGCGCTGTCATCACTTCGCCGCTGCTTTCCCGGGCTGTTGTCGAAACGGAGGCCGATTTGGGCCTCATGATTACCGCTTCGCACAATCCGTCCGATGATAATGGTGTCAAGATTTTAAATCGTTTTGGCGAAAAAATTACAGAAAAAGAAGAATTCGAGCTCGAAAAGTGGATGGACTTGTTGCCTGATTTCGTCGAAAATCGCAATCACCGAGTCGTAGCCCACGCCGTTCGTCCCTGCTACAAGATGGCGCAGGCGGTTTGGGACCGCTTTCCGCGCGCCGCCATCGATTGCGCTCACGGTGCGGCGGTCGAGTTTGCGAAGGCGAGCTACCGTTTTCGGCAAATGGATTGGCTGGGCGATCGGCCCGACGGACGCAATATTAATGCGGGTTGTGGGAGTGAATGGCCGGAATTGTTATGCCGGACGGTCCGTCAAAATGGCGCCGACCTTGGGATTGCGCACGACGGCGACGGCGACCGCGTTTTGTTTTGCAATCGTTTTGGAGAAATTTTACAAGGGGAGATTGTGTTGGGAATTATTGCTATTTTTCTGGAAAAAATTGGTAATTTACGCAGGCATCGGGTGGTGACGACGGCGATGTCGAATGGCGGGCTTCGCATTTCGCTTGAGCGCCGCGGCGTTGAGGTTATTGACGCGGAGGTTGGCGACCGCAATGTTGCTCGGGCGATGCGGGAATTTGGCTGCAATTTTGGTGGGGAGAGTTCGGGGCACGTGTTATTTTTCGATGGAGCGCCGACCAGCGACGGCATTCAAACGGCCCTATTATTTCTCGAGGCCGTTGCATTTTTAGGCATATCGCTGGAGGATACGTGTCAAATTATTTCCCTTTTTCCGCAAAAATCGTGTAATATTAAGGTAAAGTATAAAATTCCTTTGACAAAATTTCCTGTTTTGTCGGAGCTCATTCGTGGAGAGCGGGAACGGATTGGTAAAAATGGTAAAATTTTTATTCGTTATTCTGGAACGGAGCCAAAGTTGAGGTTACTTGTTGAAGCTGAGGACGGAATTTTAGCGGAGGATGTTTTGGGAGTTTTAGAGAATGGTATTAGAAATTATAAGGAATTCTTATAATGAGCGAGAGAATTTTATACTAAGAAATATAAGTAATTTTTGTAACGATATATAGTGAGTGCCCCATTTTTTTCGTTGCTTTAGGGGCTGGCGTTGAACTTATCTCCGAAATTTCCGTTGCTGTGCGGAGGGCAGAAAATGGAAAACGGAAAAAATGAAGCAACCCGTCGAAGCTGGAGCTGGAGTTTTAGAGAAAAATGATAGAAATTATAAGGAATTCTTATAATAAAGCAGAAAATAATATTGAAAAATATAGAAAATTTTCATAATAGATGTTGTGAATGCGCAGGTACGTCAACGTTGGATGGGGAAAATTGAATCGCTATGTGAGGCGGAAAATTGGAGATATGCGCAATTTTTGTGCCAGGAAATGCTTTCGAAGGAGCCAAATTTTGTCGAAGCGCGGCGCATCCTGTCCCGAGTACGACAACGGATCTCCCGGCCGCAAAAATTTCAGTGCATGTTAATTTTAATAAAAAATTTCATGAAAACACTTTACTATACAGTAAAAATTAAGACAAAACATCGTGAATTGCTCGAATCTCTGGACGAACTGCTCAATATTGATCCTAACAATGTGTTTGTTTTGCGCTTATTTGCTGAGACGATGTCAGGTTTTGGTTTTTTTGAAACGGCGATTTTTTCCATCGAAAGCATAGCGGAGGACAGGCGCAATGTCGACGATTGGTTGTTGATGGGCGAGGCATTTTTGGGTTCGAGCGATTTTCAAATGGCGGTCGACATTGCTAATAAAGTAATGGCAAAATCGCCGGACAACATCCGTGCCCGCGACTTGTTATGGCAGTCATCGGTGGAGCAATCCATTGGGGCTGACAAATTGTAAAGAAGGTAAAAATCTTAAAATTTGCAGTAAAAAAATATATATCGTTTCAGGCGATAAAGTAAAATTTGTAAATCGTAATTTCTGTCGGAAAATGTTTTTAGAGTTATATTCTTGGGATGATTTTTGTGCCAATCGAATGATGACGGAATCGTCGGACAACATTCATGCTTGCAACCCATGTTATGATAGGTATTGAAGGGCAGTTTTTGGGAATTTCTTTTGAGAAATATAAAAAATAAAGCAAAATATTGCATTGTATTTACGAAATATTCATCCCGTCTGAAGGTTGGACTTATATATTCGGATATCCGAAGGCGTTATTTTTTTGTGAAAATTATGTATTACTTTAGAGGGAAAGTAAAATTTTGCCAATCAAAATCTCTGTTGAGCGGTATTTAGGGGTTGTGTTTTTACGGAAATACTCATCCTGCGAAAGAGTGTGGATATGTATTACGGTGTTTGATAATTTTTTATGAAAAAATTGTGTATTGCTTCGACCAATAAAGGAAAAATCTGGGAGTTGAAATCTTTGTTGGACGGTGTTTTTGAGTTGTATTTGCTGGAAGATTTTGGTGCCCTGCCGGAAGCGGAGGAACCCTTTGAATCTTTTTTAAAAAACGCTAAAAATAAAGCAAAACATTACGCTAAATTTACCGGAATGCCCACTTTCTCGGAAGATGCGGGGCTGTGTGTGCGAGCGCTAAATCTTTTCCCGGGAGTTCGCAGCAAGCGTTTTATTGCGGAAAGCGGTGGGGAGCAAAATGCCTTTGCGCGGCTCGAAAACATGCTGGCGGCGAAGGACGATCGTCGTGCGGAATTTGTTTGCGTATCGGTAATTTTCGATCCTCAAAGCGGACAAATTTTTACAGGGAAGGGGGCCATGCAGGGCGAAATACGGTTCCCGGCGCAGGGGGCGAGTGGATTCGGATTTGACCCAATTTTTACTCCCGTTGGCTACCAGCAAACCATTGCTGAACTAGGCGAGACGGTCAAATCGGCTATTGGGCACCGAGGAAAATCTGTGCGGGCTTTACTGAAAAATTACCGCGAAAAAATGTCGTCCTAGGAAATATATTTTTATGAAAACTAGTTAAAATCTTTACGAATTGTCGCGCTCGAAAATATTGCTGCAGAGAATATATTTTTAATGAAAAATTAATTAAAAAGTGCGTTTTCGGAAAAATTAATTAAATATTCGTAGACCGTATTAAAAAGGGTTGACAGGGAAAAAATATGGAATTTCATGCAAAAATTATGATTGAAAAAACTTCGTTTTGCCAGGTGGGGTGTCGTTATTGTTTTTTTGTGGCATGGAAAGGGCGTTCGGGGCTGTTTTGTCGCCTCAAAAAAAGAAAGTGTTTTTGCGGAAAATACTGAGATATCTCCGAAAAAATAAAGCCGGGCCACAGAAAACAGGGTGCGGAAAGGCCTAAAAAAATTGACCAAAATCAACCGCCGTGATAAGAAACGCGCGGGGTGGTGCCTGTGTTTGTAATAAATATGTTTTGGAAATGTATGGATCTTATGATTGCTATTCTGCTGGCCTGGCCGATGGAAATGAGGAGTGGTTTCGCTCTGAATGTGGCTCGGCAGCGAAAATAATTTTTTTTAAAAAAAATACTTGACATCGGAAATCGTTTCTTAATTTGCCATTCTATCTTGAAGGTAAAACAACAGTTCGGTTATTCTTATTACTGCGGAATTGTACCGTGGTAGGCTGAAGTGTTTCGTTTTCAGATCCGCGGTGAATACGCGGACGTGTTCTTTTGTTCGTACTATTTGCCCGAATCCAAGAAAATAGAAAGTAAATATTATGAACAAAAAGTTAATTCAAATTATATTGTTTATCGCAGGGAATGCAATCGGAGCCGGTGTCCTCGGGTTGCCCGTTTCGCTCGGAGGTGCAGGCGTTTGGCCGGCCCTCATCGCCATGGGCGCACTCTATGGCGCGATGCTCTATACGGCTCAAATCCTCGCGGATTTTGTCCTCGAAACTCGCGCCTTCGATTTGCCGTCCCTTTTCCGAAAAACGCTCGGGAAACCCGGGATGGTCGCATTTTGTGTGGCTTATTTTACATTATTTTTCTGCCTGCTCGTGGCCTATTGGACCGGGCTGGGTAGCCTTTTTGCGCCCGTCGCGTTTCCTTGCCGCAGCCTCCTCGTCGTGTTTGTTGCCTTCCTGCTTTTCCATGGATTTCGCTCGATCGGGCCCCTCAACGCTTGGCTGACGGCGGGATTTATCGTCGCCTTCGTCGCATTGATTTTTTTTATGTTGCAAATCGAAAGTGGAATCACACCGGCGATCGGTGATCTGGCGGTTTTGAATCGCTCCCTTTCGGTCATTTTGTGCAGCTATGGCTTCCACGCCGCTGTGCCATTTCTCTGCCAAGAGTTGAATTTTAATAAAAAAATGGTCAGGAAGGCGATCTTTTGGGGTACGCTTTTTCCATTTCTTTTCAATATTATTATCACTTTTGTCAGTTTTCGAGCGCTCAGTGTGGAAGAGTTGCAAGGGGGGGCGGCCCGCGGATTGCCTGTTTTTGCCCTGCTCTGTGAAAAGGACGGCATGCAATTGTGTGCCCAATGGGGACAAATTTTTTCATTTTTTGCCATTATTTCATCGCTGATCGGCGTTTCGTTGACCATGGGAAATGCCCTCCAAGATTGCTTTTCTGGGAAATTGATGAAATTTTTGCCCATTATTGTTACCGTTGGATTGCCTTTCGCCGTTTCCATCTGTAATCCTTCAATTTTTATTCGGACGTTGGAGTTCGCAGGAGGAATTTGCCTCAATACTATCGCGGGAATTTTACCCCTCGTTGTAAAAATTAAAAGTAAAAAAAATATTTCGTTGGACGTTTTGTTGCTCCTCGGATTTTTTTATGTTCTGATTGTCACTATTTTGTGAGTTATTTCGTTGGACATTTTATTACCCTTTGGTTCTTTTGCGATTCCATTGGGAAAGTTTTGTGAACTGGTGGGCGGGACAGGACTCGAACCTGCGACCTACTGGGTGTAAACCAGTTGCTCTAACCAACTGAGCTACCCGCCCCCCCCCGAAAATCCAACGGCCCGAAGATAGAGCTTTGGATGTAAAGATCAAGAGAAATTTGATTCGAAAATGGAAACTTTTGGCGGCCTGTAATAAAGCCTCGGGCGGCAAAAGCCCCAAGGAGTCGAAGACTCCTTGGAAGCGCCGGGACTGCGTCCCGGCGCTTTGCGCGCTTTGCGCGCGGCTTTTGCCGCCCGACAAAAAAATCTTCCAAAAGAAATCAAAACAAAAAGATTGTCAATGTTTCTAAAATTCGAAGCTCTAGGATCCGAGTGTGGAGGCGTTAAAAAAATCATTGATTGTTATTATTTCCGGTTATTTTTCCGTGGTATTATTGGCGGTAACAGATCCGAGAGTGCGGGTTGAGATGGCTGGCATTGGCATAGAAGCTGACCATTTATCTATGAAAGATTCGTTGGCCCATGTTTTAGGAAACGTCCGTTTGACCGGTGAGAATTTTTATGCTCGGTGCGAGGATTTGGAGTATGACATTTGCACAAAAGATATCCATGCCAACGCCCTCGACATTGCCATGGAGAGGGGATATGCGTCGGCCGAAGAGGCTTTTTTTTCGTCGGAGAGAATAACATTAAAAAATGCAGACATTGGGCTAAATGCCGGAGGGGGAGGAATGGTTCCCCATTTGAAGACGGAGCACATGGAATACGATCGGCGGAAGCGGAAGGGAATGGCCAGATCGGCCCGTATAAAAATTGGCGAAATACCGCTCATCATACCGTCCGTAACCGTTGGCGACTGGGTTCGTTTTGTGGGACTGCGTTTTGACGGGGGGCACAGCAAAAAGCTCGGCGGCTATATCCAGAGCGAAATGACTTACAATATTTACGAGGATCTCCATTGGGGGCTGCTTTGGGACGTATACACCAAGCGCGGCGTACTCATAGGGCCCGTCGTCAAGGTCGACAGCGAAGGGGAGTTGATTTGCTCTCATTTGGATTTGAGGACGGGATACATTTGCGATCGCGGGGAGCGGGGAGCGGACATCGACGGGGTTGCGATTGAAAAAAAACGTTGGTATATTGATGGGAAGCAGCACCATCATTTGTGGGAGCGCGTTGATATTTTGTCAGATTTTCTATGGGCGAGCGACGGGCAGATTGGGAAAGATTTTTATTCCAACGATGACGCCGACATTCGCGATTCCTTTGGGGAACTGGATTACCGCGGCGAAAATGATTTATGGACCTTATTCTCGCGGGTAAAAATGAATCGCTACCAGCATTTTCCGCAACAAATTCCGTCCATTCGCTGGGAACGATTTCCGCAGGAGATTTTCGATTCAGGAATTTACTATTTTGGTTACATTGATTTCACGCGGCAGAAATTTACGCAGGAGGGGCCGGAGCATCCGGGGCAATGGGAGGCGGTTGAGCAGAATCGGATTGACATTTATTGGGGGATCAATCGGCCGACGGAGTTGGGGTGCGGCATCAATTTTACGCCATTGCTAGGGGGGCGTTGGACGCATTATTGTGGTGATTGCGATCGTTTTTTAGGGGAGCTGGGCTTCGATTGGGGGGCAGATTTTTACGCATTTTACCCGTCGACGTTTCCCTGG
>JAISXO010000031.1 GCA_031270475.1 Puniceicoccales bacterium | reverse complement strand
CGCGGCTTCGCCGCGGGACTCCTATAAAGAGGTCAAGGAGTCTGCGACTCCTTGCGGTGGGTTTGGGGGCAGAGCCCCCAGAAGCAGATCATTCCGAACAAAATTTCATGCGTTTTTATTTCGATCCCTCGGAATATTTTTCAATATTTTTCAAATAGGCATTATGCCGTTGATTGCTACCGGTTACGCCACTTTTGTCTTCCATGACGTACCGCTGGCCGATGTAGGGTTTTTTAACCACGGCCTTCGCCACCAGGGATCCTTTCTCATCGGAAACCCAGTCGCCTCGCATCACAAAGGAAGAATGGCATTCCGCATGGGCGGCATCGTTTGCCTGTCCACATCGATTGCCGGCGCCTTCGTCGATAAATTTTCGGACACCCTCTCCCAAACCGAGAGGATTAAAGGCAATGGAAGCACAATTGTGTTTCGCTCCAACGGCATGGGCTAGCATTCCGCCCATGGAGTGTCCCGTAAAAATAGGAACAACACCGGGTTCCACATTACTAATGATGGCTTGGGCTAGAGCATCCGCATCCCGTACATTTTGAGGAACTCCATTCCTTATATTTTCGATATCGGCCTTCATATCGGCCACGGATTGCGTTGGTCGAAAAACAACATACATCGGCGTAAAGTCTGTAAGGGGAGGATTTTGGCTTTGCAATTCTCGAGCTTTTTCCGGCGTAATTAAACCCAACTCCAATCCTTCAGAAATTGACATTTTTTTCGGAGTTTTATTATCAATGGGATCTCTATCGTATCGAATTCCCGCTTCCATCGTTTTATCGGCATTGGAATAGGTGCGGCTATTTACGGCATCGTAGGTTATATTTGAGGGAAGAGGTGGACTATTTTTAAATAAAGTTGTATTTCGCATGGAGATATTCTCATCCTTCCATCCACCAGCCCAATAGGCGCCCTTATTGTGAGTGGCTATTTCCTCTAAAACTTTTGCTCTCTCGGGACTTTTGGCAAAACTGGAACGGTTAAAATGCAATCGCTTGCGTTCTCCGCCGTGGGCATTATGGATGAGCTGGCCGAGTTTCAAGTTTTCGTAAAGCGACGCGATATTTTCCTCGAGCGCGGCCGTATCAACTCCCTGTGCGGCCAGGTGCTCCTCAAATTTACTCAGGGTACTCAGGACGTCACTGGGTTTGCCGTCTTGGGTGAAAAATCCCTTAAAAGCCCCCAGATCGTCGCCATTTTTCGCCAGTTCTTTTTTCGCGCTATGGGGATTAACGGAAATCATTAGGTTAAGCAGGTGAAGTTTTTCGGCTGGGTTCTGGCATGCCTTCATTGCATTGGAGACATTTTGAAAGGACTCACGATTCTTTTTCGTACCTATTTTGCCGCCAACTCTACACTTTTTACCACTACCGCTGATTCCCAGGGCAAACTCATGGCCATTTATCTTGATGGTAACGGATTTGTGCAGCGTTTGACTTTTCCGACTAAAACACGCGGCAGTCTGAAGAAGTTTTTCCGAGGAATTGACGGCGTGATATTGACCTTTGTACCGTTGGGTAATACGCAATCTCCTTCCTTCGCATTGGACTGAATTGCCGCACTCAAATTATTTGCATCAAGCGATCGAAATGGCGAAATATTGATCATGGAACTATTATAACTTTTATAAAATTATTCACAAATAAATTTTTATAAATCAAAAAAATTGTATTATGGAAAAAAATTCTTATTAGCTGAGTCTAATGGAACGGGAATTTATTCTAAAGAAAACATCAAAGAACGATGTTTTCATTGACAATATCTTTTATGGGCGCGAGGTTCGACTTACATTTTCTTGCGACGGGATACCCTTTGAAGTCGAAATTTGCCGGCAAGATACGCGATTTTCAGCGGAAATAAAATTGACCATTGGGCACTACCCATGCTCCCTCTTTTTGGAAACTTTGCCGCCATTGGCAATATTTTCAAAGGCTTTCGAAGGAATCGATTTTTTTTCCGTCTCGGAAGATATTCGCCTATTGGTCTTTCAAGCCGCTGCGGAAGCCATCCAAAAACATTTTTCCAACATTCTCGGAACGGCCATTTCGATCGATTCCGTCGATCAAACAGCGGCCAATGAACCATCCAACGGACTCGATTTCGCCGTCACTTCCAAGGAAGGCTACCGCACGGGAGGAAGCTTAGTCGCCCCCAAAGAAGTCCTGGTACTCCTCGCAAAAAAGATTCAGAATACTCCCACATTACACAATTTTCGGAAACTGGAGGCCCTCTACCGCTTTTGTGTCGGATCCACGCAGCTCTCGAAGGAAGCGTATCGCGATTTGCGCGAAGAAGATGTCGTATTTTTAGATCAGTATGAGCTTGCCAAAGCAAAAAAAGTAGACATTGTCGGCCTCGATGGGTTGAAAATTTCGGGAATGTTTGGAGAAGAAGGCATCATTGTCGAACAAATTGCCCAAACGATATATAAATGATATATAATTCTTAAAATTTTTAATCATGGAAAACGAGGAGGGTATGGTAGAGGTAAATCTTTTTAGTCCCATCAGAAGAACGCTACGGGAAGAGAGTCCTTTGACGAAAAAATGGGACGATACGGACGGACAACACCGAAATTCCAAACGCCGCCAAAAATGAGAAGAGTGAGGATGTAAATATGGATGATGAAAGCGATGTAATAAGTATTAATCTTTATGGAATCGGAGATGACAAGGAGCCATCGGATGAAAATGAGCAAACGGAAAATACTGCGGAGAATGGAAATCAGCCCGCGGAAGGACCATTCGATGATGATATAAACAATCAGAGTGGCTACAAGATCGACGACGAATCAGCGAACCAAACAACAAAATAATTTGACCATGAATGCGAACGATACCAATGAAGCCGAGAACGAATCGGCCAAAAATGATGAAAAATCTCTCGCCGCCGAGAACAAATCTTCTTCCGTCGGGGACAATGGATCTGCCGGAGACGATACCCAACAAGCTCCTCCCGCTGCTGCCAAAGCTCCCGCAGCCGCTGCTCAAGCATCAG
>JAISXO010000021.1 GCA_031270475.1 Puniceicoccales bacterium | reverse complement strand
ATCCATCACCAGCAAACGGTGGATCACGAGGTAGTTTCCGGAAGCGATCACGGCGTACGGCATGTGATCCAGAGCAACGTGGCGAATACGCTCAACGCTTTGGATCAGGTTGCCAATGTAACGGCGAAGGAGAAACTAATGGCGATGCAGATTATGATTGATCATGATTTGGGGTACACCACCGATGCAGCGAAGGGAGATTTCGGAGCGGCGAAAGATCACCCCTTAGCGAGCGCAGCCTATTTGGAGTTCGGCGAGCAAAATTCGAGCGTATTTACGCCAAAAGAACGGAATTTCATGCGGGATGCGGTGTTAAAGCACAGTTACCCGTTCAATTTAGATCAGCCATTTGATTTTTCCTCAGAAGAAAGCCGAAAAACAGCAATTGCGGGAGTTATTTCCGTTGTCGATGCGATGGGAGTTACGGGTGACACGAAATGCCCAGCTATTTTCCGCGAAGGGTTGAACTTTGACATATTGGCGAATCTTGTTATGGCTTCCAATAAACTGAAAGATTTGAATGCGCAGATAAAAGATGGTAAGGTAGATGGAAATGACCAAGGTGTAATAGCTCTAAAAAAAGACTTGGAAGCCACTGAAACAGAAGCAAAACAGATGATGCACGATGTGGTCGACAATGCGCTCAGGGAGGGGAAAATTTCCCGAGAAGTGGCGGATGGTTATCACCAGGCTGTGGATTACGACATGAGTGCCTTTGGAGCGGGAATGATTGTACCGCAATTTGGCGGGACACTGGAAAAGACACACATGGAAGAGGTAAATGGCGGGCACGCTCTGCACATTACTTTCGGCGTATCGGAGAACATCAAAAACTTAGCAGCAGCATTTGGCGGTGGAGATGCGGTCGATGCATTTGATAAAGTGGCAAAGGATTTGTTTCCAGAATCTCATGTCCCAAAAGGCGAACTAGGAAGAACAGCAAGTACCATAGAAAGAAACGGGGGAGAACGTACCTTTGAACGGGGAGCCGTCAAGCTGACTATGACCCCATTGAGAGACGAACGAATTGACCAAAATTGGACAACTGGACGAACCCTATAAGATTTACAATGGCGAAAAATGCGGTTAATTTTGCAATTAGTCGCGTTTTTTTAATCAAAAAAAGCCGTTTCAAACGGCTTTCCTATTTTTTCAATCCATATACTAATTACCGCGCACCCTTTTCACGCAATGATCTGACAACTTCTTTCCATTCTTCTGTTGGTGTATTCCCTATTCTTTTTAATGCCGTTTCCGGTACCTGAAAGTCGTAGGGTTCTCCGGCATAACCTCTGCTCTCATATTCATCATAATCCATCCTCGTATTTTGGGGTATATTGACGTTAATCCCTTTCTGTTCAAGGAGTAAACGGATTATGTCCGGCTGGCCATAACTATAGTTCACAGCCTCATAAAGAGGGACGTTAACATTACCGCCTTTTGTGTTAACATTCGCTCCTCGCGCTAGCAATAGGCGCACCATATCGATATTTCTCGTTCGAATGGCCACGACAAGCGGACTTAAATAATGAATATAGGGCTCATTTTTCCAAGCAAGCTCAAGTTCTTCCACGAAATCATTAATCTGTGCCCCGTAATCCAATAGTAAACACACCATATCAATATTTTGAGATTGAATAGCTGCAACGAGCGGACTGGAGTATTTAATATGCCACATTTGATAACAATATTGGTCTTTTACCATGCGAGCATTTGGATTCGCCCCGCGATCGAGAAGATAATTTACAAGATCCATATTTTGCGCCTTGATGGCATCAAAAAGCGCATCATCACTCACAACCACACCGGCAAACTGCCCATCGGATCCGCCGAAATCCGCCGATCCAAAACTCACCATGGGCATCAAAAACGTGCCTAACAACAATGAACTAATTTTAAACCTTTTCATGATATTTATTAAACCAAGAGTATTAAATCTTTTTTACGCAAATTGTCAACCCATAAATTCCCGGGTGTGGAATTAAATGCCTTTTTTATAAACTCTCATTAATTTGAGTAAGCCACTTGATTTTCATCCGAGAGGCAACAGAACTTCCTTTCAGCGACAGGAATATGGCAAAAAAATGTCTATAAAATAAAAACTATCATCGTGGAAATGTAAAGCCAAGAGAATCAAAAACTTTCAAATTGCCAATCCCAAGCCTCTCATACATCCAAAAACCAAATCTATTACAAACGATTTTGTAACCATTAATAGTATCTGCTGTAGAAAAAACTGGAAATGTTGTATTCTCTATGACAACAACTTTCCTAAAATGATGATCAGCGGTCGGATCAACCTCAGCCAGGGATAAACTATGTGGTCTAACCTTATTTTGGCACCAAGAAGAAAATAAACATTGTACCCCTTTTCGTGGCATAGAATAACTTCGGTTGCTAGGATCGCTGGAAATAACGCACATCAATCTTTTCCCAGCATTAGTGAGCGGGGAACACGAAGTCACGTCCGAGTCGCCGGTAAAATGCTCAATAGCATTTTTCATAAAGAAACCCGTATCACTCATACTCCCATGGTGGGGTATAAGCAAAAAATTTACTCCCCCTAATTCATTTATAAGTTGTTCCAATCGTTCGCAATTTTCACTCAACCAGTCTTGGTTCGCATCTCCCGGAAAAACAAAACTTACATCCCCATACTTAATTCCGATGACCAAATTGTTTATATGAGGATGTGCACTTTCGACATTTTCCCCAGGAACGAGGCAATGAATCGAAACGTCGTCACCCAGACACCTAGACAAAGCTCCTGGATCGTTAGGTAACGATCTACACTGTATTCTCTTTCGATCAGATCTGGGATTCAGTATTTCTTCGTTCGATGAAAACCAGCCATGAAAAAACTCCGCATCCCCCCTACTTTCGTCGCGAAAACAATCCCTCAAAACACGTGCCGCTGTATAATGATCTTCATGCTTATGAGTTATAACAACTGTACAACTTTCACTTCCCCCTAAAACATTTCTAAGTATTCCCTTGTCAATATAAGAAGCTCCGCCACAATCTATGACTAAAACGTTATTATCTTTTCTCAATAAAACAAAATTGCCTACACCGACACTAAAAATATTTACCTCTAAATTGCTTCCGGAGACAATAGCCTCCAGCCAAACACAAATAACCCCTATAAACAATAAAACTTTTTTCATTTTGCTTTTTCAACAGTTATTTATATTGTTCACATAGTTCAACAATAGGAGAGTAAGAATTCTTAGGCAATTCCGAATTTGACTCCAAATTTTCTCTTATCTTGTTCAACAAGATTCCTAGATCTGCAACAGTCACGCCATCAATATTCTTTATTTCCTTCACAAGCTGCGTAACACTCAAATATTTATCGGGAGAAGCTAGTATGAGAAGGATATTGAGTTTTATGGCTTTTTCATCATCTTCCCTACCATCTACCCCTAGGATTCCTAAAAATATACCTTCTAAGAAAGAAGCAACCAATTCCTCGCTCTCAGAGGAAGAAGCTTTATCAACCATTTGCCCAAGAAGCTCCAGTGTTTTAACTCGATTTACTCCATCGTCGATCTGATCTTGTAACTCTCTGACATCGTCCACAGGATTGCCACTGCACATATTCCCTACATAACACATACACAATAATAAACTAATTTTTCTACTCATGACAGTATACTAATCTAAGGGAAAAATCGAAGAGTCAAGAAGTCAAGTTTAAAAGATGGATTTTGATTGAAAATTCATACGAAAGTTTTGAGGGGATTGTTTTGGGCCATGAATTCCGGCTTGCATTGTCGGTTTTTCGCTAAAAAATAAAGCGAGTGAGAATTTACGTCCATACACACGGTTGCCGGCTGAATGTCGCCGAATCGCGTTCGCTCGTCGAAACCCTCGAGTCCGCCGGCTGTGATGTCGTGTGCGCTATGGATCAATCGATCGATATTGTGGCCGTCAATTCCTGCGTCTTTCTCAACTTTTGCAATTTCGTGCTTTTCCATGTACCTCCTCTGCGACTTCTATATATGTTCCTTTCAAAAACCTCAAGCCTCTCCCATAAAAGGAGTTTCTCTCTCGCCAAGGAAGGTCTCGATCTGGTCCACCCAAAACTCGGGGATTTCACGGCGCATCGTGTTGGCCATTGCTGGTGAAGCCAGCTCTATCGCAGACGGCCGTGCCGACTGCTCTCGTCTCACGCGTTAGCGGTATCGAAGTCGACCGTGTCGACGGGGTTTCCCTTTTGCCGAGGAAGGTCTCCATCTGGTCTGTCCAGAGCTCGGGGATTTCACGGCGCATCGTTTGAGACGTCAGTGTTTTAGGGGCATTTCCCGCGATAATTTGATGGACGATATCCGGCGCTAACATCGCTGTGCGTAAGTTGGATGCCACTTGCGAAGGATCTCGACCCACAGCCTTCGCTAACTCACAGCAATTCACAAAAATCCCGTCATCGATCATTCGCTGCCAACGACGTCCACGGGCAATCGAAACCAATAGCGGATCTAAATCCGCCGAATCCCTAATGCCTCCATTCACGATAATTTTCCGGCGTTGCGAATGCTTTCTAAATATCAGTGGGATGAAGATGCTGACATTTCCATTGGGGAGGACGGTAACTTTAATCTCCAGTTTCGGAGCAAATGCATAGCTTTTATCTTTGTAGATGTATTCTGCCTGCAGCGATTTAATGCCTTCAGTGCGAATTTCAATCGTCAATCCATCCTCCCTTACTTCTGCTTTTTCGACCAATAACTCGATAAGGCGTCGCTTTTCGCCATTGTTCATCGCCATCCAAATTTCGCCATCGAACTGGGCAAGTATCGCCTTAGCTTCCATCCCAGAATGTTGTTCCAGGGCAACTAAAACCTCGGGCGTCTGCATGATTTTGACCAATTGATCATAAATTAAATGCTCGATCTCTCCCGCACTGATCGACTTTACGGGGCATATCGAGATGCCTCGCTCCGAATCCTTTTGGCATTTATAGTAAAAATATCTTCTGCCGTGTTTTTTGGTGTAAGTCGGCGCCATCGCGCAATTGCAGTGGCCACAACGAAGCACACCCTTCAGCGGCGCAACCGTCTCCATCCGAGTATAACGGTCATTGGTTTGCTTATTTTCGCATCGAAACTCCTGTACCTGATCCCACAGTTCCTGATCGATGATGGCATCCTGCTCCCCCTCGACAACGTTCCCATTGTAATTGACCTTACCGATATAGTGGTAGTTACCCAACATATATTTGACCCTCGGGACCATCCACGGAATCCCCTGTCGCGTCTTGGAACCATCGGCGTTTAGCTCCATCAC
>JAISXO010000040.1 GCA_031270475.1 Puniceicoccales bacterium | reverse complement strand
AAGAGCCAGGCAACGAACCGAAGGAAATATGGGCACATAATAGTGTCCCACCAACAGATAGGATTTTTTTATCTAACATAACGTTTAACATAATAAAGAACGTTCTATCGTCCGTTTGTTTTTGTGGCAAGTAGTTTTTGTGCGACAAATAAAACTATAAGAAAAGCTTATAACTTTTGCTAATACATTTCGGCTAGAAGGGCGAGAAGAGCTTCTTGGCCGATTTCACCGCTCACGTAATGCTGCAGAGCAATTTCCCTGAGCGTTTCCAGTCCCTCCTCCTTCGCCTGTTGACGAATTTCATCTTCATCAGCTTTTCGATCGATCAATTTTTGAAGCGTGTCGCTTATCGGTAAAATTTCCATTACGGCTTGACGGCCCTTGTATCCCGTATTTAAACAGTGCATACAACCCGTCGGTTCCCTTATTTTAGCTTCCTCGGGGATGGGAAATTCCGGCGCTATTTCCTTTAAAAATTCCGGCATAAATACGCCTTCCTTGGAACACTTGGAACACAGCTTGCGCACGAGCCGTTGGGAAAGAACGCCCCGCAATGTCGCTGCGACGAGATAGGCCGGCACGCCAAGGTCGAGCAATCGGGTAATCGCATTGATGGTATCTTTCGCGTGGACCGTGCTAAAAACAAGGTGGCCTGTCAGCGCCGCACGGATCGCAATTTCCGCCGTTTCCTTGTCGCGGATTTCGCCGACGAGAATAATATTGGGTGCCTGACGAAGCATCGAACGCAGTGCCCTTGCGAAGGTCATGCCGATCGTCTCGTTGACCGAAACTTGATTAATTCCCGACAATTGGTATTCCACAGGGTCTTCCACGGTGATGACCTTGCGCTCCGAAGAAGAAACTTGTTTAATAATGGAATATAGCGTGGTGGATTTCCCGGAACCGGTTGGGCCGGCGACGACGATAATTCCGTTTTGAATGGAAACGAGATGGGTCAATTTTTCCACATCCTTATCCCGGGCTCCGAGTTTTTGCAGAGAGAAATTTTCGCCGTCGCTGCGCAATAAACGCAATACGATGCATTCGCCGAGATAGCCGGGAAGAATGGATACGCGCACATCGAATTTTCTATCGTTATTGACCAGCGAAAAACGTCCGTCCTGGGGAACGCGTTTTTCATCGATTTTTAATTTAGCCAAAATTTTCACACGTGCGACGATGCCGCTGTGGAGATTGATGGGCAATTTTTTTATGGTTTGCAACTTACCATCGATGCGATAGCGTATCTTTACGTATGCTCGGAAACGTTCGAAGTGGACATCGGAGGCCTCCATTTCGACGGCCTTTTGGATCCAGAAGTCGAGAAATTCTTCTGCGGAGCTGCTTTTTTTCTGAGTACCGGTGCTGATGGCATTGCCTTCGTCGTCCTTATTGGCGTAGATTTCCCGTATTTTTTCTTCGGGAAGTTTCGAATATTTACGAAATAGTGAGCGAAATAGGGACATTTTTTATGTTTCTTTTAATTTTTTTAGCTTTAGGATCGTATCGTTAATATCTTTTACCAATGGCTCCAGGTCTTCCGTTTCGGGGAAGATCGCAAAGGTACCGTCCAGAGTTGCGTTGCAAATGGGCATGGATAGGCCGAGGGCTTTTCCATTGAAGACGAAAACAATTTTTCGACCGAGACCATCGACGGACAATTTGTAAAATTCGATGGCTGACCGCTGTGTGAGTTGGAAGATCAGGCATTTGCCGAAATTCGACTGAGCGATGGATACGGATTCTACGTCATTGGCCAACAGGATCGGCTGGGAACAAATATTGATATTCAGTTGACTGATGGGGAGAATAGCCGTCGATGACCAGAAAAGGTCGTCTCTATTTGATTTTTGTTCAATAAAAAATTGGAAATCAGATTTTGGCAAATCTTTTATCGTTTTGCATCCCCCGAAGAGCAGTCCCAATGCCACCAATACCACTCCATATTCCATGGGCGGTATGCTAAAGGATTTTCAAAAAAAGGGAATCTTTTTTCATAATAATTCCCTAGTTTTTTCGGCGTTTTTTGGATTTTATTATTTTTAGATTAGCATCGGGGGAAAACTTCAACCAAATGAATTACACCATCGCAGAAAAATTTTGACCGCAAAATTTCTGACCTGCTGCCTATGGACCTAATTTTAATCTTCCCTTTGGCTAACCTGCCTGTCGATTCCCATTAATGCAGACGTATTGTCGGCGGCGACTTCGATTAAATCTAGGATATCCTGCGCTTGTCTCTCTTCTTCAACTTGCTCGGTAATATACCATTGTAGAAAAATTTGAGCCGCAAAATCTCTAACCTCAAGGGCGGCAACGTACATCTCGGAAATGAGATGGGTAACCTGCCGTTCATGATTCAGGGTTTCTTGGAAAACTTCCAGCGGCGATGCGTAATGGGTCGGCATGGGCTCCAGTGGGAATAGTTCGACGTGATTGCCGCGCTCATTGACGTAGTCAAAAAGTTTGATCGCGTGTTCCGTCTCTTCTATGGCTTGCTTGCGCATCCATTTCGCAAAACCCTTGTAGGGAGTCGATTCAAAATAGGCCGACATGCCTAGGTATTTGTAAGCCGACTCTAACTCATTCCGAATTTGTTCCAGAAAAAGATCCAATAATTTTTTTTCTATAATCATATGAAGGTACTTTGGTAGCTCTAAAGAATAAGCAAGTTTTTTTGTTCCTGGGGGGCTCTGCCCCCCCATCCCCCCCCGCAAGGAGTCCCGACTCCTTGACCTCCTTTGACGGCCAAATCCGGCGAAATTTCGCCGGCTCAGCCGTAAGAAATTTAGCCCGGCCGGCCCTGGCCCGAAGGGCCGGGCCGGCCGAAAGATACAGTCCCCGCGGCTTCGCCGCGGGGACTGTAGTTCCCCCTCGTCGCTTCGCGAC
>JAISXO010000001.1 GCA_031270475.1 Puniceicoccales bacterium | reverse complement strand
TGCACATTGTGCATAGACTTGGCCTACAATTAAAAAGAACACTTTTTTAGCCCTCGCGGCAAAGCCGCGGGGGCTAACTCAACTTAGCGGCAAAGCCATGTGCAAATTGCACATGGCTTTGCCGCTAAACGAGGTCAAGGAGTCTTTGACTCCTTGCGGGAGTCCAGAGGGCAGAGCCCTCTGGGAAGCGGTACACAATTGTTTGAAAAATTGTTTTGCATCGCGGGAATTTTTGAAAAGATTCCCCTATAGCGATGAAGGTAAGTTTAAATTGGTTGAAACGTTTTGTTGATCTCTCCGATAGGCCGGATGGCATTGGAGAGGCTTTTGTCAGGGTTGGATTTGAAGTGGAGTCGGTTACCCACAGGGGATTTGGTGTGGGCGATTGGGTAATTGTGGGAAAGATACTAGATTTTGAAAAGCATCCCGACGCGGACCATCTCAGCATTTGCCGGGTCGATATTGGTGATGGAAATATTCGGCAAATTGTTTGTGGGGCAAAAAATTTCAAGAAAGGCGACCATATTCCGGTGGCGCTACCGGGAGCCGTATTGCCTGGCAACGTGAAAATAAAAAAGTCGAAACTTCGCGGTGTAGAGTCGGAGGGAATGATGTGTAGCAGCCGCGAATTGGGCCTAGGAAGCGACCACGAGGGTTTACTTATTTTAGAAAAAAATTGGCCATTAGGGACGAGAGTTTGCGATATTTTCAGCGATGTAATTTTTGAATTGGAATTGACGACGAATCGCGGCGATGCGCTTTGCCACTACGGTGTTGCGCGAGAGCTTGCAGCCTGGTATAATTTGCCCTTACACCCCATTGCGGTGCCGTCCATTGAAGAACGCAGAGACGGTTCAGATTTAGCGATTCGCATTGAATCTCCGGATTGTAAATTTTATTCGGCTATTATTTTAAAGAATATAAAAGTCGGAGAGAGTGTGGGTGAGATTCGCCGCGATTTGGAAGCGGTTGGCATTGCCGTCGTGAACAATATTGTGGACATTACCAATTGGGTGATGTTGGCCTACGGGCAGCCGCTACACGCCTTCGATCGTGCGAAAATCGGGAAAGAAATTATTATTCGCGGGGCTAGGAGCGGTGAAAAAATCGCCACACTCGACGGTAAAATTCATGAAGTAGATGAAAAAATGTTATTAATTTGCGATGAAAGTCATCCCTTAGCGATTGCGGGTGTAATTGGTGGGGAGTCGACGAAAATCACGGAAACGACGGTGGGAATCGTATTGGAAAGCGCCTGTTTTGTCGCCGATAGCGTGCGTAAAACCTCAAAAAAATTGGCCATTTCCACGGACAGTGCCCATCGCTACGCGCGTCATGTCGATGGGGCTCAGACGGAAAATTTTGGAAAAATTGCCGCCAAAATGATCATGGATCTCTGTGAAGCGGAGTTGGTGACGTCGATCAAAGAAGGGCAGGAGTTGCCTTCGGTGAAAAAAATTGAATTGGATCCAAATTTTGTCCGAAAAATTCTAGGATTTTCGATTGTCGACGACGCGATTGCGGACCTGTTGACGCGCCTCAAATATGCGGTCGATCGCAGTAATCCGGAGCGATGGATGGTCGAATCGCCTTCCTACCGCTGGGAGGTGACGCGGCCTATCGATCTCGTCGAAGAGTGTTTGCGGGTGTACGGTGTCAATAATATTCCCGAGGCCGCTGTTGTCGCAAAAATTACGGATTGGGCGTCGCTCGCCAGTGTTAAAAAGCGGAATTTGGTGGCACAATTTTTAGCGGACAACGGGTTTAACGAGTGCTACAACTACTCGCTGCGTCCCGAATCGACCGATGCGCTTCCGGTGGCCAACCCCCTGCTTGAGGACCAGACACACTTGCGAACGTCGCTTATTCCTGGGTTGATCGAAAATTTTCGCCACAATTTACAAAACGACAATCGCCATGGAAAATTTTTTGAAATCGGTCACGTCGTGCAAAAATGGAACGATTCTTTCGAAGAACTCATTGCCGTAGCGTTTTTAATACCCACGGAATCTCGGGATATGCATTGGGATCGCTTTCGGGAACCCACGTTTTTCGATGCCAAAAATCTGATGCGTCAAATTTGGACATTGGCGAGCGACGAGCCCTTTGAACCAATAAAAAAGTGTGAAAATTCTTTCTTTGAAGAAGGCTATTCCGCCAAAATCGGCGATCTCACATCACAATCCGTGGAGGCCTATGTCGGGTTTTTGGGAAATGAAGCGGTGAAAGTGTTCAAAATGCCGCTGATTGCCGGAGAGATATTTATGAAAATTTCTTTGTTCGAACGGGAAAATAAAAGCAAAAAGTATCAATCTTTTAGTTGTTTCCCTGCGGCGAAACGCGATATTTCACTTATCGTCGACGGTGATTGTCCAGCGCAAACGGTCATCGATGGGGTCCAAACAATGGCGGAAGAAATCGCAAAGGATATTTTTTCGAACATCGAAATCGTCGTTTTTGATATTTATCGGGGCGTAAGTTTACCGCAAAATAAAAAAAGTTTGGGCCTGAGTTTGTCCTTCAAAAATAACCAAAAAACACCGTCTGATCGGGAAATTAATCAGGTTTTTGAACAGTTAGTTTCGCAAATTCGGAAAAATTCTGCGTTTGAATTACGCGGATAATTTAACATATAAAAACTATGACGGCGACTATTTTTTCGATCGCAAATCAAAAGGGCGGAGTCGGTAAAACGACGACGGCTATCAATCTATCGGCTTCGCTGGCCCGAAAAGGAATCGCAACCCTTCTCATCGACCTCGATCCCCAGGGCAATACGACGAGCGGCCTCGGACTGAAAAAAGAAAGCGGCGGCAGCTTGTACAACGTGCTCCATGGCGAGGCGGCTGCGATCGACCGCGTCAAAGAAACGGTGCAAAAAAATCTTTCCATTATTCCCGCGGAAGTCGATTTGGCCGCCATTGAAGTGGAATTGAGCCGGAAAGGAGACTATTTAATGCGCCTGCGCCAATGCCTCTCCCCCATAAAAAGTTCCGATCGCTTCCGTGCTATCATTTTGGATTGCCCGCCAGCTTTGGGCCTCATTTCGATGAATAGTTTGGCCTGTGCCGATAAACTCATTGTGACACTGCAATGCGAATACCTGGCACTCGAAGGCCTCAGTCAAATTTTGAGCGTCGTGGAAGATTTGCGCTCGCGGGGTATCAATCCCTCCCTGGAAGTCGGCGGGATTTTGATGACTATGTTCGATATTCGTACCAATTTATCACACCAAATTGCCGACGATGTAAAAAAACATTTTCCTCTCCTTGCCTTCGAAACAGTGATTCCCCGTTCCATTCGCCTGAGCGAAGCACCGAGTTTTGGCCAGTCCATTTTTGATTACGATAAAATGAGTAGCGGCGCTAAAGCATACGATCGGCTTGGCGATGAAGTCATTCGACGTTTTGGTCTTTAGTTTCTCGGGGGGCTCTGCCCCCCAGGCCCCCCGCAAGGAGTCAATGACTCCTTGACCTCATTTTCTGCCAGCCCGGCCCGAAGGGCCGGTCTGGCAGAATGCCTTACAGGCCCGCGGCTTCGCCGCGGGCCTGTTTCCGGGTCCAGGGAATGGATTTCCTGGCGAGGATTCCTAAGGGCGAGGAGCCCTTAGGCCTGTTTTAGGCAAACAATTTGTCGATATCTTCCTGGGCGAGCAATTTGACGTCACCGATGCGGAGATTTTTCAATTTAAGCTGGCCGATCTGGGTACGTTTCAGGCGGTGGACATAGCTACCACATTTTTCAATCATGCGGCGAATTTCTCGTTTTCGGCCTTGTTGCAAGCAAATTTCGAGGACTTGATGGCCATTATGAGGGGGACATTCCGAAATTTTTTCTACTTTTAGCAATTCACCTTCATCTTCGATGCCCTTCAACATTTTCGCGATTTGATCCGAAGCGATTGGTTTTGAAAGTATGACGGAATAAATTTTTGTGATATCGGAACTTGGATGGGTAAGTTGATGAGCGAAATTGCCGTCATTGGTAAGGATGAGCATACCCTGACTTTCCTTATCGAGACGGCCACAGTAGAGGAATCGTTCGCGGACGAATGGACGTGGAATAAAATCAAAAACTGTTTGTCCGGAATTATATTTATTGGGCGAGGTACACTCGATGCCACGGGGTTTATTGAGCATGAGTACGAGAGTTTGTTTAGGCGTGCCGCGAATATGCGCTTGGTCAACTCGAACGATATCCTTTGTTTCGTCAATGATTTGGCCGATTGCAGCCGGTTGATTATTGACAGTGACGCGGGATTCTGCGATGAGCATTTCTGCTTTACGTCGTGCGCAGTAGCCACATTGGGACAAAAATTTTTGAATCCGCATGATTCTATTTGTTCAAGGTATTTTCGTTTGGCAATCCAAATACTTCGATAACTTTTTGCTGTGATTTTTGTCCGGCGACAATTTTGATGCGATTTTTGGGGACGTTGAAATGTTTAGCGAGTAGTAGGATGGCAGCTTTATTGGCTTTGCCGTCTTCTGGGGGCGCCTGTACTTTGATTTTCAAATCGCCGTTTACTTCGACGGTTACTTCGGAACGGGAAGCATTTGGAGTAACTTTTAGATTGAAGCGCATGGGATGTATATTCGTAGGGAAAAACGGTTATTGATAAAGATTATAAAGAAGTCAAAAAATCTATAACTTTTTGCGGGAGTCTAGAAGGAAGAGCTCGTTAGGGTATTTTCTGGCAAGGGGGAATCCTTCCCCCTTGAACCCC
>JAISXO010000055.1 GCA_031270475.1 Puniceicoccales bacterium | reverse complement strand
GATCGAATTCGTGAAATCCTGCGAACGCGAAACATTATTGCTAGCGATATATTTGAAAGTAATTTAAAAATGGAACGCGCCATTCGCCAATTGGATATGGCTACTGCGGTGGCCATTCCCTTTTGCTTTTCACAGGAAAAATCTGTAACACAGGTATTTCCTAAAAATTTTTTGGGATACCATATCGCCTATTCTAGTAATTATTTCAGCGATTCCTTGCTGCGCTGGTTGAAGAATTTTTCCGAGCGGCTTTCTCCGGATTCCCGTAACGAATTGCAACGCTGCTTCGGTACAGATTTGAATCGCGTCAATCGCAATGGGTTACTTCATTTGCGCGATAGTGGGGCCGGTGCAGTGATGGCGACTTTGCCGGATCTTTTGGAATTAGAAAAAAAGTGTGATGGTTTTTTTACCTGGAATTTCGAGTGGGACCAAATTACCGATGCGGTCAAAACACGTCTATTACAGCTGTCTCAGCGGTGATGAATGCCGGTCCGGCCCCGCCGGCTTCGCCGCGGGGGCTAAAGGCCCAATCCCTACCGGGATTGACAACAAAGTTGTTCCTCGTCGCTTCGCGACGAGGGGGCCTTTAGCCCTCAGCCACGGGCGATGCCCGTGGCTGGGGAATGGATTCCCTGGCGGGGATTTTTAAGGAGGCGTAACCTTTAGGCAGTATCCCGGATGGAGCTTCCGATGGCAAGGAGTCAAATTTGACAAATTATATTAAATTTGTAAAATAATTCCCCTATGGTGACATGGAAAGAACGCCTGTTTGATTTAATTTTTCCGCGGTATTGCTGTATTTGTGGTGAATTTTTATCGACGCATAACTTTGAATACATTTGCGAAACATGTGCTAAGAAAATTGTTTTTATCGGTGAAAATATTTGCATAAAGTGCGGCCATGATTTTGGGGAAGTTTTGGGTGAACGGCCGTTCTTTTGCCATCGTTGTTCGCACTCAGAGTTTCAATTTATTGCCTTGCGTTCCGCCGTGCGATTAAACCACATAACGCGGAGCCTCATTCATCAATTGAAATATAAGCAGGGGGAATATTTGGCGAAAGATTTCGCGAAAATTATACAAAAAAATGCGACATTTATGGCCTTATTGCAGGACAGCATACTCGTTCCCGTGCCTCTCCATTGGAAGCGAGTTTTCAAAAGGGAATATAATCAAAGCGAAATTATCGCTAAATCTTTACAAAAACTGCCCATAGATATGAAAGTCCTTTCACTGTTGAAGCGGAGGCGTCACACTCCACCCCAGGTAGGACTTCACATCAACGAACGGCGAGAAAATGTAAAAAATGCTTTTAGTATTGATCCTAAATTTAAAATTGATCACGAACGCAAATTAATTGTTTTTGATGATGTTTTTACGACCGGCGCAACAATTAATGAATGTTGTAAAATACTTCGCAAACACGGATTTCACAATATCTATGCGGCAACATTTACACAAGTTTCTAAAAATTAATGCTTCTTCAAAACTAATACTTCTTGGTTTGCTTTAGGAGAAGATTTTTTTACCATAGGACTATGAATCAACATTTTTCAGCGTTTGTCGGATTTGATGGATTTATCGACCATATTTTTATTGCCGTTGATCAACGCTTTGGTCCTGGAAATAATTTTAAAAAAATAAAAAAAATTAAACAATTTGCAGAACGGATTGTCAATGCTTCCGGAAAAAGTACCAATGTGGAGATCTTCCCCCTCGAACATCGTATCGGTGGCAATGGGCCAATTTTAGCTCAAACGCTTGCATTTTACAACGTTTCCGTACAACTTATAGGAGCCCTAGGCCATCCGATTGATCCCATATTTCATAAACTTTTACCAAAAATAAATCCGATTTCCATAGGGAATCCGGGTATTACCAATGCCATCGAATTCGAAGACGGTAAACTGCTCCTCGGCATTACTCAGCCCCTCGATTGCATTACCCTTGAAAATATTTTGCCTCATATCAAAAAAAATAGCGAGAAAATTTTTTCCTGTGATGTTCTTTGTTTTACAAACTGGACGATGCTCGTTCATTTGAATGAAATTTTGATGTTTTTTAAAGATCATATTCGGGAAGATCGCCAAAAGTTCTGCTTTTTTGACCTTGCCGATCCCGAAAAACGTTCCAATGACGATATTTATAACATCCTTCAGTTGATTCAACTCTATACACAAAAACGTACCACGATTTTAGGACTCAATCTAAAAGAAGCGGAACAAATCGCCGCTGTTCTCGAAGGTCACCAATCAACGAATAATCTTTCCTCTTTGGAAAAATCTGATATTCAAACCCTTTGCCATTTTATTCATTCTCAAATGAAAATCGATGAAATTGTAATTCATGATACCGCCTGCTGCGCCGCTGTGACTTCATTCGGTCCTGCCTACGTAGATGCATTTTTTGTTAAACATCCGAAGACGACGACCGGAGCCGGTGATCACTTCAATGCCGGCTATTTACTCGCCAAATTGCAGAAAAAATCTATCCGCGATTGCCTTTTTCAAGCCCATAAAATTTCTAGCCATTTCGTTGCTACCGGCCATTGCTGCAAACTCTAAACTGAAGGACTCCTCGCCCTTAGAATCCACGTTAGGGAATCGTTATCTAAGGGCTACACACCCTTAGAATCTCTATCAGGGATCCATCTCCTGGATTGGATTTCGGTCCCGCTATGGGCGGACGTCCTGAGGCGAAGGGCCAAAGGCCCTCCCTCGTCGCTTCGCGACGAGGGGAAGGCAACTCCGTTGCCTAATCCCGGTAGGGATTGGGCCTT
>JAISXO010000043.1 GCA_031270475.1 Puniceicoccales bacterium | reverse complement strand
CGACCTCTGCCGGAATTAAAAACGGCAAATCGCGTTAGGGCACGTTTATCGGCGATCCAATCCGGTGCGCTAACGGAGGTAAATTCCACGGCGAAGGGAACCGCATTACGGCTTTCCGAAGTGCAAAAAAATAGGCATTTAAAGGTAGATTATTGAGGATTCGCTATCATTCAAGATGGCCGATATCCAAATTGAGGCGGATGGAAGGGCAAATTTATTCGATGGGCCGACGGCTAAAGGCAGTAGCAATTTCTGCTTTTCAGTCGTTATAGTTTAGGTTTTATTTGTGTATTTTTGGGATCTTTTGTGCTTGAGGTTGAGCCTAATTTGTAATGGTTCATCAAAATCTTTTTTAGGGAGAAATGGCGTTGACAGGCCATTAAATTGCAATGAGCTTCGGAAGATATGGTTAAGAGAAAACTTAGTGGAATATTGGTTGTGGGATTAGCGTTAGCTGGAAAAAATTGCGGAGCTGTGGAAGTTGCTGATCCTCCAGGGAGATTGTCGCCTGCCATGTTGCCTAAAAATAGGACAAAGAAAAATAAAGGGAAATCGAGTATGACAAAGAGAGGTAAAGTGCCGCCACAAAATATAGGAAAAGCAGCTATGGCGAAGAATCAAAACATCCCTCCAGGACCCCAGAGAACCGTGGATGAGATTATACATGCTGCAATAGAAGAGAATGGAGCAATATATTCGCGGCCTAGTGCAACAATTTTTGATGGTTCCGGTGGGGAAGCATTAGATGAAGAGCTCAAAAGAAGCATGAAAGAAATCATAGCCCAAGTAAAACGAGGAAAAAATGTCGAAAATTTAGATGGATGGTTAGAGGTAATCGATCAGCATATCGGCAATCTCGCACAGATTATTTCCGTGGCGTATTTTGAGCTACCGGATTATACTCCAAAGCAAGTTGAAAATCATAATCGGTACTATGGGCTAGCTAAAAAATGGTTTGAAAGTTTAAAAAAAGTTATACAAAATAAAGCGATATTAAGGGCAAGGGCAGGAGGGCTTAGGGGACGATAGTGAAATTTTCTCATTTTAGTAGGTTGTCTATTATTTCTCTGTGGTTGCTTACTTTCCAAGTATCCTGGGGTGCGGGTTATGTTCCGGTGGCCAGGGTAGCGGGAGGGGCGGTGCTCGATGCCAATGCGATAGCTACTGCTTTGGGAAATAATATGTTGGGGGCTGCTAATCCGACGGATGTGGGAACGATCCTTGGAGCAGAGATTGCTAATAATAATGTTCGATTTCAGATACCTTCCCAAAAGGGCTTGCTATCGGCTCATCTGGTTAACCAGGGACATTATGTCGATTGGTATGCGGCACCTCTTAGAAGAATGGGAGCAGCAAGTCGTCCCATACTTTCGCGGTATGCCCTAACCGGAGGAGACGATGGTAAAACTTTCGATTTATGTCAACAAATTACCTCTGAGGTTCTAGATCTTTTACTTTCCGGCCATGTCTCTTTTTCCGTTGGAGCTTTTCAATACAATGGCGCGGTGCCGTTACCAGGTGCTCATCCTGCGAATGGTTTTGTACTATATGCGAACTTAGCCGGACATGCTGTTTCCACACCCGCACATGCTAGTACCTTACCGGGTCTTGTCGCTAATTTGAATGACCCTTCGGGGCAGCATTCTTCAGCGGGTGGTGTAATTCCTATGGTAACAACAGATACGAATTATCTCAGAATTGCGATTCAGGTGAAAGAGTCGCTTCCAGATGCAACAGGGGTGAATGTTTTGCAAGTGGTTATTATTACCGTGTTTCATGAGAATCCGGCATCCACTGGCTTGCGGGATTCTATCTTGCCAAATGGTGTAGACGCAATGGGGCATCCGCTAGGAACTGCCTTGGGACCACCTCTTGCCCTTCCCGATAACCGCATCCCGGCAGTAAGCTAGCATCGCTGCCATCGTAACATTGTAACGCGCGTGTTCCATAGGTGTGGCATTATTTCCGGGGTCATTGTAATAATTTCATCAAAATGTTACTTTTGAGAAAATGGGCTCAAAACTCATTTTGCTAGCGCTTCGAACGCCTCCGCAATACAAAAAGGAGAATCGATTGACCATACACCGGTAGCTGACGTGGCTGCGGGTGATGTTGTCGTCATAGGAAATATCGTGGGCGTTGCGAAGCTCGACATCCCGAACTTTGGACAGACCCGATCGAGACCTTCCTTGGCAAGAGAGAAACTCCTTTAGGGAGAAGGCTTGAGTTTTTGAAAGGGAAATATATAGAAGTCGCAATGGAGGTACTGTTCATGGAAAAGCACGAAATCGCAGAGGAGGTTATGGAAGTGCCCCATTGACGTCCCAAACGATGCGCCGTGAAATCCCCGAACTTTGGACAGACCCGATCGAGACCTTCCTTGGCAAGAGAGAAACTCCTTTAGGGAGAAGGCTTGAGGTTTTTGAAAGGGAATTATATATAGAAATCGCAGAGGCGGTACTGTTCATGGAAAAACATGAAATCGCAAAGGTTGAAAAGGCCAACATCGTTACGAAGGAGCAATCTGAAAAAGTTTATATCTCCTACCAAATCTCCTTGACAAAGATACACTCCAACACTCTGCCTAAGGAAGTAAATTTATGAATCATACTCCTACTTTGTCTCTTTAGTCAACTCCAAAATCTTTCATATTGTTTACCTCTTGTCTTTGTCAAAATGATTCAATATCAGAACTTTTCTTTGTTTGCACCTTATTTATTGGATGGGCAGGATTTCATTCTGCCGGCTTAATCACAGACCACACGAACTTATGTACATTTCCTCCATAGGTCCTAGCTATGCCTTCCAACCTACCCTTTTTTTGATCTGTTGGATCCTCATGGTAATCACGCACTTCTCCCGCTACTGCTGCAAGATCCGCACAGCAAGTGCTTCTTGATCTTGGACCTCTTGTGGATACCGCTAGGCGGATTTTGAGTACAATCCGCACAACCCAAACACCTGCCTGGAGCGCCGGCAGGAAAATCCAAAGGTAACAACAACGCTACTACCTTTGATTTTCTGGGTTAGATTTCTTACTTTTTTTTAGAACGCTTCCTTTTACGATTTTCGGATTTGCCTCGCTTTTGGCCGAAATCACTGGAGGAATATCTTCACTATCCATTTTGCTTTTCCCCTCCTCAGACTGCTTTTCTCCACTTTGACCTTTTTCTATTTGATCAAGCCTTGAAAGAATAAGTGACTGAAGACGTGGATCAGAACGATATGCAATGGATTTTAAGTACCGCTTTTTTTCCTCATCCGGTTTCATGGCCAATTCTTCTAAATCTCGGACAGTTTCTTCCAGAGATGCTAGCTCTCCTTCCACAAGTATCAATTGTTCATCTCCCTCAAATAGAGGACTTTTTTGTAGTTGGTCACGACATTGCTCGGCAGCATCCAGGAAATTCTGTACCGTACTTGGGGACCATTCCTCCCCCAACCCATCAACTCCACAATTAACAATTATTTCAGCCTGGGTCAATAAAGCGCTTGAAGAAGCATACACATCGCTAAAATGAAAACCCAAAACTCCTGTAACGATCCCAACTAATTTCAACTTTTTCATAAGAACATCCTTCTAAATTTCCAATACTAAATAACAACAAACAAAGGCTGTCAAGCTTTATTATTGCGCCGCCTCCCCTGAAATTAAATTCCAGTTATTTATTGGTTGGCCGCCGTTCGCAGTCACAATCGCATTACAGCAATTTCTTGCTACCAAATTAGCCAGTTGAAACCGTTTAGGCGGAAGTATGCGAACGGGAAAACAAGCAACTGGATTAATTGATCCTCCATGACCAAAACGCATTCGAATCGGATTAGCAGCAACAGCATGCCTTGCCATTCTATAGGTATTCTCCGATAAATCATCCCCTTCGTAAAATCGAGCAATTGGCGGTAAAAACCTAGGGCCAACTGGAATTCCTATTCCTCCTGGATTCACAGATAACAAAGCCTCCTTATGAAATAACTTCAATTCCTCCTGTCTATCGTAACGAGGAGCTCCCAATATCGTCCGCATTTCTTCATGCTTAAGATGACACCACGCAAAAAGCTCGCTTATATCCCCATAATAACACCTACTCAGATACTGATAGCAACTTGGCAAAGTCCGTGCTGCTTCCTGACGATATCGATCATGGTCTCTTAAACAATGGAACCAATGCAACATCTCATGAAATAGAGGGATATCTAAACTCCGCAAGTTACAAAAAGTATCGATCATTAAGGCCTGTATACGAAAAATCGGTATTCGTACTGGATTAACAGGATTATTGAAATTTATTCTAGCAGAAATATGAGTCCCGCCTCCACATATGAAACAAAAAACCTCATTTAACGCGAAAGTCACACGAATTCTTCTAGCGTTATTTCTCATCAATAACATAGTTAAATTGACAATGATACCTCCCTCAAAACATCCACGGTTGGCAGCATCCTGTCTTCTAATTTCTATGATAAGCCTATAAAGTAGCACCCGCCCAACCGGATTAGCTGCTATTGTACGAAATGCCCCTGTAAAGCTTGTTCGCTCAGTATGCGTTCCTCCTGTCAATACCATAATTTGCCCTGGTGCTTGAGGCGCAGCACCTGCTGCAAATCCAAAATTCTGCGTAAAAAACGCGTCCCAATACCATTGAGTAATCGGCGAAGCAAGATTATTCGCATCCACATTCGCGCAAGACCATACCGCTGCATTTGGAGTTGTCGGCTGACGACCGTCGATTGGGAAATAAATATCGGCATTTGCTCCTGTTAAATCCTGTAAAGTAAAATGCTCGAAAAGTTGGGCTGGTCCCCCAGCACCACCTCCAGGAGGATTTTGACTGCAACTTACACAACCTGGGCACCTTCCGGGAGCTCCAGCGGGAAAATCCAAATGTATTGCCGGTGCAGCTGCTGCCCACACAAAAGCACTCCTCCACGAAAGTAAACAAATCGTACAAAATACCACCGATTTAATCACTCGATGACTCAATAAAAACATGAGGCTCATTGGATATAAATCAGTACCTGCGGTCAAGCGCTTGTTTGCATATTAGTGTTTTTTATGCGTTTTTAACGCTTCCTGTCCAACGACAGCGATAAAAACTAATAACAATGGAAACTAAAACAAATGCTCCATCCAGCCTTTGGCAACTCTTCTTATATCCTCACATGGAAGGCCATCATGCCACTTCTCGGGATCACTACAAATCATATACATCTCCGAATTTTCTCCATATTCTAATAATACATTATATTAAAATCATGTTCCGGATTTTGAGCTCCATTGTTCTGCCATCTTTTCGGCCTTATGGGGACAACTCTTACATGTGGCCCAAGTGAATTCAGTATATTTCCCAAAAAATGACGGAGTAATTCGGGAGAGGATTTGGATTCGCATGAATCGGGAATAGGTACTCGGGAGGTCGGGATAATCTATTCTATATTAGACCTATTGTAAAAGCAGCAAATTGCTTTGAACTCTGATAAAAGATGTGCCGTGTTTTATATTAATTTATCATCTTTGCCATCAGACAACATATGCAGGTGATGACGTTTTTGCTTTTCGGTTTCCCTTTCTTTCGCAGCCGATAAACGAATGGTCTGAGTCAAGGAAAAGTTCGTTGTCGAAAATTTTTTTGGTACAATTTCTCGCACCTCGATGGATAAAAAATAATAAAAAAGCTTGACTTTAAAAAAAATACTTGCGTCAATAATAATCCAATCAGACTTCGTAAATAATTTAAAGAAAGATTTTGTTATGATAAGAAAATATTCAAAAATAGTGGCTTTAGGTCTTATGGTCAGTGGTTTTAGTAATTTTTGTTTTGCTACTTCTGGTGTCGGAAGAGAAGAACAAGAGGAGCAATTGTTGGGAAAGGTCCTGCAAAAGGGCTTGAAAGATTATAAATCGCAGGAGGAAGTTCAGGCAGATTTGAAGTTATTAAACGGTATGGAAACATCTTGTAGGTGTCGAGGAAAGCTGTCACAGTTGCCTATAATGGGGATGGCTTGGAAACGTACGGAATTGCAGATGTTATCAAATGGTGAAAATGTTAAAAAGATGATCGGATATGTATGTGAGTTTTTAAAAAAGAAACAAACTGCTAATGCTAGTAATGAAAAATATATGAAAGAAATTGAAAAAATTTATTGTGAGCAAGGAGCATCGGACACGGATGAGAGTGCATTTTACGAGAATATTATTTTTTTACAAGAGGTTCGTTCAATAGGATTGAACGCTCTTTATCCCGGATCATATGAAAAGATGAATGAAGATTTCAAGAAAATTGATGAATTACTTCCAAACGTATCTTTTTGGGGAAAACCATGAAATTGGGTACAATTTTAGCGTTTTTATATTGCTGGTTCAGCCCTTTGTTTTGTGCGGTTGATGTTTATGTTTTCAATGTGGGGCAGGGGAATTGCATTTGGGTGAGCATGGACGTTGTCAGCGGTGAAAATACCGGTAAAAAGAAAGTTTTGATTGTTGATTGTGGTTTAAGGGACGGCAAGGGATGGATGAATAATAAAACTTTTACTGCGAATCTGAAAGATATAGGTTTGTGTGAAAACGTATATAGTTATGCATTATGGATAACACATCTCCATGCGGATCATTTTAGTTTATTATGGCAAAACATTCCGAGTAGCAGGAGATCAATTTTAGCCGAAGTGGGGTACGTTTTCGTCGGAGTGGGCGGAGGTTGGGCAAATGAAAGTTTTGATTATTGGCCGACCTCCTGTTTGCCAGATTATGCAAGAAATGCAAAACGGGCGATAGAAAAGGGAAGTGCAGATGTGCAAGAAAAATGGGAAGAATATCAATTCAGAAAAAGTAATATGGTCGAATCTCCTTATGGGCAGATATGTGCCTATATCAAAAGGAAGAAGGACGGAAACGCGTGCTTTCCGATAAAAGTTTGGGATTATACTCCGGAAGAAAAACAAAATCTGCAAGGGGCTTTGAATAATTTTACTGCAGAGACAGATTGCAATTTACGACCTTTATTGCCAGATCCAGAGAAACGGTATAACGATGGAAATGAGCCAACCAATCCCAATGGTCAGTCTTTAGCTTTAGCCTTGGAATATGCTGGAGGTCGTGTCATATTCCCAGGAGATGCTCCGGGAGATTTATTTTTAGCTCTCAGTGTAGAGGACCAAGGGCATGTCAGTAGAGCGGACGTACTCATTGCTCCTCACCACGGAAGTGTGAACAATAAAGAAGATTTGTGGGAAACCTATGATGTAAACAGCGGAATTCGGAAAAGATACTGTACGATTGTATCGAGTATTCCTGTTGCTAAAGATCTTATTCCCAACAAAGAATTTATGAGTGGTCGTCCATCCCGTGCCGCTTTTGTGGCTGCTGAGCCACATCTTATATTAGTTTATGATCAAGTCAGGAATAGAAATAGGTACTGGCGAACAAGCCAGACAAAGTTTTCGATGGATGAGAATGTTTGCTATTATCGTTGCCATATTGGAGGTGATTTGCAACTTCGAGCTAATGAAAGGGTTATTGGTATCGGCTCAAGGGAAAAAATTCCAGAAATAGACCGATGGGAAAGTGATTGGGAAGACTAAATAGGGAAAAATCTGGTCTTTTTGGCTTCGTATATTTGCCAATTTTTGATTAATAAAATAAATAAAAATATACCTATTGCAAAACTAACAAATTGCTTTGAACTTTGTATGAAAATTGTGCAAAGTAGAGCGTAAGGAGGCAAGAATGTGATCAACTATGAGTTTTGAGCGAAGTCCAAGATTGTTCAATGATATCTTTGAGGTCAATCTTCGTGAATTTGAGGCATTGATTCCCAAGGTTGAGTGTGAGTTCAACAAACGAATCACCGGTAAGTGCAAACGTTCCGGAAAGTTTCATAAGTAACGGAGATCGTGGTCGATTTCAGTACATTTTTAGCGCAAGCAACATCATGCAAATTCCCGGAACTTATTTCAAATTGAGTAATTTTTTGTTCTTCCGTTAAGACCAAATGGAGCTTTAAACCAAATGTAATTTTCG
>JAISXO010000030.1 GCA_031270475.1 Puniceicoccales bacterium | reverse complement strand
AGGAACGCGTAAAGGAATGGGTATTGGTATGTTTCTGGTACTACACTGTGTGAAATTACATCGTGGAAGATTACAAATACGCTCCCAGGAAAAGAAGGGAACTCATTTTAGAATAACTTTACCTACATTCGATGCCTAAAATACTACTCATTGAAGATGATTTCTCGTTTCAATTTACTTTAAAAAAGTTATTGGAATGTTTTGGTTACACGGTCATTATCGCCGATAATGGTGAAGATGGTCTTACGCAATATCAGAAAAATTTATCGATAGATATTATTATTTGCGATGTCGATGTGCCATTGCTCGACGGGTTTCAGTTTTTACGATATTTGCAAGAAACCCATAAAAAGTTTCTGCCCTTTGCTTTTATTTCTGCCTATGTCGATGCAAACATTTTCCAAAAAATAAATAACTTAGGTGCTGATTGCATCATAAAAAAGCCCGTTGACCAGGAAGTCTTAAGAATTATTTTATTGGCCATAGAGAAGAGGCATAGTCTGCCTCAAAAGGTTTATCCTGGATTAATGGGATAACGATGGAATTTCTTCTTCTGCAAGATTTTCGTTTGGGTGCGGGGATATTGATTTTATGAGTTTTATTATTTTCCCTTCACAATTAGCTTCGGCGTAGAAAAGTGCCGTTTTTCCTTCCCGATCGGTTAGTTTAGGATTAATGCCAGGTAACGCGGCAATGGCTCGGACAATCTTAATATTTCCTGTGGTAACGGCATACATTAGTGGGGTACGATTTTCATTCAGAGGATCTTGCCAATTGACATCGATATTTGGATTTTTTGCTAACCACTCCCGAAGTTTTTCCACATCCTCCTCCATAATTATATCGCGCAATTCCGCCTCTAAATTGGTTTCAGAACGCCCAATTTTCACTTCCGCGATTTCCTGTCGCAGGATAGCGATATTTGCTCTTGCAATAGCATTATCACCGATCCGGCCTTCCATTATTGTCAGTAGATTTTCTACGGTTATTCCGGCGTTATCTTGGGCCGTATAGTCCCAAGTGGGATTCGATAATATTCTCAAGAGAACCTCTTCCCAAAGACCAAAATTGGGCAAAGGTAGCAATCGCATCGTGATTAGATGCAAAATCGTTGAACCCAATTTTCCCCGTGTATTAATTTTTAATTTTGGCAAATCTAGCAGGCGATTTAGAGCAACTGCATAATTCTTGAACACACATATGTGGGCAGCCGTATTGCCGTCAATATCACATATACTGGGCTCAAATTTTGGATTGAGTGCCAAAATCGGTATACTTTCGGAAATTAAATTTTCGTCCCATTGATCGACCATCCACGTCAACAGCGTTTTTCGATGTTGATAATCTACAATGAAGTTAGGATCGGTCCCTGCTTCCACATAAAAACGGGCTGTTTCCCAATCTCCTGAGGACAAAGCAATGAACATTCTTTGTTCATTTTCCGTCCAAGAGCCGAATTCAAGAGGGAGTTCGATAGCTATTCTTGGGAGTGGACCTCCCACTATGGGAATAGGTATGAGAGGAGGAATCGGAACATTTGGATGAACTCTTGGGTCTCCCACCATGGGAATACCTAAATTTGCCAATAAATTTGCCAATGGCAATGTATTGCTAAACATGTTTATCAAATTTGCACCTAAATCCATAACTCTCCTTGGAATTCCTATAGGCTGATATCTTGGAGCGTTTGGATGGACTCTTCTCATTTCCACTCCAGGAACGGGTCTGGCAGGGGCCTCTCTTGGAATTCCTATAGGCTGAAGTCTTGAAATGTCCCGAAGGGGTTCTTCTTCTGCCATATCGGGAGTGGGTTCGATATCAGAAATGGGGGCATTGGGATTTGTAGTATCTATTGGAGTTTCTTTAGGCTGATTTTTCAAAACATTGGCATGGTTGCCATCTTCTTCCCTAGAAATTGATTCGGAAGAACCCATACTTTCCATTGGAAGGGTCGCTCCTAAAAAGATAAAAATAAAAAAAACGTTCGATTTCTTTTCCATAACAATTTCCTCAAAATATATCTAAAGCTGTTTCTCCGTTGTCATTTCTCAATGCTCGATCAAGATTCATAGCTAAGATTTGAAATACTATATCTAAATTTCCCATTACGACGGCCCATATGAGAGGGGTATTGCCTCTTTGATCTTGATCATTTATATTCAAGCTATTTATTGCCAACGAATTTGCAACCTTATTCTCATCGCCTTCAATAATTGCTGCAATTAATGCCTTTTCATTGATTGTGTGCGCTCCCTTGCATATCCAATTCGAAAGAATAACGATCAGATCGGAACAATTTTTAGCCGAGAAACAATATTCCAAATATCCTTGAAAAATAAATTCTAGGCAATTCATTAAACTTTTCTGAAGATATCCTAACAATATAGGGGCCTGTTCTTCTGGCAAGTCTCTTTTAATGGCTTTTTTCAATAAATCTTTTCCGCCGAATTGGATAGCTATATCTATAAATCCGTTTTCATATTTCGTATTGAATTGAAAATCTGGGTTTTCTAATAAAATCCCAATTAAATTCGGATTACTTATCCGAGTGGCGTAATCCAAAGCATTTTCCGTAGAATTATTACATTGCTTAAAATTATCCGCCAATGAAGCTGAAACTAATGTAATATTTTTTTCTGTGATTTTCATAATATCTTTCTTTCTATTATTGTTTTTCCATTTCTGTGGACATCTCCGTATGTATGTCTGTTATTCTTTCATCGATTTTTTGATTTGTCAAGAAAAAATATAAAAATAATTTCTTTTTCTAATCCGATCCATTTTGGGAAATTCTAAAATATGTTTTGCCTAGATATAAGCCGGATTCTGTAAGCCTTGCGGCCCGGAATTCATTTCTCTAACAGTTTATACTGTTTCCCTAGACGGGATGCGACAAACCCGGAACCATTGGGCGAGCAACCCCGTTCCTTATTCTGTCTTGCACCGAATTGGGTTTCCATGGCAACACCCATTACTGCGTGTCCGGTGAGCTCTTACCTCCCCTTTTCACCCTTACCTTGCGGCGGTATCCTTTCTGTTGTACTTTCCGTGACCATCACTTCAGCGATGGCCCCCGCACTTTCATGCGGAATCCTGCTCTACGGTGTCCGGACTTTCCTATGAGAGAAATAATCTTCCCCCATCGAATTCCCTCTAGGCAAAACACCAGAGATAGGAATGAAAACTACCTCCGGCGCAAACTTTATTTTAATTTATTTTTTTATTGAAATCAGAGCAAAAAGTTGATGCAGAGCTCTCGAGCGCTCTTGATCACTTATGTCAGACTGAAGATAATTATCGAATAACTGAGAAAAGTTGATGCAGAGCTCTCGAGCGCTCTTGATCGCTTATGTCAGGCTGAAGATATTTATTGAACAACAAAGTATTGGCATCTATTCCCTGCAATTGCCCTACGCAAGCGCTGGGCAAAGCGCTGAGATCGATTCCCAGCTGATTCAAAAGAAAATGAATTTTTCTACGAATCGCATCGATCAATTCATTGATGGGGCAATGTTGATAATCACTGACATTAACCCGATCATCGCGTAGTAAATTCTGAATCATAAACAAAGCTTGCCCATGTATATGGGGATTCAGTTGTTGTACTAGGGTTTGAGCAACATTTTTAACAGCTATATCGTAATCTATTAGGTTTCGTCGGCAAATGAGATTGGAAAATTGTGGTAATAATTTAGCCTCAAACGCAATTTGTAAAGGTAATTTATTATCCGTTCCCCGTTGATTAACGTTGACTCGAGGATGATTGATCAATCGCAAACCCATATCAACCCTTAATGCGAGGGGTACAAACGTATTACCTATTGCTGCGATTAAAGGTGTTGTTCCGTCCCCATTGGGAATATTCGGATCGACTGCGGGGTTTTTGAGCAATGTATCAATGGCATCTATTCGGCCCCATCCTATTGCTAGCAATAAGGCTGTTTGTCCTCTTCTGTTTTGTAGGTTTAAATTTCGGTTCACATGCTGAATGATGAGATTAAAAATCGTCCGATAATTGGATCCCCATTCATCCTTATCTCCACCTTTTATGGCGAGCATCAGATCCGTATTTCCCTGATTATCCGTTCCATCAAAATTCAAATACGGATTATCTAGGAAAAGTTTAACGGCTATCCCATCGCCAATCCGAACGGCTTTCAAATAGAAGGTATCGCCGTTGGGATCATTAAGTACTTTTTCAGTAGCTGCTCCCCTTGCCAATTGTGGTATAAATTGCTCCAACGGTAGCATTTCCGCATTACTACTACTACCATAGGCCACATTGCCCATGAATCCCGTAACCATTGATAGGCTGCAACCTATCTTTCCCCATAACTTTTTTTGAGAATATTTAACCATAACGCATTATAAATAATAAAAATTAAAATTAATAAAAGCTTTTTTTTATAAATATTTCGTTTGCATATTTCTATTGATCTTCGATTAAGCTTCGTATTATAATATGGTCATTGCATGGTTGCTTTGTTCATCACAATTGTTTCAACGTTGGTTATTTCGGCCACCGCTTCCTTACTTGAAGCGATCTTACTCAGCGCCAATGATATCGAACTCGAGGATCTCTATGCCAAATCGAAGCGATCTGCTAACTATATTGAAAAATGTAGGAAAAACATCGACGAAACGTCTTCGGCGATCATCATGCTGAATACTTTGGCCAATACATTTGGGGCAATTATTGCGGGTGGGTTAGCTACACGACTCTACGGCGAAGATAAACTTATCTATTTTTCGGTTAGTTTTACCGTTGCTATTTTGCTGTTTTCAGAGATTCTTCCCAAAAATTTGGGACTTATTTATCGCAAAAAATTATATATTCCTGCGGCCCACGTTTTGAAATTTGTCGTTTGCATGATGTATCCTTTTTCGCGGGCCTGCCGTTTAATTTTGAGGTTAATTATCGGAAAAAAGCGAGCCAATGCAGCCTATTCGGACAAGGAGATTATGCTTCTAGCTGAAAAAAATGTCCGTGAAGGTACGCTTACCCAGCAGGAACGTAAGATGATTGAGAATACTCTCAAAATGGATCACACGACCATTGCGCAAATTATGACGCCTCTTGATCATCTCAATACTTATAGTAAAAATATGACCATTCGGGATATATTTCTTGCGAATAATGAAAATATCCCTACCGGACGTATTCCTGTCTATGAAAACAATCCAGAGAATTTGGTTGGGATTGTTCATCGGCGCAAGATTTTACATGCTTTCGCGACAAATGGTGCCAATATTCAATTGCGCCACCTCATGGAAATACCGAAGGCACTTCCCAGCGATATGTTCGTTGCCAATGCGCTCAATGCGTTGCTGAAAAATTTGACACAGCTTGCATTTGTTAAGAAAGACGATAAAATCGTCGGCGCACTAACGTTAGACGATATTTTTGAACATATTATTGGGATGGAAATTGCTGAAAATGATGACATTGCCGTTAAGCGAAGTGTCCAAAATATCGCCAAACGAAAGGTTAAATTTAAACGAAATACGCCATGAAATTGAGATAATTTTCGTAAAACTATAACGCAGCTTGCATTTGTTAAAAAAGATAATAGGATTGTCAGAATAGTAGCATAAATTTTAAACGGGGTATGTCATGAAAATTAGACAATTTTTACGCAATTCTTTTCAAAATGTCATTGATAAATACCAGAAAAATTTTTTCAAGGACGACGAAATAGAACCCGATCCTGTCCAAGAAGAACTTGAAGATGAGGATGTTTTGGAAAACGATTTTCGTGAGCTTACCCGTCTTTCGAAAACGATCGAGAAAAAACAAACTGCTGGCAACTCGGAACAGCAAATGATTATTGGATCGCCGTCTTCCGTTGCTTTTCATGAAAATCATTTTTCGGCCGGCAATGATTTTTCAACCAGTAATGACTTTGACATAGGGGCAGTGGATACGATTTCCATTTCATCGGCTCCGTCTTTAGGGGCAATTTCTGCTAGTCCAGATATGGTTTCGCCGATTGTTTCTAGCCCAACGGGCGTTAGTAGCCTCAGTCCGACATCGATCGCGACGGCTTCCGGAATTTCTCCAATCTTATCCGGTGTACTCTCGAAAAATAGTTTGTCCGATCAGGGGATAGGTGGAATAGGGGAGGACGATTTCGCCGTGGTTTATGGAAAAAAACCGGAAATGCTTTCTGTCGCCAAAAAAATTGGAAAACAAACTAAAAAATCCTATAGTTTTACACCAAAAAAATCAAAAATCAGCGAAAAAACTGCCGAGAAAAGTGTTAAAAAGAAAAAGCAAGTTGGATCATTAAAACTAAAAATCGAAAAAAAAGCACAGGTCGTTCGCCAATTGGCAATTTTGTTAGAGTCTGGGATGGATTTGCGATCTTCTTTGGCCATTCTTGAAGAACAAGAAGTTCGCAATAAAAATATTTGGTTTTTTATTCACGATTTGTTTGTGAAAATTGAAGCTGGCGATTCATTTTCAGATGCCATGATGTCGTCCACCGTGAGGTTCGGTGAATCGGAAATTGCAATGGTTCGCGCCGGAGAAGCTGTAGGTAAGTTATCCGATACACTTTCTAAAATGTCCAGTTTGATGGAAAAAAAAGTCCATGTTAAGAAAAAAATAACGTCGGCCATGTTCTATCCTGCGACGGTTTTATTTGTTTCATCGATTGTCGTTTTACTGCTGACGACTTTGGTTGTACCGAAATTTGAAAAAGTAATTATCGAGCAAATTGGCGAAAAAGGAATGCCAAAATTGACCAGCATAATTCTGCACAGTAGCCGTTTTATTTCTGCTCATCTTCTGGAAGTTTTTCTGTTAATCGGAAGTTTATTTTTATTTTTTATTGCCGCTAAAGCGATTACACCGGTAAAGAAAATGGTTTATAAAATTCTTTTAAAAATTCCACTTGTCGGTGATTGTATTACAAAATGGAGTGTCGTTTTGTTTTCTCGGACATTTGGTGATCTCATGCTTTGTGGCTGTTCCGTTGTGGAATCGTTGAAGATGGCTCGCGCAAGCGTGGGAAACTATTGCATGAAGGAGAATTTATCGTTAACCATTGAGGATGTTCAGCAGGGATTATCGTTGACTGAGTCGCTGCGGCGACGCAGTGTACTTCCTGTGATGGCGGAAGGGCTCATAAAAGTTGGCGAAGAATCGGGTAAACTTGGAGAAATGATGAATAAAGTTTCCTCTTCCTATGAAGAACAACTTGACGAAGTAATTACGCGTATTACTTCACTGATAGAACCGATATTGGTTGTTTTTCTTGCAGGTTTTGTCGGTTCCGTAGTAATCGGATTATTTTTGCCGTTAGTTTCGCTTATTCAAAATATTTCGGCATAGCGAATTCATGGGTGATAAAATTTCGATGTGCCGCTCGCTCTCACCCTCTATTCTCCAGCTTCGAAAAAAAATCCCGCCTTTGTCAAGTTTTTTTAAAAAATACTTTTAAGGTGAATCTCTGAAAAACTTGAAGAGCGATTTCTGAAAGGCAATAATAAATCATATTCGTAAACTTTTTTATTGCATATTATGGAATGAACTCCAGCGTTACTCGGGAGTATTCATTATGGCAGATCTATTAGCGGGCAATGTTTTGGCGGTTCAGGTGGAGTGTCTTTCGCCGGTTTCTAACGCGATTTTAGGCGGTATTATTACGGAGGCGCTCAATTACGAAAGTGTCGAAGAAGTTTACGGCTCTGTTAATGGTTTTTGTGGAATTTTAAACCGAGATCTCATTGATCTCGCTTCCCAGTCACAGCAGGTAATCCGCGATTTAGCATTTACACCCGGTGCAACACTTGGAACATTCGACTGGAATGATCGTTCCGAAGAAGAAATTGAGGCACTTTTCATTGTCTTTGAAGAATATAATATTCACTTTCTTTTTATGATTGGCGGATTCAAAACCCAATCCATTGCCCTTGAATTATCTCAAATAGCCCAACAGCGCAATTATACCATTCAGATTATCTCTATTCCGGATACCATTTATAATAATTTGCCCATTACGGACCATTGCCTAGGCTATGGCAGTGTTTCTAAGTTTATGGCGACGACGGTTCGGGAACTTTCCTGCTATGCGGCAGCCATCGCGAATCATGATTTTGTCAATATTGTTGAAATTGCAGCGGGAAAATCGGATTGGCTTGTAGCGAGTACATTCCTAAGTGTTTCTCCTTCCAATATTATCCTTTTACCGTCTGAGAGTTTTTCCGAAGAGAAGTTTTTAGGAACGGTACAAAATATTTTGAAGACGAGCCATTATTGTACCGTGATTGCGTCCGATTTTCTTATTAATGATGAGGGGAATTACATTACGGGGCAAGCGATGGGGACCGCAGAAAAATTGAGAGAAGTTTTGGAAGAATCGCTAGAAATACGTGTTTTGGCGACAAAGTTAGGGGTTCTGCAATATAGTGCGGCGCATTTTTTGTCAAAAACCGACATGGATGAGGCTTATGCGTGCGGTGTAAAAGCCGTAGATTTTGCGCTTGACGGGTTAACGGGCAAAATGGTTACGATTTTACGTTCAGAGGGGAATCGCTATGGTGTAGAGTATGGAGTAGCCGATCTTGTTAATATTTGTGGGTATGAAAAGGCACTTCCGAAGCACTGGCTTAATGAGGACGGACGATTAAACAATAATTTTTCAAAATATGCTCTACCTCTCATCCAGGGGAGCGTGACGGTTACTGAAAGTAATGGGTTGCCGAAGTTTGCAGTTTTGAAAAAGTAAATTTATTTATATATTAAAAAAATATTTTTCACGATAGCTATAGGTGGCGCGAATATATTTTTCATATTTCATTAAAACTCGCTTCTTCTTACAGAAACGAGTACGAGTGTTGTCTGATGACTATAAGGTGAAGTTCTCACTTCCTATAAAATTCGGTTCTTCTGGCAATTTTCCACCAGTTATTATTTTGTTTATCGAGAAATTTGAGAAATTTTAACCACCTAGCGTCTTGTTTTGGGAGAGATTGGGAATTCCTGAAAATTATGAAGTTTGCATTGCCGTGGCACTGGGCTATCCCAGCGCGCCTAATCACTCTCTAAGACCAAGGGACGAAAGTAAAATCCGCAGGTATTAAATCGCTATTGTTGTGGGGCTTTACCTCACGCCCAACAAGGAGTCACAGACTCCTTGAGTTCTCTTCAAGAGCCCCGCGGCTTCGCCGCGGGGGCTCTTCGAACCCTGCGGGCCACCTCACGGGCGTAGCCCGTGGGGTGGCCCGCAACCAGGTCCAGGGAATGGCATTCCCTGGCGTGGATTCCTAAGGGATCGTAGCCCTTAGATCGAACGGAAGAGCAAGCAATCGTATAGTTTTTAGAGAGTGTAGTATTTATCAACGGCGATATCGTTCAAAAACTCCCGATCATGGGTAATAAGAATTATAGCGCCCGGGTATTCTCTAAGAACCTGTGTCACATGTTCCCGGGTTTCCCGATCGAGATTATTCGTTATTTCATCTAAAATCAAAAGTTTCGGCGTGTGCTGGGCAATGAGAGCGAGGGAAAGTCGAGCTTTTTCACCACCGGACATATTTTGGACCTTATTATTAACTTCTTCATTTTTTCTGAAGAGGAAATCATTGAGCAATTTTCGATCGGGAATGATTTGAAGGGCTGTTTTTAAGGGATTGAGCGTGCCATAAAACTGATCAAGATAGCCAATTTGTTCCGGCGAAATAACATCCCAATCGCCGGTTTTCGCGATACCAGGATGATTTAAAATCGCTTTAATGAGGGTTGTTTTCCCGCTCCCGTTATTGCCTTCGACGGCAACTTTTTCGCCCGCCATCACCGACAGATTGATATCCTTTAAAATCACCCTATCGCCGTAAGCAACACTAGCTTTACGGATCGAAACTAGCATTTTACGGCCAATGTCCTGGGCGGAAATAGAAAATTTAGGGACGATAATTTCTGGCAACTTTAAATCTTCCAGTTGTTCGACCAGTTCTTGTTTTTTAGCATCGATGGCTTTCAATTTACTGCCCTGGGCTTTTTCCGCTTGATTTGCCTTCAAATTGCCGACGGATTTAAGCCAGCGCCGGTTAGCTACTTTTTTCTTTCCGCTCGCTTTACTTTTAGCGACGCGTTCCTGTTCCTTCATGAGTTTTTCGTGCATCGATTTTTTCTGGGTATTGAGGATTTCCACTTGATGTATAATGGCCTCTCTTTTATTACGTATTTCGGCCATATAATCGTCGTATTTGCGATGGAAAACATGAATTTTTCCGCCGTCGATATGCCAAATTTTATCGACAATTTTTTTTAAAATTTCCCGATCATGGGTAACGATAATGAGTGTTCCGGCGAAATCCTCTAGCATTCGCAATAGACTTTTTCGATTAGCTACATCCAAATGATTCGTTGGCTCATCGAGGAGGAGGGCATCGGGAGAACGAGACAATGCCTGAGAAAGTGTCCGATTAAATCGCTCACCCCCGCTAAATCGATCAAAATCTTCAATGATCTGCGGAACATAGCCCACACCGTCATTGGTCTCGGCAATTGTTCTCAGCAGCGTTGATTTTCCGCTACCATTTCTACCGACGATCGCAATCCGTTCGCCCATAGCGACCGTTGTAGAAAACTTTTCAAAGCAAATTTTGTGGGGAAACGCAATGGAGAATGTTTCGACTTTGAGCATGATTTATCTGAGAAAAAACGATAATACTTTTATCCATATCTAAAAACGAAATATTTACACTATCCATAGCGAGTAGGGGAATAGTAAAGAAGAAATAGTCAACGGTAAAAGTAAATTTTTGAGCTTCTCCAATTTCGCTTGTCCCCGCCTAGCTAATCGTTATTCCCTAAAAACTATGCCGGGAAAAATTATATCCTTTGAAGGAATCGAAGGGACGGGAAAGTCGACGCAAATCCAAAAACTAAAAGCATTTCTCAATACGAAAAATATCGATTCGCTGACCATTCGCGAGCCGGGTAATACCTATATCGGTGAACAAATTCGCCATCTCTTGCAACACGATCCAAATGTCCAAAATATGTATACCGAAACGGAACTTTTACTATTTGAGGCGAGTCGGGCCCAACTGGTTCGTGAACTTATTTTACCGACGATTTACAGTAATACGTGGGTAATTTGCGACCGTTTTTTCGATTCTTCTACGGCTTATCAGGGGGCTGCACGGCAACTACCTGAAACAATCATTCACCAACTCAACCGCTTTACTGTTGGGATATGCATCCCGGATTTGACCGTTTTACTCGACATCGACGTCGATATCGCTCTGCAACGTCTACAGGAACGGAAAGCACAAAAAGATCGCATCGAACGGGAATCAACGGATTTTTTTAAATGTGTCCGTGAGAAATATTTACAATTAGCCAAGGAAGAATCTCGTTTTTTTACAATTGATGCAACACTTCCCTTGGAAACGATCACGGAAAAAATTTGCACCCACGTTCAAAAGCGCTTTGCTCTGTAAATGGCCACGGATCTCAATGTCTACACTCAGCAAACAATTGATATGGTCACCAAAAATCGGTTACCACACGCCATTCTCGTTGAAACTGAAAATACAATGGATGCCTTGTTTTACGTGACAAATTGCGCCAAAGCTGTTTTAAAGACGGATCGTCCAGAAAATCATCCTGATTTTTTTACACTTTCTCCCTCGGGGAAGATAAATGTTATAAAAATCGAAGCCATCCGAGAACTTGTCGACCTTGTCCAAAAAACGCCGCATGGGGGAGAACAAAAAGTTTTTGTCATTTTCGAAGCCCATCGACTCAATAAAAATGCGGCCAACGCCCTACTGAAAACGCTCGAAGAACCGCCCGCTGATACAACCTTATTTTTGATAACTCATTCCAAAAATTTTCTTTTTCCAACCATTATCAGCCGCTGCGTATTGCACCATTTACCGGAAAACTCCACTGCAATTTTATCCACAGAATTCGCAGAATGGTTCGATCAATTGGAGGTTTTTTTACGAAAAATACTTGATCGAAATACTACTAATATATTGGAAATTTTTTCCTTACTTGAAACGCTATCTTCCAATATGGGGAAATTTACGAATGGTAGCGATGAAATAAAAGATGTTTCCATGAAAGATATCCAACGCGTTTTCCTCGAAACGGTAAAGAAAAAAATTTGGAATGTTTTTTACTTGAAAATTCCAGTTCATGCCATGGAATATATGATGGAAGTCATTGCGAAATCAGCACTTTTGTTGACTGTTAATGGCAGTTTTTTACATGTTACCGAAAGTATTCTTTTACAAGTATATGAGATTCATGGCTCCGCGGAAAAGGGATCCCTCCCTTGGCAAACTTCCGTCCGGGGAATACCATTCCTTGGACTCGGATTTCAACATTCGTTGCTTTGCAACGATGGCTAAAATTCTTATAAAAATATATTTTTATAAGAGCCCCGCGGCGAAGCCGCGGGGCTCTGGTAAAGAGGCCAAGGAGTCTGCGGACTCCTTGCGGGAGTCCAGAGGGCGGGAGTCCTCTGGAGGGAGTTAGCGGCGAATCAGTAAGGCGTACATTGGGGGATGGGAAAACATAACCATTGCCATTTGAATTTCTTCTTCATTACAAGCGTACAGAATTTTAATTTCCGAATCTTTTTTTACTTCATCGAAGGTACAAAACAATCCTACGATTTCTTTTTTTTTTGCCGTACCGTACAATATGTCAATGCCTTCGCCGTCCATCGACTTTGTATTGGGGATATAGCCGTAATCGATGGGATAAATGAGATTGGGGAAGCGTGGATGTGCTTTTCCTTTCGGCCGATCGATGCTAATCCCATTTTTTTGAATTTGTTGCTCTAAAATTTGCCAAAAATCGCTATTTTTCATTTTAAATCCGCCAAAATTTTCCATAGAAATGGATCTAATTCATAAAAAAATCTTGCAATACAATAGAGAAATCTCACGTTTATCGGCAATTGCTTTTAATCATTGTCCCGTTCGTCTAGCCTGGTCCAGGACACAGGATTTTCATTCCTGCAACATGGGTTCGAATCCCATACGGGACGCCATTGTTTTTGTATAAAAATATGGCTTGTCTATTTTGGAGAAGACTTTTATGGGCTTACACAATGAAAATGAAAGTTAACCATATAACGTTGGAAATGTTGTTTTGTTTCGTGCGGTTGCATGGTGAAATCGATAATGTTTTAATCTGGCCAAGACGCGAGTTGAGGCGGAATATTGTGAATCTTTCGAACGAGACCAATAAGGCACAAATTTACTGCAGAGGGAGAGTTTACGTTTCCTTAATGGGGATGAAGAAAGGGTATGTTACGGAATGGAAAATAGGGGACTATGGAGAAAAGGAGGAAGGGGAGCAATTTTCTATCCGTGCAGATTGATGGCAAACTTTAGTTAAATATATGCGGCAAGAGAGAATTGGCTATGCTGTTTTCGTCGATGGGAAACCTGTCAATCCTAGAATGGATGTCATTGGTACTTGGGATGATTGGGATATTATTTCAAGACAAGGGTTGCCTAAGGAACTAGGTTCTGGGGCATATCACCGATGTTTAGATTGTTGTAACAGGATTTTGAAATATGCGTTGGTGGGATGTGTCTCTATGATGGAGTTTTTGGTGAGGGATCTTTAATCATTGATAAATTAGAGTAGAATTCCGTGCCAAGGAGAAATGCTTCTATCGTTTAGCGTTTAAGGTATTGGCCTTTTATGTCGAAAATCGGGAGGCGATTTCACTTTGGAACACCAGTGCTTCATATATTGTACGGAAAATAAAAAAAAACTTGCACGTTTGAGGAAGATTTTTATAAATCCATGCGATGGGAATAAAATGTAAGTGTATGATATGGGGTATGTTGTGTTGTTTTGTAAAATCGCACGCAAAAGTAGATGATGTTTTTATTCATCAAAGCATCAATTCAGGACAAAATTTTGTGAATTTCTCGAAAAATCCTGGGGAGATACAATGTTTATTGAAAAATATATTTTACGATTTCAAGAAACAAGGCGATGAAATAGTAGTTGCGGAATGGAAATTTTTGCGGAATGGAAAAAAAAGAAAACAAAATCAATATGTTGTCAATGTAAATTGGTTGCGAAGCCTCATGAAACATATATGGAAAAAGAAAATTGGCCATGATATTTTTATCGATGGGAAACTTACTTATCGATGGGTTGATGGTAAAGAAGAAGTTCAACGCTCGGATGATGATGGTTGGCCGTCAGTGATCGATGGGGCGGAAAAAGATGATGAAGGGGCAGTCGACGATGCAGATAATTGGGATAATCGACAAAATTTGCAAGGGAACCCGCAAGACAATGGGACAATAGGGGGCCGATTTTTGAATTTTCTTGGCGAGATTTTAACTTTTTTGAGAACGCCTATGATTTGCGATGCCAGGTAAGTTATTTTGTGTTTTGTGGATTAAGTATTGACAAATCGACGTAGGATTCAAAGATTTACTGGGTTGCCCTTATCGTCTAGCGGTTAGGACGTCGGATTCTCATTCCGGAAACCGGGGTTCGATTCCCCGTGGGGGTGCCATTGTATCATATTTGTGTTGATTCTTTTATTGTTTGTGATTTTTGATGGCAAAAGTTGTGCGTAAAACGCACAAAGCATGGATGTAATCCATGCTTTACAAGGAATGTAATTCCTTGAACTTTTGCCATCACATTTCGAAACTTTGCAGAGAAATCAGATATATGACCTTGGAAGTATTAAGTCACAAAAAGGATCACATCATTCATTGCGTTATAATTAAGTAAAATTCTTACAAATATGCAACCAATCGTCCATTTAACCATTTACGATGTGGTCCCGAAAGGGTAATATTTTTGACTTCACAGATGGGAAAGAGCATTAAACCTGAATTATTATTAAGTAAATTTTTGAATTTTTCTGGCAAATGTTCGGGTTCAAAGATAATTTCCGTGATATGTTCATGGGCGATGGAGCGATTAATTTTAGCAATTTCTCGGACAGGCATTTTTTCACTGATATCGCTAAGCAGAGGAAGTTCAAAAATATTGCGTAAACGATTTGTACTCGTTTTTTTTAAAATGATAAATTGTTCATCGAAAATAAAAATACGTTGAATATTTCTTTTAATATAAATTATTTTTTTAAATTTCGGAAATTGGGAATGGTCGAGTTTTTCCTGGAAACTACGACAATGCAAATTAATGGGGCAGTGTTCACAGAGCGGATTTTGAGATTTACAAATTAAAGCACCGAGTTCCATGATGGCTTCGTTATAGTTTGCACTTTCATCGGGAGGAATGAAGAAATTAGCAATATTTTTAATATATTTTACGGCTTGAGTTTTATTTTTGAAGGCTTGTTGTATGGCATAAATACGGCAAAGGACGCGAATTACATTGCCATCAATTGCCGCGACGCATTGATTTTGGGCGATCGCAGCAAGGGCATGGGCTGTATAATCGCCGATACCTGGGAGCTGTTTCCATTCTTCGGGTGTTTTAGGAAAAATAAAATGCGAAGGATATGTTAAATCTATTTGCTGATTGATAATTTCTTTTGCTGTTTTATGCAAATTTTTCGCGCGCGAGTAATAACCGAGTCCTTCCCATGCCTTTAAAACTTGATTTTCAGAGGCTGTGGCAAGTATTTCAATGGAAGGAAATTGTTCAGTCCAGCGCTTGAAGTATGGGATAACTGTTGCAACCTGTGTTTGCTGTAGCATAAATTCGGAAACAAGGCGATTGTAAATCGATGAGTTTGTCCGCCAGGGCAAAATACGCCGATTTTTTACAAACCAATTCACAAGAAGGTAACCGATTTGTAGATTCTTACTGTTTCTAAACGAGAATTCCATGGTACATTATTAGTTTTTATATTGTTTCACTTGTGTTTTTACAATGCTGGGAATACGGAAGGATTTCGCAATTTTTCGAATAGCAGTATTTTGTGTATAGGGATCGAGAGGTTTAGACTCCAAAAATTTCATTGTTTCCCGAGGAAAATAAACGCAGCATTCTTCAATTAACCAAGCGATGGCGAGCTCAACGTAGCGATTATCAGAACGAATCTTTAAAATAATCATTAAAATATTAGCAATGTGTTCTTCATCAATAAATTTAAAAAGCATAATAATGGCAAAACGCAAAAAAAATGGCCGGTCAACCGGCCGGTCAGTCCGAAAAAATGATTGTAAAAAATCCCAAACAATGGTCTGATCTTCGGACTTAATTTTTACTGTTCCACAAAAAGTATCACAGGTTGCCCAATTGTCGATTTTAGGAATAAAAGTTTTAATCAATTGTAAATGTTTTTCAATGGGAACGCGAACATAGCCGATAACAAGACCTTGGAGCAAAATTTCCTCAAAGGAGTCATCCGTAGCTGTGCGGAGATAATTTTCCCAATCGGATTTTGCAATTTTCTTAGCCATTTTACGTAAATTCGGTAGCCGAACCCCTAAAATGTTTTTCCCATCGGGATTCAATTTTTGTGAAAATTTTCGATAATCCAAATCGGAAAGCTCATATAATTGCTTTTTAATCTCCAATTGCATAAAAAAATATTTCCAATAGAAAATCGTTTTCCCAAAGGTACACAATGAAAAATATTCATTTTTATAAAACAGAAATTGGTAAAATCGCAATTGCAATGGAAGAAAATTTTTTAACAAATATTTTTTATGAATATCGATTCCATTTGTCAGTGAATTGTAATTTTTTTGAACGAGAAACAAAGATCATGAAAAATGTCTTCAGCCAAATTCAAGAATATTTGTGCAGTAAACGAAAAATTTTTGATGTCCAAATTCGATTACAAGGGACGGATTTTCAGAAAAAAGTTTGGGAGGAATTAATTAAAATTCCTTACGGGAAAACGCGTTCTTACAAGGAAATTGCACAACAAATTGAGATTCCCAAAGGCGCTCGTGCCGTCGGCATGGCAAACCATAATAATCCCATTCCAATCATTATCCCCTGCCATCGCGTCATCGGCACTTCTGGAAATCTCGTCGGCTATGGAGGCGGTTTGAGTCTAAAGCAAAAATTGCTTTTCTTGGAAAAAAGTGTATGACATATAATAATTCATGGTGTTATTTTTAATAATATTGCAAAGTTTATTTATAAAATTATATTTCAATTATGAAGATAGGCGGAGATAAGGAGATCGATCGAATGAGTCACTTTTCGGAAACTGGAACCATGTTTCAAGCTTCAGGATCAAAGATTTTCGAACATTTTTCAGAGGTGTATGCCACGATTCGAAACGAATTTGTAAGACAGAAATTAAAAGAGTGTGCGCATGTCATCGCTAAAATCGATCTAACGAAAATCAATACCCCTGCTTTGAAAGAATTCGATGAAAAAGCGAAAAATTGGCTAAATCAAATCCATGTTCTCGGAGAAAAAACGAATAATAAAGCTTCACAAGAAATCGAACAAGAAATCGATGCGACAATCCAGGCGGCCGAGAAAGATTTGCAAAGATTTGTAAATTTAACTGGAGTGTTAGAAAAAAGTGAAAAATCTCAAACGAAATCCCCAGATATATCTTGGACAAAAACTGTTCAAATGGCACGCCTGGGAAATAAAATTCCTGAAAATATATTAAAAAATCTGCCGGAAATGTGTCAAAAAAAATTTCTAAAACAAATAGAACCTTTACAGCAACATGTTCCTTCGGAACAATCGAAAAATTTACAAGAGGAAATTTATAATTTCTCAAGCAATTTGCTCGAAACAGCCCAAATCATGCAAAATGATAATAATTATGATGCGCGTATGCAAATTATTTGTTTGGACGTTTTGGTCGATGATCTTGTGCTGGCCCTGGAAAATAAGTTTAATCCGAAACCACCGCCTTCGGAAACTCCTCCGACGATCGCTAGAGTAGGGGAGAAATTCGTGCTCCAAAAAGATGTCGCTATCGAAAATCTTTGCCTGCGTGGAGGAGGTGGCAAAGGATTCGGTTACGCAGGAGCTCTCAAGGCCCTCACGAAGGTTGGAAAATTGAATCAGTTAAAGGCAATTTCCGGAAGTTCTGCAGGAGCCATTGCCGCCGTTGCCATAGGTTTTGGTACGCCCCCTGAAACGCTCGGCAGTTTTTGTGATGAGATTCAAGCCGGCATAGATAAGGCCAAAAGTAAAGAAGCTGTAAGAAATTATCCCGTACTTGGAGGTATGTTTTCAGGCCTCGGCATAATGGGAAACGCTGCCGGCGTTATCCAAGCAATCGATGGTGTAACTGCTAAAAGTGCCAGAGAATTTTTACAAACACCGGAAGTTCAAACTTTTTTAGCATCTCGGAAGGATGTTTTTGCATCCCATGAATTGAATCGCCTCCAAAATTTAACGGCAGAAATTAGCTTTCCTCGAGAAGAAAACTCCCTGTTGACATTCAAAGATTTGGAGCTTTTAGGAAAAATTCGAGGTGATGGTATTGAAAATAATTTTAAAGCGATCACGCTAACGGGTTGGGATGCGACGGACGAAAAAGAGATCTATTTCGATGCCCAAAATACACCCGATCTGCCCATTGCCTATGCAACACGTATTTCAATGGCTTTACCGGGAGCGTTTAAAGCCGTCGAGATGAATTTAACAAAATATCAACCCGAAAGTGCCAGGGTCCAAAGTCCTCATACGTTTATGGATGGTGGACTCGGTTCCAATTCTCCCAATGAAGTTTTTATTAGGCCATTGACCAATTCATCTACGGAAGAAGAACGAGTCAAATACCAAAAAACACAGGCAAATACGTTGACCTGCGTTTTTGATGAGGGAGGAAAAGCCTTCGCAAAAGATACTGGCTCCGGTAATTCTTCCGATAATGAAAGTTTAATCACACGTGTTTTCCTGCGACTCTTGGGGGCCATAAAATCGGCATTCCATATGAGTACGCTTCGGAACGAAGAAAGTAAAAAATTGAATAATACGGGGAACGTGATGGTCGTTGGTCATGGACAATTGGGGACATTGAGCATGTCGCCAACCCGCGAAGAACGCAATGCGGTCGAGTTGATGTCAAATTTAATGGCTGTCGATTGGGTACGACAACAGGGAGACGGCGCGGCGCAAATCGAGAGCTTTTCTTTAGATGCACTTTTAACACAACTTTCCCTCGAAGATCTGCGAAAAATGAAAGTCCATGATGAAGAAGTTCAAAGGACCATTTTGGAAGAAATTCAAAGGCGAGAAACGGCAATGAATACCTAGAGAATCATTGCCTCTTTTGCCAACGCAGAGCGTAATTTTTCAATTAATGCTATTTTTTCAGTGGGTTCATAGTGGGCTCTATGATTATTCCAAACGGTTCCAGGCCAATCCGGATCACCAATTTTTCTCGCAACAATGTGAACATGTAATTGCGGAGTTAAATTGCCGATGGCTGCCGTATTAATCTGATCCGGAGCAAATAGATGGTTCATAACATTTTCTCCTACAGCAATTTCTTTCATGAGTTGCAAGCGCTCCTCCATCGTCAAATGAGTCATGTTCTTTACATTTTCTCGCATAGGAACAAGCAAAAGCCACGGATAATAGCGATTATCTTCCAATAGTACCCTGCATAGAAATAAATCGATAATAAAATCCTTTTTCTTTAGAACATCTACGCATTGAAACATACGCAAAAGCTGAATAAAAAAGAACAAGTGTAAAGCTATTCGTTGGCGAATAAGCTAGGGAAAATGCTGTGCGCTGACACAACGCTCACTCCCCTCTATGCTTCCCAACCTTGAAATAATCGTTCAATTTGTCAAGTATTTTTAAAAATATTTTTATTTGAACGTTCATGGCATCGCAAAAGATTTTCAATGGTACCTGACCGGGGACTCGAACCCCGAACCAATTGATTAAGAGTCAACTGCTCTACCGATTGAGCTAGTCAGGCGAAAACATTCCTTAACATCGCTTTAAATGCTTCTTTGACAAGCATTTTTTAATGGGAAAAAGCTAATAGAGGTGATATTTCTTAGTTTTATTGTAAAAATTTGTTGCTTCGTGATTCCATTTATTATAATAATGCATCACGTCGATCGATTTTCCATTGAATAGATCATCTATAAATTCCTTGTTACCGATATGTTTGAAAAATAGTTCCCGTTGCTGTTTTGAAAGTCGATCCCACTTCGCTTTCCGTAAATCTTTTTGTTGATCCGGTGGCAATTTTTTCAGATCACGTACCGGCGGAGAAGGCATTTTAGCGTCCTTTTGCGCAGCTTCAAATGTTTGCCAATCACATTCCGGTACCCATTCCTGTGCTTTTGCATATATTACAAGAACCAAAAAAGCAGGTGTCGTTTGTGAAAAATTTTTAATCGTTAAGTCTAATCCATCCAATGTTTCCACTTTTCCGTTCGTTATTCTTTCGACTTTTACGGGAACAAGCGTACAGCCCGTTAGGCTCCTCGGATACCGCTTTAAAGAGGTTAAAATTTCTGAAGAGGTAATGTAGGACGATCCCAATGTCTTGAAATTTCTTTCGGGGAATTTAGGATTTTTATGTGTATTGATAAAATTAATGGAACCACTCGCTAAAAGTATCAGAAGGGAGAGTATTGCGTACTCAAAAATAGAGGCAACGTTTTGAATCCATGGAGAGAGATTAATCTTCGAGTCCCAATGGTAGTACCCCGTTTCCGTTAGGATTTTTTTACGATTCCAGTTTTTTACCTTTACAACTGTCAGTTTTCCTTTTTTTAGAACGGTCTTATCACAAAAAATACCATGGGAGCAGTCTTTTATCCCACAATTGCATTTAACTTCAAAATTTTCTCCGCGATTTTTAATGTAATTAGCTTTTTCTCCAAGTGTCATACCATGAAATAGAGGTTCTCCGGTGATTGGTCCCAAAAAACAGGAATATTCTTTATCCATAGTCGGTCCGCCAATGTAGTTTCCCAGTGGATTGGGCCGATCGAGAATGACAAATTCCTTTCCTGCTTCGAAGGTCTTTGCCATGGCATAAAGCACACTAGCAGAGTAAGTAAAATAACGTATTCCGATGTCAGCCATATCGGCTACGACCACGTCAATATCTTTAAACCACTCCACAGATGGCGAACGTCCCATTGCCGTATGGGTATGATGAACATTGATCCCTTTCTTTTTGAGTTCTTCTAATTTTTTGGCATCGAAGTTTCCGTCGTGTTCCGGCAATAAAACGGCTTTTAATTGGAAAACGGTACTGTTGACGAAAATATCGAGTGTCAATTCCCCCTTGCTGTTAGTTCCGAAAGTATTCATCAAAAGCGCTACTTTTTTCTTTTTTAGAATCGAAAACTTTTGTTCTTGTAATACATCGATCCCTAGGCGCAGACCCACTCCATAACATTCCTTAAATACTATTAATATCCAAATAAAAAAAGATGAAAGGAAACATCCAATCAAACGAAGCTTATTCATACAGGTAATATGGTTTGATTTTTTCAATAAACTGCAAGGCTTCGTTGGTCCATTTATCTTTGAAATAATTTACATTAATGCGTTCCGATTTGATCAGTTTATTAAGCAGTTCCTTTTCGCCAATATGTGTGGCAACAAGCCGGATATTTTCTTCGTTATCTGCGTAGAAACGTGCATATTTTTGAGACAAAGCTAACATCGCTAAACCGAAAAGCCCGGGAACGACTTTCCGAATATCTTTTATTGCGATTCCGACAAGATTGTGATACTTTCCGGTAACGGATAGAGAAAATCCTTGCCTTTGTTTTTTGAAAATTTCGTTTTCGATATATCGTACAATTGTTGGAGCCGTAACGTAGCGGGATGAAAACATCTCCAACGGTCGTCTCGTTTCCCAGGAGGGTTCAAATTTTAAAAAGGAACATGTATCATAGTAGCTCAACGATACAAATGAAGATAACGCTGTGAAAGCATATTCATAAACGGATTGTAGATTAGCGATGTAAGGGGATGTTCCCACCCATTCTAGACCCGTATCTTGCCACAGCATGTTGCGTCTCCAGCCTTGCATGGGAATAACAGTTAATTTTCCTTTGGCGAGCGTTTCCGGAGATACTTTTAGTCCCGAATGAGGTACGCCCGTTTCCGTAAGTTCATGGGAAACAATTCCATCGGGAAGATTTTTACAGTAATTGGCAAGTTCACCGATTGTCATGCCGTGAAAGACAGGTAGACCTGCAATAGGTCCCCATACGGATGTATTGTCTGGATCCATAATAGGGCCGCCTACATAATGTCCACCCAGTGGATTAGGCCGGTCCAAAACAATAACTTCGATCCCATTTTCAAAACAAGCCGCCATCATGTAAACCATGAATGCCCAGTAATTGTAATAACGAATCCCTAGTCCCTGTAGATCGACAACCACGGCATCTAATCCCCGTAGCCATTCATTCTTAGGTCTGGAATTGGATGCAAAAACGGAATATACGGGAATATCATCGATTTCGTCATTATAGAATGTTTCCAAGGACATAAATTTGCCCTCTAACCCGTGTACGGGAGCGAAAATAGCTTTCAAATTAACACTTGGTGTATTTTTTAAAATGGACCAGGTTAGTTCTCCATTCGAATCGATACCCGCTTGATTAGTTAAAATACCGACATTTTTGTTCTGCAAGATATCAAATCCCTGTTCTTCAAGCATATCAATCCCTAGTTTTATTTTAGGTTTAGATTCTATGAAATAGTGAGACTGAATACACACTACCATCGCATATCCGATGATAATCCACAAAACGACAGCCATTAATTTTACCGTTTTCATTTCCTATAAATTCTATTTTTTATCATATCACCTGTCCAACATAATCATCAATAATCTTGTTGGACAGATTGTGTATAAAAAAAATATGTCGATCAAGATTAATGTGGAAAAAATTTTGCAAGAATCGAATTTTTACATCAGACAAACAGTCAAACGGAATCGCGATATCCGAAGTATATTTATGGTGATCAATAAAAAGAAATCGTCTCTGAACAAAAAAATATGCCGTATCGGAACCTAAATTAATATCAATGGAGCATAGTCTTTAGGAGGAGGGCAAGGCGCTCTCTCATTTCGAGGCGGGATACGATCTGGTCGATTAATCCGTGTTTGAGGAGAAATTCGGCCGTTTGAAACCCTTTGGGAAGTTTTTGACGTGTCGTTTCTTCAATAACGCGGGGCCCTGCAAATCCGATAAGTGCTCCAGGTTCCGCAATGATGACGTCTCCAAGGGAGGCGAAACTAGCCATTACACCGGCCATGGTTGGGTTGGTGAGTACGGAAATGAAGGGAAGCCGTGCTTCGGCTAATTTGGCAATGGTTAAAGAAGTCTTAGCCATTTGCATGAGACTCACAATGCCTTCAAACATGCGAGCGCCGCCGGAAGTAGAAACGACGATTACCGGCAATTTTTTTTTGATCCCGTATTCAATAATACGCGTGATTTTTTCGCCAACGACAGAACCCATGCTGCCTCCCATAAAGTTAAAATCCATGATCGCAATGCAGCTCATTATGCCATGAATGACAAATGTGCCGGTAATGACGGCATCGCAGAGACCACTTTTGTTTTTGGCACCAAGTAATTTATCAGTGTAGGAAATTTTATTCTGGAACCCGAGAAAGGAAGAAGAACTTATATGGGCATCTTGCTCAGAAAAGGAATCGGGATCGCCGATGAGACGGATTCTTTCCCGGGCAGATATGGGAAAGTGGTAATTACTTTTTGGGACAACCATCCAGTTATTGATGAGTTCTTTGGAATAGATCATTTCTCCGGAGACTGGACATTTGATCCAAATATCTCTGGGAATATCTTTGCGTTTGAGAATATCAGGAGATTTTGGTTTCAAAAAAAATGTCATGGAAAACGAATCATAGTCATATCGGTGACGAGTCAAGTGTAAGCAATGAAAAATTTAGGTTAAAACAATAAAATTCGCAGTAAAATTTATTATCAATTTTAAGGAATCTTTTTTTTTTGTAAAATTTTTCCAAAAATATGTTGACTATAAGAAAAAAATATATAAATTAATATGCGTTATGGATATGAGAACTTTACGAATGTGTGCTTTGGTAACAATGATAACAAGTAACGCGATAGGAGTGGACTTTGATAGTGATGGAGATGAATCCGATCGGCAACAAGCTTTGATTGGCCAACAAAATGAGTATAGTGATTCCGATCGGCAACAAGCTTTGGATGACCAAGAAAATGTAGGTATGAAGGATTTTGACGTACTTTACAGAGAGGAAATAGTCAATAAGGACATTAGCAAGAATAATAACAATTGGATGAATCCAATACGTCGTATTTTCTGTTACGATCAGTCGGATAAATTAGCCGACCAAGATGCATGTGAAAATACTTATAGTTGGCTAAAAAAAATATGCGATGTTCTCGTTTGCGATCAATCGGATATTTTTGTTTATCATTTTTTGGGAAGAACGTTGGAAGGGCAAGAATTATCTCTGAAAGATACATTGTCCTTAATGGCTAAAAGATGTGAGAGTCTGGATCTATCCATGGCGTCATTGCGATCTTCATGGGATTGGCGGGAGCTGGATAGGTCAGATTCAAATAAGCTGAGGTCCAGGGAAAACATTCTAAAATGTTATATACCAAGAGCAAGAGACGTGGACAAAGATAGTTTAAGTTCTGAAGCTGATAGAAAAACAAGTGAAGCAAGTATGTTTCATGCGATTTGTTCGAGTTCGGAAAAAACCGTTATAGTTGTCGATGATATCTATCCCGGAAATAGTGTTAAGGAATGGATGGGAGGATTTAAAGATTTTTTTGGTAATTTATATATTTACAGGCAGGACTACGCGCAATTGAAATCGGCTAAAGATATTGCCCGCATGAAGGATGGTGGTAAGAGGCCTGCAGTTCGTATGGTAGCTAAGACGGGATTTTTTGAGGATACTAATGTTCTGAGTGCGTTATATGCTTATGCACCTTTTTGGAAGACAGGACTTGCGTGGCTTTTTGTGATAAGTCAAGGCAATATTTATATGCTTATATATTCGCTGCCAGAACAACAAAAACGGACAGAGAGTGTTTTTGGAGAAGCAGGGGAACTGATTTAAATAATTATTAGAGTGATTAATAAATTTTTCCAAAATATGTTGACTATAATAAAAAAAAATATAAATTAATATCTGTTGAGAATATGAAGACTTTACAGATATGGACCTTAGCGACAATGGTAATGGGGAGCGCAGTGAGTGCCTTACGGTAGCTACTCGGGATATCAGAGATTTTTCGACCTAAGCCTAGACTATCAACGAAATGTGGGTACAAATATAAGGAGGATTATATGAAGAGAAATATAATAAAAAAATGTATAGTATCTGCTTTAATAGCAGGGAATATGTTTACTTGCGGCTGCTGTGCTTCCCCGAATGATAGGTTGAAGGGAGGGAGGGAGTCATTTTATCAGGAGCAGCATTTTGGGGAACAGGGAACAGTACAGCAAAAGAAAGAAGAAGAATCTCACTCCCGGTGGCGTAAATGGTCGTGGGCAATAGTATTCCTCGTCGTTAGTATATTTGTGATAGGTGGGTTGCATTATTGGCAGAGAATAGACGATAATCCCCCTCATTTACGCGTAGACTTTGTGACACCGCCACCGCCGCCGCCGCCGCCGCCACCGCCACCGCCGCCGCCGCAACCGCCGGAACGGAAAACACCGCCGCCGCCGACACCGGAACCGGAACCACCGACACCGACACCGACACCGGAACCGCCACCGCCGACACCGGAACCGGAACCACCGACACCGACACCGGAACCGCCACCGCCGACACCGGAACCGGAACCACCGACACCGGAACCGGAACCGCCACCGCCGACACCGGAACCGACACCGCCGACACCGTCGCCGACACCGGTACGGACAACACCGCTACCGATACCGAAGGAGATTGCCTCAACCGATAAACAAATTAAATATGTAAACTCCCTGCTATCGGAGAATCCAAAAGTAATTCGTGCAGAGGACACTAAGAATATATATCCGAATGCTGTGTGGTGGTCCATCAATAGTCAGGTAGCAGAGCTCCATGATTGGATCGGAGAAAAGTCAAAAATAGGGTATATAAAGATTGGCATTCCAGGTTGGGTTTTAGTGAATGGAGAGTGGAAAGATCTCTATGTAGGAGACTTGGTAAGAGTTGACTACTTTGTGAATCCCTGGGATCATGAGGGAGTGAGTGAACTTCGATGGAAGAGGTGCGATTTTCGTGGACGGATAAACGGTAATGGAAAGGAAATCGGTATAAAAAGCATTGCTGAAAAAAATTCCGAACAACTAAGGCTGCTGTGGAAAGAGTTCCAATAGAGAGGTACGATGATTTGTAGTAATTTTTCTGAAAGATAGTAAAAAATATATAGAAAGGGAAAAATATGAATATAAAAAAAATAATAGCATTGGGGTTGTTTTGTACAACCGGAGTAGTTGGAATTCAGAATACTTGCATGGCTACGAAATGGGACGACCAGGCATGGGTACCACAAAAAAGAGGCGGCCGGCGTGCTGCTCGGCAAACTGAATCGGCTGAATCTGGTTGGTGGCAAGCAGCAAAAGTAGTAAGGACGATGGCGTGTTGTGCGGGCATACTATATGTGACCTATTCTAAAAAAGGGAAGGATGGGTTCTTATTGGGAGCTGCGTTAGCGTTAGCTGTTTTGGGTATCGATTATTTTTCATAAGATTTGGTCAGTGAAAAGGAAAGAATATGAATATAAAAAAAATAATAACATTGGGGTTGTTTTGTACAGCCGGAGTAGTTGGAATTCAGAATACTTGTGATGCTGTACCGGGCAAACCCAAAGTAGTGAATTTAACGCCGATACAAAGAGCGATGGTTATTGGGGCCGGGGGTATATTATCGGATTGGTTGTATTTGCTAAGTGAAAAAGATGGTGATTTTTTTAAAATCATGGTAGCCGTTACGATGGCAGTGGCTTTTTTGCATCTTTGGTAAAAGGATCTTCCCTAAAATAGCTTTTGAGATTTTGTTTAAATTTTATTATTAAATAGAAAGGAAAAAATATGAATATAAAAAAAGTAATAACATTGGGGTTGTTTTGTACAACCGGAGTAGTTGGAGTTCAGAATACCTATGGTACGAGTGATCTTCCTTTGT
>JAISXO010000037.1 GCA_031270475.1 Puniceicoccales bacterium | reverse complement strand
TTCGGAATAAAAATTAGATCTTGCAATTTCTTTTATGTACGATTTAGCTAAAGGCGTTAATATATATATTCATGGAAGGTGGTCTCATTCGCGATTTTGCAATTTTGATTGGTACGGCTGGCGTGGCGGGGTTTATTTTTCATTTCCTGCGATTGCCGTTGTTATTGGGGTATATTTTGAGTGGCCTGATTATAGGTCCCCATTTATTTTTCTCGCAATACATACAAAACTACGAGATTTTGCATCAATTTGGTGATTTGGGGGTAATTTTTTTGATGTTTTACATTGGGCTCGAATTTGATCTCGACAAATTACGGCGGACCCTAGGGCCATCGTTATTGGTAGTTATTTTTCAAACGGCAATCATGATGTTCGTTGGGATTTTATCGGAGAAATTTCTAGGTTGGTCTGGGCTGAACGGTTTATTTTTAGGGGCATTGATGGCGATTAGTTCGACGATGATGACGATTCCCGTGCTAAAGGAACAGAATGTTCTCAACACACATTTTGCGCAACTGACGATCGGCGTTCTAGTGATGGAAGATTTTGTAGCGATACTACTCCTCATTGTTCTTTCCGGTATTTCGGCGAGTGGATTTTTCGAGTGGAAGGAGGTTTGGCAGGTTACTTTTTTTGTAGGAGTTTTTGTGGTGATGGTTTTCGTACTCGGGCGACTTTCCGGGACGAAAATTGCCTTTTGGTTACAAAAAATGGGGTCTACGGAACTATTGGTTCTCGTTGCCGTTGGATTCGCATTATTTTTGGGAGAAATCGCAGACAAAATGCATTTTTCGGCGGAGCTGGGGGCATTTTTAGCGGGATCGGTTCTATCGCAGTCAATTATTGCCCATAAAATCGATGAGGTAACGGAGCCATTGCGCAATGTTTTTTGTGCGGTATTTTTTGTTACGATTGGGATGTTGATTGATCCGGTAAAGATTTCGGAACACTGGCTAGCGATTGTAATTATTAGTTTAGTGGTGACGGTGGCACAAATTTTCGTTTGCTGGTTTGGACTATTTCTTTCGGGAGAGGAATCGAAGACCTCTTTTTACGCTGCGATTTACAAGGCACAGATTGGGGAATTCAGTTTTGTCATTGCTGCGCTGGGGAATTCGTTGGGAGTAACGGATCCTTCGCTAATGACGCTGGCGGTTGGCGTTTCAGTTTTCAAGATTGTTTTGGGATCATTGCTGCGGAAATACATTGAGCCGCTTTATAAAGCATTGACGAAAATTGCGCCTCGAGCGGTCCTCAACATGGGGCAATTCTATTTAAACTTTCTCCAGGTCGCCAAGATGGAGATAGGGAAAATGACGCTCTTACGGGAGACGAAGGGATTTCTACTGCGCCTCATTTGGTATTTTTTGCTGATCGTGGGGTTAATGGGGTTATCGTCCTATCTATCAAGTTTGGTTGGCGGGGACACGCTTTCGTTTACGACGGGCCGTGAAACCTTATCGCTCATCGTCGTATGGGGTGTTGCCGCTTTTATTATCATGCCTATCTTTACGGGAGTGGTACGGAACATAGACGCCATTATCAGCCTTATTTGGGACAAAATTCTCACCTCCATCGACTATTCTGGCAAGCAAGACAATCGCAGTATTCAGGTAATGCACCACGTTGTTTTAGGGATTGTTCTGTTATTTTTCGGGATTATCTTCGTATCCGTTTCTTCAAATTATATTCCCACGGGCTATCCGCTGACCGTTTTTGTTCTTTTATCGATGCTGCAGGGGATATTTTTCTGGCGTGATTTGTTGCAGTCGAATAATCGTTTTGAGCGGATGTTTCGAGAAACATTCATCGCCGAAGTTCACGAGAAGGAGGACGAGTATCGCAACGCAATTTTACAAAAAGCGAAGGAGCAGTATCCCTGGTCCGTACAGATTAAAAATTACCGTTTGCCGAAAAATAGCGCCTATGTTGGGAAGAAGATTTCGGGATTAAAAATTCGAGAAAATACGGGGACGACCATTGCGGCTGTTTCGCGGAGTGGCTACACCTGCTACTCGCCTTCGCCCGACGCCATTCTATTCCCCGATGACCACCTATTGCTCATGGGGGAAACGGAGCAAATCGAAGCGGCAATGGAACTTTTAAGTGAGGAGGCCAGTGAAGCCGTTCGAGCCAATCGCATGGAATTTGCCATCGACAATTACTGCATTACGCCGACGAGTACCTTCCTCGGGAAGACGATTGCAGAAACGGGAATTCGCAGTCGTTTCGGGGTAAATATCGTTGGCATCCAGCGATACGGCGAAAAAATTACTACTCCCGATCCCCTAATGGCCCTAGAAAAGGACGACATTTTAATTTTAACGGGCCCCAAACAGGCCATCGAAAAATTAAAAGAATCGGAGTTGACTCTTGCGCTATAAGTTTTACATTATAGGACGAAGCGGGGGCCTATGAAGGGACTAAAGGAAGTTAAAAATCGAATACGGGCGGTCGACAATGTATCAAAAATTACGCAGGCGATGCAGCTCGTTGCAGCCTCGAAGATGAGACGAGCCCAGGATTTTGCGGTAAGTAGTCGCCCCTATTTGCTCCATTTGTCGGAAATTATTTGTTGTCTTTCGGAGAAAAAAATTCAAAAAAATCAGCATCCCTTTTTCATTCCCCGTGAAGTGAAGAAGCGTTGCGTGGTTGTCGTTGGAACGGATAAGGGGTTATGCGGCGTCCTGAATAACGCGCTCTTCAAATCCATTCCAAAGGAAGATGCGTTTTTTATATCGGTCGGACGCAAGGCGATGCAGTTTTTAAGTCGTACAAAACGCCCATTACTGGCCAGTTTTTCGGTCAACGATCGGGTCCAATACCACGAAGTTCTTGGAATTTGCGATCTCATTTCCAAGTTATATTTGGAAGGCGAAATAGATAGCGTCGAGATTTCGTACCAGAAATTTATAAACACCTTGACCTATACCCCCTCCCTCCAACGGATGCTTCCCATGGAGGGATTCCACGACGTTTTCAATCAGATGCTCAAATCGGCGGACCTCAAACCGGAACACTTCGAACGGGACATCAGAGGGTTACTCTTCGAACCGGATGTTCCACAAATCATCGATCATATTGCGAAAATTTTTCTCAAATACAATTTACACCAGGTGCTATTGGAAGCGAAAGCATCGGAACACAGTGCGCGGATGGTAGCCATGAAAAACGCAATGGATAATGCGGAATCGCTGTCCCAGGAGTTGAAATTGGAATACAACAAGGCGCGCCAGTGTGCAATTACGAACGAAATTATTGAACTTGCCGCATCGGCAACGGAAAAAACTTAGAGGCTTATGGAAAATTCAGGTAAAATCATACAGATTATGGGAGCCGTGGTGGACGTGCAATTCGAACGCGATCGAATCCCTAATATTTATAATGCTCTCGAAATATCGCTCGAAGAACAGGGACAACTCGTTTTAGAAGTGCAGCAACACGTCGGCGATGGCATCGTACGTACCGTTGCCATGGCGGCGACAGACGGTCTTCGGCGCGGTATGGCAGTCCGAGACACGGGAACAACGATTACCGTCCCGGTAGGAGAAGGCGTATTGGGACGGATTTTAAATGTAACGGGTGATCCGATCGACGGCCGCGGTGCAGTACCGTGCAAAGAGAAGTTCCCCATTCACCGACCAGCCCCTACCCTACTGGATCAGAATATCAATTCCGAAATTTTGGAGACAGGAATTAAGGTTATCGATTTGATTTGCCCATTTGTAAGGGGAGGAAAAATTGGCGCCTTTGGTGGCGCGGGTGTGGGCAAAACGGTGGTCATTACGGAGCTCATCAATAATATTGCGATTGGTCACGGTGGATTTTCGGTATTTGCCGGTGTGGGCGAGCGTTCCCGGGAAGGTAACGATTTATTCCACGAAATGGCGGGATCGGGCGTCATCAACGAAGAGGAACCTGAGAAATCAAAAGTAACGCTCGTTTTTGGTCAAATGAATGAGCCGCCGGGAGCAAGAATGCGCGTCGGATTGACGGGTTTGACCATTGCGGAATATTTTCGCGACGAACGTCATCAGGACGTACTTTTATTTATTGACAACATTTTTCGATTTTCACAGGCGGGCTCGGAGGTCTCGGCCTTACTAGGGCGATCGCCATCGGCGGTGGGCTATCAACCGACGCTCAGCCAGGAAATGGGCCAATTGCAGGAGCGCATTACGTCGACGAAGAATGGCTCCATTACATCTTTTCAAGCGGTATATGTCCCCGCGGACGACCTAACGGATCCGGCACCGGCCAATACGTTTGCCCATTTGGATTCGACTCTCGTTTTGGATCGAAAAATTGCGGCATTGGCGTTATTTCCGGCAGTCGACCCCTTGGCATCGACTTCGAAGGCGCTCGATCCCAAAATTGTGGGCCAGGAGCATTTCAATGTGGCGAGAGGGATTCAGGCGGTTTTACAAAAATATAAAGAATTGCAGGATATCATTGCGATTCTCGGCATGGACGAACTGTCGGATGAGGACAAATTGACGGTAACGCGGGCGCGAAAAATTCAGAAATTTCTATCGCAACCCTTCCACACGGCAGAAGCATTCACGGGAATGGAAGGTAAATATGTTTCAGCCAAAGAGACTGTCCGCGGATTTGCGATGATTCTCAATGGAGAATTGGACCACATTTCCGAAAATGATTTTTTCATGAAAGGTGGAATCGACGAAGTTATCGGTGGAGAAAAATAATATGGCTCTTTTTGTAGAAATTATAACGCCAAATCGGGTAATATGTTCCCGAGAAGTAGCGTCTTTGGTCGTCAATTCCACGATGGGCGAAATAGAAATATTGCCGGAACATCGCCCAATTGTCGCGCTTTTGGAGGTGGGTAGCACTCATTTAAAACTCCCCAATGGCCAAACGGAAACAATCGCAACATCGTCGGGAATTTTAAAATTGGAAAACGATCGGGCCATATTGGTGGTCGAGGAAGCAATCGACATCCACGGCTTACTATCCACAGCAACGGCAGAATACGCCAAAATTCTGGCCAAGGAAGCCCTAAAGGCGACGATCAATCAGGGAAATTTAGAACAAAACGAACTCGATCAACTGGAAGCTAAAATTCGCGCCGAGTTGAATAAAAAATTACAAAAATAAAACTACTTATTCCCTTAAATGGAAGCATTGGTTCCGTAAATCGCACTGGCCACGCTCCATAGAATACCGCCCAGCAGAATACCTTTTAGTATTTTTTTTGTTTTCGTATTTTTCATTGCCCTATTTTCCATTTTTGATTTCCTATCGATTATTTTATTATCTAAAATATGTCAAGCTTTTTTACCTATGAGCTGCGCATTTTTGGCAAAGGGGAATTCATGGATAGACAGGCCCCGCGGCGAAGCCGCGGGGCCTGAAAGGCCTTCAGCCAGCCCGGCCCGAAGGGCCGGGCTGAAAATTATAGGAGTCCCGCGGCTACGCCGCGGGACTCCTATAAAGAGACCAAGGAGTTCCATCCTTGCGGGGGGGGGCGCAGAGCCCTCTAGTAGCCTGGAGCCTCAAAGACAGGAATAGCTAACGCCTGCCGCGTCGTGAGGATCGACCACAGTGATATCAAATTTTTGAAAAATATCCTCACCGAAGAGCATTTCAAGGCGGTGTGAGTCGTTACAATCGCGGCTCAAATGGGCCAAAAAAATCTTTTGCCAGTCTGCATTCGAGGCATGTGCGACCAGGTCGAAAGCCGATTCATTAGACAGGTGGCCATAGCGGCCACGGATTCGATTTTTAATTGCGGGAGGGCGTTTTTCATCATTTTCCAACATAGCGTTATCGTAATTAGCTTCAAGGACAAGGATATCCGATTTTTTCACACGGTCGCGAATATTTTGAGGAATATAGCCAAGGTCCGTCATCCAGCAGAGACTTTTTCCTCCGTCGCAGCTACGAAAAATATATCCGACGGGTTCGATAGCGTCATGGGGGATTGAAAAAGTTTCGATTTCGAATCCCTGGTAATGGATAATTTCGCCGGTTATGAAGTATTTCCAGGGGAGTAATTTTTCGAATTTTCCGTCGATGGCCATAGCCGTTGCTCGATTGGCGAAGCACTGAAAATGGGTATATTTTGCCAATCCGCGGAAGCCTTGGGAGTGATCCAGGTGTTCATGGGTTACAAAAATCGCTCCGATATCTTGGATGGTGATACCAAATGTTGGCAAGTAGGTAACAATTTGCCGACCGGTCAGGCCGACATCGATTAGAAAATTCCCTGTCGTCGATTTGACGAGCAAACAATTCCCCTGGCTGCTACTTCCCAAAAAGTGACAACTTGTGATCACGTTTCGAGCTATACAATCTGCCAAAATAAATCAATCCAAAATCCCCAACGCTACTTCGTATTTTATGGTACGGCGGATATATTGATAACGCGAATGGCGAAATGAAATAGCTTGAATAAAAGGGAAAAGGGCTTAAGAGGATTAAATGGAAATTATTCCTCTAAGCTTGATTAGATCGTTTGTTGAAGTGGATGACCTTTGCAAGGAGAAAAAGATGGTGCCATTAAGAAGACCAGGAAAAAAAGTAGACTGTCTATAAGCGAAATGGTAACGATTTATGTTTGGTTTTTAAGATCGAAGGTGAAGGA
>JAISXO010000020.1 GCA_031270475.1 Puniceicoccales bacterium | reverse complement strand
GCATGCCGCTTCGCCTGCATTTCAATGATCACCTTGTCTTTTTTATCGGTTGTCGCATGAAAATCCATGAAAGCATCCCTTTTAGAAGATACAGCAATCTTATCGGAGGCTTTTTTGATTTCCGTTACCGGATTGTCCTTGAAGTCCGGAACAACGCTATTGATCAAAGACATGGCAATTTCCTCATTGCTCATGATATGCCGAAACGCCGCATCTACAACTGGATTTGCAAAAACTTCGCGTAACGGTTGACGTTGCGCAGCTTGCAAAACACATCCTCCATAAAATACAAAACAAATTTTTAAAAGAAAACTTTTATAACTATTCATACACATACTGCCCATCCCTTTGCATAAAAAATAATGCTTGTCAAGGGAAAATATTATGAAAAGATGATAAGCCTGGCATTAACAGCAATAGGCTGGATTTTTCACACCACCTTTCAGTTATTCTTATCCAACTTATCCAATAATTTCATCAAGGGTTTCCCTTCATCGATCTTCTCTTCATATAGGCATAACCTATGATATACTTTCAGTTATCAGTACCAAATTGCGGCTATATTTTTTTACTTGCCACGATATTATTTTTTATTACTTTAGAAGGGAGTGAAAACAATTAGAACAATTAAGGAAAGGAAATGATATGGGAGATTTAAAAGTAGGAGTAGGAGGAAGTGATTTTCCGCAGATACAACTTAACCCAAAGGCAGCGGAGGCGACCGGGCCAAAAATTACTGGCCCTCATGTGCCGCGTACAAGGGTTCCGAAGCAAGCGGAAAACGATTCGAATATTACGCCACAGGCGTTGGCGGCGAGAACGGCAGAGGTTAAGACGGCTAGAAGAAGCCAAAGTGTTAAACCAGGTATTAAAGCGGATACTGAAGCCGCCCCCAATGTGGCGCGCCAGCAGAATGCGAAAACGATCGCTGCTAGGGTAGTGGCATATGGGAGTGATGTGGATAGCAGCATAAAGCACGCGGGAGCATTTTTCACTGGAACAATTAAAGACCACACAGATAGATGTTCCGGCTATCTCAATAGGTTGGCGGAAACTCCAATAACTATTAACGATAGAATACTACCAGCAGATACGGGCGACAAGGCAGTTGAGAGGGCCCGGATCCAAGTCATTTACGATCAAGCGTACAGCGTTGGGGATCCATCGCAGGCGCAAAAATCGGCCACCGAAATTTCCGGCACTTTGCAGCAGGCAGTGCCGAAAGGTGTAATAGAAGGTGCGTACAATTTAGGGAATATCGGCGAACCCTTAAGCATGCAGGCTGCTGATTTCAACGATGCGAAAACGAAATTAGAAGCCTTTGCCAATGCCATTTTCAACGATCCCAGTTGCGATGGATTATATTCTCCAGTTGAAAGCAAAGACGTTAAAGATCTCGTTATCAACAAGGCGCTTGAGTATGCGGAAGCGGCCCATGTCGATGTAAATAAGGCGATGCAACTCGTCCGGGATAATTTGATCAAAATTCACCATCAACAGACGGTAGATCACCGGGTGATTTCAGGAAGTGATCACGGAGTGCGCCATGTGGTACAGAGCAACGTAAAACACACACTCAACGCTTTGGATGATCAGCAATTAAACGGTTTGGTATCGCCGAAGGACAAGTTAATGGCGATGCAGATTATGATTGACCACGATTTGGGCTATACCCTCGACGCAGCGAAGGGGGATTTTGGAGCGGCCAAAGATCACCCGTTGGCCAGCGCGGCCTACTTGGAACTCGGTAGACAAAACTCGGCTATATTTAGTCCCGAAGAGCAAGCATACATGCGGGATGCGGTATTGAAGCATAGTTATCCGTTCGATTTAAGTAGGCCGCTTGATTTTCATACTGGAGGAAAAGAAAATGCGATAGCTGACCTCATATCGGTAATTGATGCGATGGGTGTGACGGGTGATACAAAGTGCCCGGCTATTTTCCGGGAGGCTAAGTTTTTTGATACCTTAAGTGCACTTGTTGAAATAAACAATGATTGGAGCAGAGCTTTAGAAGACCAGAATGCATTAAACGATCTGATTACGAGGATGGGAGACGCTTTAGCCCACCCTGAGAATTTGTCCCAAAAGGAGCGAAATAATTTTCAAGGCAGGTTGGGCCTTTTGAATGCTGTAAAAACAGCCCAGGAAGGACTTGAAGCAGTCAAAAGTAATTACCCCGATGATGCGGATGGCATAAAAGCTGCCAAAAAGGGCTTAGACGATGCCATAAAAAGCGCAAAGGATGGCATAACCAAAGAATTTGAAACCGATGCCCGGGAAATTATGCACAGTCTTATTCAAGCGAAGATGGAGTCCGGAGCAATTTCTTCAGCAGTGGCGGGAAGGTTATCACCAGGCGGTAGACCACGACATGAGTGCCTTTGGAGGAGGGATGATTTTGCCGCAGTTTGGCGGGAAGTTACTCGGAACGGAAATGGAATCCGCAGGTGATGGAAATCCGAATCATTTCGCCCTACACCTTGATTTTGGCGTATCGGAGAATATTAGAAATCTAGCTGCGGCATTTGGTGGTAGAGAGGTAGTCGGAGCTTTTAGCAAAATGGTGGGCGATCTCCCGTTCCAGCCGCTTCCGGAAGAGTTAACAGCTGCAGAGGCAGCAATAGAAGCAGCAGAAGCCAAAAGAGCAGCCGAAAGAGCAAAAGGCACTCTTGAGAAAGATCTACCCAAAATACCACCCATGCCAACCGTAACAAATTTAGGTGAACGGGCAAAGGCGGCGGAAGCGGGAACACCGCAGGAGTTGACCACGGGAGGAGCCGTTAAGATAACATTAAGAAAATTGCAGGGATGAGAAATTGCTTGACAATTTTCCTGAAAGAATTTAATACCTTTAATTTAATAAATATCATGAAAAAGTTTAAAATTAGTTCATTGTTGTTGGGCACATTTTTGGTGCCCGTGGTAAGTTATGGATCGGTGTATTTTAACGAAGCCGATGGGCAATTTGCCGATGTGGTAGTCAGTGATGAAGCGCTTTTTGAGGCAATCAAAGCGAATGATATCGCTAAGGTGCAATATCTCCTCGATCACGGGGCAAATGTAAATGCTCTCGTAACAGATACGGGTAAATATAGGAATTATGAAGATACTCCACTTACCGAAGCCATTTTAGCAAAAAATATTGACATGGCGCGCCTATTACTCGACCGTGGAGCAAATGTAAATGTCCATTTGAAAAACACGAGTAATGATCCTAACGAGCGGTGGTATTATTGTTATACAAGTCCACTCACCAAAGCCATTGCAAGAAAAAGCATTGCCCTGGTCCGCCTGTTACTCGACAGCGGAGCGGATATAAATGCCCGTCGGGGACGGACGGAACAGAATAATAATGTGAAGAAATTTAGCGAATGCGACCGGATCTTTACCCGTTATTCCTGTCCGCTTGCCGATGCCATTGGGGAGAAAAACATTGACATGGTGCGTTTATTGCTGGAACGGGGAGCAAATGTCAATACGGAGGGTGGTGCAACATACGTCCCTTTAATCGAAGCGGTAGAAACAGGAGATTTAGATATTGTTCGCCTGCTCTTGGAGCAAGATGGAATTAATGTCAACGCAACCCATGATGTTACCCCCACCCTCAGTTGGGATGACTATGAATCGATCGGATACGGCGGAGGCACGGCCGCAGATTTCAACCGCCAAGAACCCATAACGGCACTACGGGCTGCAGGAAGCAATGCTCAAATTGCTCAATTGCTACGTGCACATGGCGCGAGGTGGTAATCGAAAAACAGTGCAGGACGAATCATGAGGTAACCGGATCACCAGGTGATTTCCGGAAGTGACCACGGGTGCAAAAATGGTTGCAGCGAAATTTGGTGGCCAGCTACTTGGTGCGACAATGGGAGAGGTGGGCGATAAAGCAGCGGCAGATGCTAACGGTTTTTTCCGCCGTGGTGGCGATCGCGATCGGACGAAGCGCCTCAGGATGATGCGTGTTGCGTGTCAATTTTCGGGTCGGGTGTTTGTGACTGCCGATAATCACGCCATGAAAGTATGGAAGCAATTTTTGAGGACATGAAGCCAGGGATGTTCGCCGAGAGTTGTGTCATTTTTGAGCCGGACCGGCGAGAGGCGATGGCCCTTGCGCTGAAGGAAGCTCGAAGGGACGGCATTGTTCTCATTGCCGGCAAGGACCACCAAACTTACCAACAAATCGGCGACGAAAATTCCGTTTTAGCAATGTGGATGTAATAAAAGAATGTTCATAGAATAAAAACTATCGTCGTGGGGTCGCAAGCCCGGCAGAATCAAAAACTTTTAAATTGTAAGCATTTCTCGTTTGAGTGGGGATACCGAATTCCTCATACATCCATAAATCCTTCCCATCGGAAACGATCTTGTAGCCTAGGATAGTATCTGCTGTGGAAAAAATTGGGGATGTTAATCCATTTTCGATAACAACTTCTTTGAATTTTCCAGTATCCGGTGAAATTTTGGCAAGTGATAAATCATGTAATTTAATCTCATTATTTCGACAGGGAGAAAATAAAGACTGAATTCCTTGTCGTGGTATATAATATTTTCCCCTTCCGGGATGACTAGAAATGACGCATAGCATCTCTTTATTGGCATTGGCTGCACCATTTACATTTGAGCGTTCAATGGCATGTTGCATGAAAAATCCCGTGTCATTCATACTCCCATGATGCGATATAAGGAGAAAATTTACTCCCTGTAATTCTTGTATTAAATTTTTTAATTTTTGATGATTTTCACTAAACCAATCTTGATTTGCGTCTCCCGGAAAAACAAAACTTATATCTCCATATCGAATCCCAAGAACCAAATTATTTACATGGGGATGGGCATTTACAACGTTTGTTTTAGGAATGATCCAATAAATAGAAATATCATTCCCTAAACATGTGAGTAAATCTCTAGATCTCTTTTGCAGTATGACTCCTGAGCGTTCTACTTGTCGATTTTGATTATCAAACCATCCATGGTAAAATTTTTTATTTTCTTTTGGTATATTTGGTAAACATTGATCCAGAATTCCCAAAACAGAATAATGATCCTGATGATCATGACTTATAATGCATGTAACACGATCACAATTATCCACAACATTACGAATACTGTCTTTACTAGCCGCAGATGTAAAACATCCCACTCCTCCGCAATCCACAACTAAAACGTCCGCCTTATACCTGATTATGACGAAATTACCAACACCAACACTAAAAACATATATCGCTAACCCATCTGTTCCAAAGACAATGCAAAACTTCCCCAGAATGAATAAGACACACATCAAAAACTTTCTTAAAGACTTTTTCGGGAAAATCACAAATCACTAAATCCTTTGAATCCATTTATTAATTGGAGAATTATTGGCAGGCCGTAATGTTTGGAGCATATTTTTTAAATTTTGCTTACTTACGCTGGGTAGATCCAACAATTCTTCAACGGCTCGTGTGACAATTAGACTATCCCATGGGAAAGCTTCTAGAAGCAGGATGTGTAAAGTTGCTTTTTTCCGATCCTGCTCGGAAATATTATTAATGCTATTGTTTGCGTTGCGGGGAAACAGAGCAGTCAACTGCGGTTTAACTTTCATTTTAGCGGCATTGGAGGAAGCTACTTCTAACATTTTTCTATTGGCTTCTGCTTCCTCAAATCGATCTGTTCCTGCGTTAATTTTTTTCTGGCATTCCCTAATTTGTGCAACGGGGTCTGCCTGACACATATTTCCTGCACAACACATACACAATAATAAACTGACTTTCCTATTCATGATATCACTTTGACTTAAGGGAAAAATCGAAGAGTCAAGAAGTCAAGTGAAAAAAATAGATTTTGATTAAAAATTCATATGAAAGTTTTGAGAGGATTATTTTTGGTTTTCCAATTCCGGCTTGCTTTGTCAATTTTTTGCTGGAAAATAAGGCGAGTGAGAGCTTGCGTCCATACATACAGTTGCCGGCTGAATGCCGCCGAATCGCGAAGATGAAGATGAAGCTCAAAATAGGGCCGAAAAAAAGCTAAAGGAAACGAAGGCAAAGATGAGGCCGAGGACAGCGAAAACTAAATCGCTGTAAAAATTAAAAATATTAGTTGAAATTTAAAAACAATAGAGCGCATCTTTAAGGATGCGTTTTTTTCCGTAATTTTACAAAAATGGCAAGGCGTTCCGCTAAAATATCTTTAAAAATCACTTCCCATTCAAAACCCCTTGCACCATCGAAAATAATCCTAGATCATGGGATGTAGAGAGGAGAGTTATGAAAATGAATAATCTCAATAAAAAATTAATCAACAATTTCGTACTCGGAAGTTTTTTGTTTGGAGTTTCTGTTGGTACTATAACACAGGTTCAGGCAACGCAGCGAGCATATACAGTAAGACCAAAAGTGCATGAATATGTCCTCAGCGCAACCGACAATTTGGAAGAAAGGCTTGGCCGACGAAACCTATCAATGGAAGAATGTATAAGATTTGTCAGAGATAGAGAGGCAAACCCAAATATACAAGCTCACTTTCATTCCCAAGGGCAAAATGAATCTTTAACACTACTTGAAGAAGCGATATTATCTCGATATCCGGAAGCACTAGAAATCTTTATTAAACACGGAGCAGATGTATTCAAGGTGAGTAGTGGAATGAAAAAGTTTGGAGAAGGAGTAACATTATTACATTTAGCCTTACTGACTCCAGATGAAATGAAAGCACTAGATAAAATAAGAAGTGTAGGAGTACAGAATCATGCAGCAGTTGATATAATTCAAGCTTTTCGTGAACAACAAAGCAAAGAGTTTTTAAAAAGAATGGGCCTGGATCAAACGGAGGAAGCAATACCCCCTCCGAGCCCATATGTCCCCAAAGCAGTGCTGGAATTATTAATGAACAATGGATTGGAGTCAAAACTAAACGCAAAAGATAAATATGATAAAACCATATTAGACTGGGCCATTGAAAGACGTTGTATCGCATTGGAAAAATCACAAAAATTAGAATCAGATTTGAAAATAATAGCTGAATATGGAGATGTAATAGAATTGTTATTATCTAAAGATATGCCTTGCAACAAAGAAAATGAAACGATGCAAAGTAAAATAATGATGTGGGAAGTAAAAGTTTCTACTACTACTTTACAACGGAATTTACCGCCTACTTGGCTTCGAGAGCTACGGCAATGGCGACAAAAACTGGAAGAAACACAATCAAAAAATTAAAAAAATAGTTGACGTTGTCAAAAAAATAAAAAACGTCTACGGATATGGATGGAAGAAAAATATTAAGAAATGTTGTAGTTGGTAGTCTTTTCCTGGGGAATTGTTTCCTGAAAGCAGAACAAACTTTAGGTGATGTAACCGAAACGAAGGAATATAAGTTGAGTTTGGCTATATTCAAAGACAACAAATCGCTCGTTAAAGCTTTGCTCAAAGAAGGTGCCAATATCAACGCAGTTTTTCCTAAAGATCAACTAATCTTGCACGAGGCGGCACGGTATGGGACTGTAGACATACTGCGATTACTACTAACTTATGAACCTAATCTCGATTTGAAAGATGATGAAGGATATTCTTCGCTACACCTAGCGATGCAGTGTGGTTCCACAAAAAAAATAGAGCTCCTTTTGGATAATGGTGCGGATCCCAATGCTAAGAATAATGTAGGCCATACGCCGTTGATGTGGTTAGTTGGTGTAGCCCGCTATGGCATTGGTACATCGAAAAATCATTTATATTCATCATTGCGACCAATTGTACCGCAGCGTCGCCTATCTCCCGAACAACGCTTTTCTTTGATGAAAATGAACAACAAATTATGTCGTAATATCAATTGTTATTTAAAAATCATGCAATTGCTTGTGAATCGTGGTGCAGATGTCAATGCCCAGGATAATGCAGGAAACACGGCGTTGTATCATGCCATAGACTTTGGAGGAAGGCCAACAGAAGAAAAATGTCTAAGTTTAAGATTAATCGAAGAACTTGTTAATTATGGCGTCGATGTTAATATCCGAAATCATAACGGAGAAACAGCATTAGATTTAGCTCAAAAACAGAAAGAAAAACTTCCTGGTGATGATGAAGTACTCATAAATCGATATGATCAAATCATTGAATTTCTCCGGGAACACGGCGCAGTAGAAGGCCAGCCCAGAGAAGAAATAGAAAGTCAATCCCAGGAAAACAGCGAGGATGAATTCATTGAATCTCTGAATCGTGAGGTTGAAGATGAAGC
>JAISXO010000029.1 GCA_031270475.1 Puniceicoccales bacterium | reverse complement strand
AAAGTATCGAAAAACGAGTTATTTTCTCGGCAAAATTGATGTGAATAAGTTTTTGAAAAAAGTTCTCGCATTTCGATCGAAAATACTATATATTCCACATAGTTTAATTTTGAACGACTAAATATAGTATAAATTTAAAAATTATGATAAATTCTACTTTTAATAAAAATATAAAAATGGACATGCGAGTTCTCCGGGAGAAGGAGTTCATGCAACGGGTATATAATATGATTTGCGAGGTCGGCAAGGCGACGGGCGAATTTGGATCAGACGTTGCGTGGGGGCTCACGAACGAAGTACTAGGCAAGGTAAAGGACGGCGAATCTTTTTCCGTTGTGGAGAATAGGATTGAGGCCGTATTATTGCGTTCGCCGTATCATGCTAGTGCGAAGGCCATCATTGTGACGCGCGACCGTCGGGATCACGTTTCCGAGTTAGTGCGGCAGGCTGAGATTGATCGGGTTGACCAGTATTTATCGAAGCTCGACTGGGAGGTTCGGGAGAGCAGCAACATGAGTTATTCGTTACAGGGCTTGAACCACTATTTATCGGGGGCGATCAGTCAGAATTATTGGCTGAATAAGATCTATCCGGAGCGAATTCGGGAGGCCCACGAGTCGGGAGATTTTCATTTGCACGATTTGACGCAACTTTCCGTATACTGTGTTGGCTGGGATTTAGCCGATTTATTGCGGGAGGGTTTTTGCGGAGTACAGGGAAAATTGGAGGCGAAACCGCCGAAGCATTTTCGGACGGCACTGGGGCAGATTGTCAACTTTTTTTACACGTTGCAGGGAGAAGCTGCCGGAGCCCAAGCGTTCTCGAATTTCGATACGTTATTGGCACCATTTATTTACTACGATCAATTGAACGAGTCGATGGTGGAGCAGGCGTTACAGGAATTTATTTTCAACATCAATGTACCGACTCGCGCTGGATTTCAGACGCCATTTACGAATATTACATTGGATTTATTTTGTCCGAAGCACTTGGCGGATGAGCCCGTGATCGTTAACGGAGATCGTCAGGAAAAGACCTATCGGGAATTTCAGCGGGAGATGGATCTTTTTAACCGCGTATTTTTCCGCGTTATGTCCGCGGGCGATGCCCATGGCCGCGTGATGACCTTTCCTATTCCGACCATCAATCTCACGAAAGATTTCGATTGGGATAACGAAAATCTCAAAGGACTTTGGGAAATGACCGGAAAATATGGTATTCCCTACTTTTCGAATTTCATCAATTCGGACATGAAGCCGGAGGATGCCCGTTCCATGTGTTGTCGGCTGCGCATCGATAATACCCAATTGGAAAGGCGCGGTGGCGGGTTATTTGGAGCAAATCCTTTGACCGGAAGCGTCGGCGTAGTGACCATCAATTTGCCGCGCATTGCCTACCTTTCGCAAAATGAAAATGAATTTTTTGAGCGACTAACAACCATGATGGATCTGGCGGCGGAAAGTCTGGAAATCAAACGCGCGTTCTTAGAAAAATTGACCGATGCCAATTTGTATCCCTACACGACTTTCTATTTGAAAGATATTAAAAAACGTTTCGGTTGTTACTGGAAAAATCACTTCTCGACCATCGGTATCGTCGGCATGAATGAGGCCTGTTTGAATCTCTTCGGCGAAACGATTGCAGCGGAAAATGGTAAGGCGTTTGCTCTGAAAGTACTCGATTTTATGCGTGAAAAAATCCTGGAACTCCAAAAGGCAACGGGTAATCATTTCAATCTGGAAGCCACTCCGGCCGAAAGTACCGCCTACCGCTTGGCCCTGAAAGATAAGGATAAGTTCGGAATCAAAATTATCGACGCCAGCGCGAGCGATGCGCCGTTTTATACCAATTCCGTTCACATTCCCGTCAATTATACGGACGATCTCTTTTTGCTTTTGGATCATCAAGATGACTTGCAAACCAAATTCACAGGCGGAACGGTGGTCCATTGCTTCCTCGGAGAACGCGTTTATGATACGAGTATTGTGAAAAATTTGATAAGAAAAATTGCGAATAACTATAAAATACCTTACTTTTCTCTAACACCAACTTTTTCAATCTGCCCGGAACATGGCTATCTCTCCGGCGAACAAAAGATATGCCCCCATTGTGGCGCGAAAACGGAAGTTTATTCGCGGGTGGTCGGGTATTTGCGGCCAGTTCAGCAGTGGAACGATGGCAAACAAGCCGAGTTTATTATGCGAAAAACACTGAAGTTTGAAAAAAGTTTGGCGTGCTAATTGGAAATGTCGGCTTCGCCGTGTTTGTGCACCCGTAAGGAGATAAATCTCCTTAGCCTTTGAAAAAGGCTCTGCGGTTTCACCGCAGACGGGTGCACAAAAGTCAAAAAGGCCAAATGAGAATTTTCAATGGGTGAGTTTCAAGGGATCTAGGGTTGTTTTTCTTCGGAGAAGGCGCCGATATGGCGGAAGCGGGTATAACGTTTTTCGAGGAGTTGTTTTGGGGAGAATTTTTTAAGGATCTTCAAGTGGCGCAGGATAGCTTCTTTGGTGGAGGCGAAGACGGCATTGGGATTGCGGTGGGCACCGCCGAGGGGTTCCGGTAAAATTTCTTCAACGATTCCGAATTTCAGTAAAATTTCTGGAGAGAGCTGGAGGGCTTCGGCGGCATCGGGGGCAAATTTTCGATCTTTCCAGAGGATAGCGGCGCAACCTTCCGGTGAGATGACGGAGTAGTAAGAATTTTCGAGGGCGAGGACGCGATCGGCGACGGCGATACCGAGGGCGCCTCCGGAGCCACCTTCGCCGATGATGATGGAGATAATGGATGTTTCGAGGCGGCCCATATCGCGCAGATTGACGGCGATAGCTTCTGCGACGTGGCGTTCTTCGGAGCCGATACCGGGGTAAGCGCCTGGGGTATCGACGAAGGTGATGATAGGCAGGGAAAATTTTTCAGCGAGTTTCATAAGGCGGAGGGCTTTCCGGTAACCTTCTGGGTAAGGGCAGCCGAAATTGCACTCGATATTTTCGTTAAGGGAGCGGCCTTTTTGTTGGCCGATGACCATAATGGGTTCGCCTTGGAGGGTAGCGAAGCCGCCGATGATAGCGCGGTCGTCGAAGAAGAGTCGATCGCCATGGAGTTCTTGGAAGTTGGAGAAGATATGATCGATATAATCTTTGGCGTAGGGGCGGCAGGGGTGTCGGGCGATGAGGACCCGTTGCCAGGGGGAGAGATTTGCGAAGATATTGCGTTCTTCGCTGGCGATTTTTTGTTCAAGGGCGCGGATTTCGCAAGAGATATCGACCTTAGCATCCTGGGAATGGGCGAGGAGTTCGTCGAGATTTTTTTGAAGTTCGCGCAGAGGTTTTTCAAATTCGAGGATATACTGAGAATCTTTAGATTTTCGACCGAACATTAATTTAATAAAGCAATTTTCGGGTTCCTAGGCAACAAAATTATTATTTTATAAATTATTTTTTTAGGACGAAATTTCGGTAAATTATTTTCTAGGGCGAATAAAAAAAGATAAGGGCGCGTAGTCCTTGGGCTTATTGTTCCGGGGCGGCGCCCCGGTCCCCGCAAGGAGTCGCGGACTCCTTGACTTCTTTGCAAGCAGCCCCGCGGCGAAGCCGCGGGGCTGCTTTCCTCCGGGGCCAGGAAATGGATTCCCCGGCGAGGATTCTAAGGGTGGGCACCCCTTAGCCAAGGCTGAGATACAGAGAGGGGGCAAGCGGTATATAGATTTTTATAAATCATTTTTTAAAGCGGATGAATTTCAGCGGATGCCAATCGAGGATGTTGGGATACCAGCCTTCGATGCGGGAAGATACCAAATGGCACATGGAATCGAAGTAAAGCGGAATAATAGGCATTTCATTCATCGTAACCATTTCTGCATCGGCCAGCATTTGCGGGCGGGATCCCTTTTCTTCCTCAGCCTGGGCAAGGATTCGATCATAAATTTCATTGTTCCATTGGGCGTGGTTGTTATCATTCTTAGAATGCAACAAATTGAGGAACGTGGTCGCGTCATTGTAGTCGCCCACCCAACCACCGCGACAAATATCAAATTGATGTTGCCGCCGCTCCACCAAGAAAACACCCCATTCAACGCTCTGTAATTTGACATGGATGTTAAGATTCTTACGCCACATTTCCTGTATCGCCTCGGATATAACTTTCAAATTATCACTAACATTATACAAAATTGTTACTTCTGGAAATCCTTCCCCATAGGGATATCCCGCCTCGGCCAGGAGTTCTTGAGCCTGATTTATATCGTATTTAAAATATTCCGAGCAATCGTAATTCATCGTCCCAGGGGGTACGAGGGCGTAGGCTTCCAATCCAGTACCGCGATTTCGCAGTTTTCCTATGGCTTCCCGATCGACGGCCAAACTCAACGCCTTCCGCACTTTAACGCTATCAAAAGGCTTTTTCTTGCAGTTGAACCAGTAAAAAGAGGTCCCCAGCGAAACCGCCGTAGGAAGTATTCCCTGGGTGCGATAAAACGGAATTTTGTCGGCCGGAACATTTTCCGTGATATCGAGTTGATCCGTAATAAACATGTTTTCCTCCACCGTCGGAGAGACGTCGGAGATAAAATGAACGCGATCAATCTTCACCCGATCGGCATCCCAATAGTACTTGTTCTTCTGAAGAACGATTTTATCACCAATTTTATGAGATTCTAGTAAATATGGGCCATTGGTGACAATGTTTTTTACCTGTGTCCAGCGGTTGGCGCGATCAAAAAAACCGCCCGATTGATCGATCGCTTTGCGGTTAATCGGCAACCAAGCCCAGTGAGTCAAGAGGGAAGGGAAAAAACTAATGGGCCGCTCCAGCGTCAGTTGGAGAATTTTGGGCGACAGAGCCTCGGCTCCAACAAGGGAAAAAGAAGAAATTTCGCCCTTGTAATAGGACTGAGCATTTTTGAGCATGAAATAGAAATTGGTCCAGGGCGACCCAATGGATTTGCTAAGACCACGCTCAATGGCATCAACAAAATTCTGGGCAACAACCGGATCTCCGTTGGACCAAAAAGTATCGTCGCGGAGGAAAAAAGTATAGATGCGATCATCGGGGGAAAGCGTGTAGGATTTGGCCATTCCCGGAATAGGCCGGAGGGTGCGACTGTCGGCGACAAAAAGACCCTCGAAAAGTCCGCTAATAATCTTGGCTTCGGTGAGACTCGGGGCGAGCTGGGGATCCAAAGTTACCGGTTCGACCGCATTGCCAATGCGAAGGATATGCCCCTCCCGCTGAAAACATCCAGAGGAAAGAACGACAAAAATTAAAAAAAATGTTTTTAAAAAGTTCACATTCTAAAAAAAATTTATTCTACCTCAATTTGGAGTGTTGAAAAAAAAAGCAAGAAAAAAATCCGGCGAATGATATTTTGATATATTCTTTAAAAAAAACATTGCAAATAAAAAATAAAAATTAAACTATGTGGAGAAGGAGATGGGATGGAGAAAGAAGTTGCAAAGATAATTCTTGGGGCCAAAATATGTTTACTGGGCATCATTGGTATGGTTTTCATGCCCGTGGAATCAATGGCTGCTGGAGCAAAAGCAAAGAAGCCAGCGAATCAGCCCAAAGGAGTGCAAGCACCGCTATTGATGTTGACCCCAGTGATTTTAAAAAATGCCTATGATGGGATGGACAAAGATGCGTTTGCGAAGTTCATTCGGGACCCAAACCATACGATACCTGGTCCAAGTACTGTGGCCGATACCATAGTTGCGATAGTGAAAGAGAGATTTAATGTGGATTTGAAGGCAGATGGTAATATGACAACCAATCCATGGCAAAGAACAGATAGTACAACTATTGGATATGGGAAATTATTTTCATCTTTATATAAAGTGATAAAAAAACAACTAAAAACACAACCTGCAATGGCAGGAGAAGAAGCGGAAAAGTTTCAAGTGCTTTTAGATTGTCTTGAGGCACAATATAAAAAAAGAGGTATACAGAGAGGAGTGGAAGGTCTAAACGCAAAAGCAAAGATAAAGCAACTAGCGCTACCATCACCACCACCACCACCACCGACAGTAGCGGCGTCTCCGGCGCCTCCAGTACGTCCGATAGCGGCGTCTCCAGTACGCTCACGTCCGGCAGTAGCGGCGTCTTTGGAGTATGAGAGTATAGTTTTCCTCGTAGCAGCCGATCTGGGACGTACCTTGTACCAAGCCACGAACACTCCTTGGAAAGAAATATGGGACCCATTGTCAACGAACCCTTTGCGAATAACCATAGATAAGAAAGAACAAAGTCTTGCAAGTATTTTACATGATTTTCACGAACTGGACCCCGACGGAAAATGTATTGGAATGCAGAAAGTTCCTAATGACAAATTGTGCGAAATTGGGTTAGGTTCTGATTCCAAATGGTTCGGATTTGGGTTAGGTTCTAAAAGCCAAGATGATCTGAGACACGATTTTCAAAAGAAATTCTTTTTCCTGGCGGCAAATCTGGAATTCTTTCTGGTCGACGGAGATGAAAAACTACAAAAGATGGAAAACGCAATTCATCTCGCTGTCGATTGTTTGAAAATAATAGGAGATTCGAAAGGCGGTCCGCAAAAAGACGCGTTTCCCAATGATATGTGGGAATCATTTTTGTCATGTATTCAGGAACGATTACAAGTAGTATTAGACAAAAAAGGGAATGTCCGAAAGGCTTATGCTAAGGCTGTAAAAGGGAAAAAGGATGTTATGAAGAAATTGGATGACCAACCGCTAACGCCCCATAATGTTTATTCTTTTATTCAATATTTATTGGATATGTTTATACATGTGCTGTCGCCGAATGGGAAGGATCTGAATGGAGCGTGTGAGGATTACTTTACAAGGGGTCAAGGTCTGTTATTAGTCAGGGATTATGCAATTAGGGGAGGCGAAAGGCTAATGGAATCTATTACGTCGATGGTCATAAGTTGTAAAAAAATGTTTCAAGAGTTTTTTCTACATATCGGCGATCCCGGAAAGAAGGAATTTTCTTACCTTTGTTGTTGGCTACAGGAAGTAATGGGATACGCACGACTCTTTTTTCATAGGGAATTGTTTAAGGATTCTTTGTCCAGCTCCACTGATCTTTTTCCCAAAGGACTTGGTTTTTCCTACGTTGATGACGTGGCGAAAACAATATATGAAGAGAATTTTAAAAACCTCGTAGCATGGTTTTGCAAGAAGGAATCAACAATTTTTTGCATAGAAGCAGCTCGGAAGCTTGCTATTACTCTCCACCTCCCAAAAATACGGGTGAAAGATCCGATAAGCGAAAGTATAATAGACAAATTTTTTATAGATCAAGTTTTTCATTATAAGGATCGAGGAAAATGTATTGATGTCGATCCGGATATAGCGCTAAAAGCAAAGGCTATGGTGCATACGCTGATTGAACTCTTAGGTTATTCCTTATCGCTAGAGAATCTTTTAAAAACGACCAATTTTTTTAGGCTTTTTAGTAAATTACTCGTATATGTACACTTTTTTTCGACTATTCCCGATACAATAGCTGACATAATAATGAATAGACGGTCATCGGGTCCAATAGTTAATCAATTGATGGATTTAGAAGAATGGCTTGGGCTAACATGTTCCACAATGGGATTTGATAAGGGACCCATAGACCCTATGGTGCCGAAGATGCCCGAATTGATTGCTAAAACTAATAAAAAAGGCCATATCTTTGAAGAAAGTTTAACTTTCGCTAAGGAAATATTAGAGGAAACGTTAAATTTACTACTCACAAAGAGTAATATTGATGTTGCATTATTGTCTGAAGAGGAAAAACGAAATGAGATTTTTCATATAGAATGCGATCTCATTACTTACAAGACTATCATGAGTTATTGGGAAATTATCAAGGAATCGATAAAATTACTATGGAGGCTTGCTGCGAGTCGTTTGGAGTTAGAAAGAGCAATAAATTTCAACAGATCGATTGACATTTGTAATGATTGGAGAAGCATAGTCCGGCAATGTTTGTGTGAAATTATATGGTTTGCGCAAGAAAAGCGTTTATTACTTATAAAAATATTTGAAGAACATAGGGCAAATATACTAGATAAACAAATAGAGTATTGGATCAAAGGCGGGAAAGTACGTCTCGATGGGCAGGATTTTAAAGACAATCCCGGGCCGAATGATAAAAAAATGAAAAAATCATTTGAAGATCTTAAAAAAAGTCTCGATGATGCCATGAAAGGAGAAAAAACTTTTGAGGAGATTAGAGATGCTATGAGAAAAATCCTTGAAAAGGTTAGCCGTGACCCTCAGATGCAAGGTGCACGAAATATTGATCCTTCTGACACTCCTCCCGGTGTTTGGGTATCATTGCCAGAACTCATTCAAATGATGCAAACCATGGCTGATATGCAAGATGAAGTCACGAAAATAGCAGGCAAACTGCCGAAGTTAATACAAACCGTAGGAGTGGGTCGTCGTCCCCATGAATTTGCCACCAAGCAAATGATTTTTATTCCATTGCGTTCCGATTACAACGATATACTGTAAAGATATTGTTATTCCGCGGGATAATAATTTCAAGTAATTATTAAAACACAGAGTCAGAAGTTTTTCCCGGGAAATATTCCCGCAAAATAGCCTGGCCAGTGGGATTCGGTCCATTGCAATGGAAATATTCACAGATAATTAAAACACAAACCGAGAACAATAGTGGGCATCAAGGCGCTGAGAAATAACTTTAGAGGAGAAATTTTTCCCGGAAAATATTCCCGCAAAATGGCCTGGGCAGAGGGATTCGGTCCATTGCAATGGAAATATTCACAAATAGTTAAAACACAAACCGAGAATAAGGGTGGGCATCAAGGCGCTGAGAAATAACTTTAGAGGAGAAATTTTTCCCGGGAAATATTCCCGCAAAATAGCCTGGCCAGCGGGATTCGGCGCGTTGGCAATGATCGTCAAGCCCCCCCCCGTCACCGCCCCAAAAACAACGGCGTGCTGTAACGCAACATCCGCGGTAATCGCCGGCACCAGCGACGATAAATAGGTGATCGCCGCATTGTCGTTGAACGCTGTCAAAACGGTCGCCCCTAAAAAAAGTAGTGTCTCATTCATCCGCCCCAGTAACGGCTCAATCCACCATTGCTGCAAACCTCCGTGCGTGACCAGCCCCGCTAAAAAAAATCCCACCAAAATCGGCGACCTCAGCGAAATAACCCCCTGATATGATGCCGTAATTTTTACAAATCCGAGGAAAAATAAAAATCCAATGATGAATAATGCCGGCGTGTGTATGTTAAAAATAGTCCAAAATAAAAATAATAAATTGCTAACAACAATCCATCGGGGCGTACTCGCCGACTTTTCTTCGCGAATTTCTCGTTCTCCAAGAATTTTGAACTCTTTGCGAAAAATGAATCCGTAAAAAATTGACGCCAAAATAATGCCGATAAATGCGCAAATTCCAAAATGCGTGAACATATAAACCGTGCCCCAATGCCACTTCCCAGCAACCATTAACACCGGTGGCGCTGCAAAATGCGTGAGCGTCCCTCCAACGGATATGTTTACAAAAAGTAAACCCAATGTCGCATAGCGAAAGGCCATGGAAGGTTGCAAACGGTAAAATTGTTGTGCTAAAAGTAAAGCGGAAATGGTGATCGCCGCCGGCTCCGTAATGAACGACCCCAACAACGGCCCCAGCGTAATAATCGAAAACCACCACGCACAAGGCGTGCGATGCCCAATGGCCGCCACTTTTTCCATGCAGGTTTTGGCAAAAAATAATACGGGCTGACTCGACGCAATGGCCATGATCACAACAATAAATAGGGGCTCGACATAGTTTATTCCGCTAAAATAAGCCGCCACCGCATGCCAATCGTAAAAAGTAAAAATGCTAAAAATCAGCGGAATAATCCAAAGACCAAAAATAACTTCCACCTCCCCGAGAAAATGAAAAAATACCCCTAACATCTTGTCCCGAGGCGTGTCGCGCTGAAATCGCTCGGCCAAATTGGAAAAATAAGGCGCGAAAAATGTATGCAGAATCGCGAGAAAAAAAATAAGCGTCCCCAAAAAATTAAAGGGCGCAATTTTGATCCGCGCAAGTAAAATTTGTAACAAACTTTCCGACGGATGAAAAGTACCGTAAGCCTCCAAAGGTACCGGAAAAATATCGGCCCTTAATAAATTTGTAAACAAAATCCCAACGAAAACTGCACCCAATCGCTTCACAATCCCATAAAAAGAAAAATATAATTTTTGCAATTTTATATATTCTTTGCCAAAAATTCCCCCGTCAAGAGAAATATAAATTGATGCACTCTAAAATGAAAATCGCAAGAAACGCAAGCCAGAGAATGAAATAGCGAAAACGAAAACTCTTCCCCAATAAAAATGGCGTCACCGGCAATAGCCCCGCCATCAGATTACCAAAAATTCCTCCCGCAATCCCCAAAACGATGAAAAATAATTGGGGCCTAAGCATCGCAATCGGCAAAGGGATTAAAATAAGTACCTCCACGCATTGTTTCAAAAATTTCCAGTCCTTGAAAATGTCCCGCAATGCCCCATGCATGGCCATCGAAACGCCGAGAAGAGACGTGATAATCGCGAAAAATGAAAACCCTTGCCCAATGTGTAGAAAAATGTCGGAATTGAAATGCTCCCTCAATAACACAAATACCGGTACCCCAAGGCGCGCCGCCTCGGAAAGCTCGTCCACCGAAAATAATCGAAACCCAATGCTGAGAATCGTAATGTTGAAAATTAACGGAATTAATGTCCCAATAAGTAGCGCCCCATTGATCTTTTTCCGGTCGTAATCAAGCTGCCGACAAACCATCGGAATGACCTGGTGATACCCAAAGCTACATAGAATAAATGGTAGACTCGATGCCAATTGCATCCAATCGGCAAACTGGAAAAGCGACGAATCGGATGGCTTTAAACTCGCCGTAATCAGTAAAATGAAACAAATAATAAGCCCAGTCGTGAAAATGGAGTTAAGTCGGTATAGTAATTTGAAATTTTTACGCAAACAATAGAAAAGTACAACGCCAATAATTATAACAGTTAGGCCGAAATTAAAAGAGTCGAAAACACCTTTGAGACCACTCCAGTAGGCGACAAGGAGACAAAATGCCAGGGAAAAATAACTCACGTTGAAAAGAATGGCGCCCGTGTTGCCAAGATATTTTTGAAAAAGTGCCGGCAAATCGCGCCGACGTTCGCGGATAAAAAGTCGGGCGAGAAGGATTCCGGACGCCAGCATGCAGAAATAAACGCCCAACATACCGGCGACGGCAGGCAAATAGCCAGCATGGCGCAGAGAAACGGGCAACCCTAGCTCACTCGCACCAATCGTTATTCCCGCTACCAAAAAAGCGGCGTTCCAAAATGGATTCGATTTAAAACTCATGGAATAATTTCAATTTAAAAGGACGGTCACCAGCACCGCCAATATTTTATAAAAACACCGGCGATTCTGTTGCACTGACTTGGGGCAGGGAAAGGAATTAGCAACAACATGCTCACTACCTCTTTCGCCAAGATTCGATTAAACCAACCTCCTTACCCTACTCACCTTCTTCATTGGAGAGTGATTTTAAGCGTTGTCAAGTTTTTTTGGAAATTTGCTGTGTTATTCCCGGCGGGTAATAGTCACGCCAATGGAACAAATCCAAAGTGTCACCGGCGGAGATATTTTTGAAATCAAGCCCGTGAAGACCTATCCCGCGGAATATTTAATGTATGAAAAAAAATCTTAAATATTACACTTGATTTGTTATTTCCAAGGGATAGGACTTATGCAGATGGAAAGGAAGGAATGAGATGTCGAGAATCCTTGTAATTTATTATTCGCACTCCGGTAATACGCGAGAAATCGCAAAACAAATCCAAAGTGTCATCGGCGGAGATGTTTTTGAAATCAAGCCCGTAAAGCCCCATCCCGCGGAATATTTAGTGTATGAAAAAATCTTAAATATTACACTTGATTTGTTATTCCCAAGGGATAGAACTTACGCAGATGGAGAGGAGGGAAGGGATGTCGAGAATCCTTGTAATTTATTATTCGCACTCCGGTAATACGCGAGAAATCGCAAAACAAATCCAAAGCGCCATCGGTGGAGATATTTTTGAAATCAAGCCCATAAAGCCCTATCCCGCGGAATACCAGGAAACGACGGAGCAGGCGCAACGGGAGATTAATGCTGGATTTCAGCCCGAAATCGAAGGCAGAGTTGAAAATATGGAGGACTACGACACGCTCTTCATCGGTTCGCCGTGTTGGTGGTCGACTATCGCTCCGCCCGTTGCTACGTTTTTATCGGCCCATGATCTGACTGGCAAGACGATAATTCCTTTTATGACGCACGAAGGCAGCGGACTCGGCCATAGCGCTTCGGAGATGGCCAAGTTGGCGCCAAATGCAGCCGTAAAAACAGGCCGCGCGTTCCATGGCAGTGATGTGAAATCAGCCAAAGAAAATATAGAAAAATGGCTCAAAGATTGGTAAGAAGTTGGCGAACGAATTCCGTCGACCGATGCCTTGTTTTTCGTGTTTTTCAAGAGAATAATTTCAAATGCTGTCAGTCATAGTATGCTGGTATTCTGTCTTCTTTTCTCAATAGTTCGCCAATCTGATGCAAATCAAGCTCGGAGAAACGCTCCATGTCTTCATCGGAAAATTCATAACATTGTAAATGATCCCAAGTTATAGCATCATAATTATCACGAGGTTGATTTGGCCATCTTTCTAGAACCCAGTGCTCATAATTAGACGAAGCGTTCTTTTGCGAAGAAGATGGCGTGGTGTTATTCTCCAATGCGGCTGAGCGGCGGCTGGGTTTCTTTGCGGGGATTGGCCTAGAACGGTTCCTAGATGAAGGAGGTGGTTTGGGAGGAAATACATCGGAGGCTTTTTGACTGGGTTCCTTTGTCCGTTTCTCAGCGGAGATTGACCCAAAATAGTCCTCTTCGAGTGCCTCGAATTGTTCGTCAATCTTCCTAAAAAATCCTTCAGCGTAAGAGGTTTGGAATTTGTGTGAATTAATAGGGAAGGCTGATGAGATCAACATGTAGGTTGGGACTCGAAAGCGACGTGGACTAAAAATAATTTCTAAGTGGTTTAGTCGTGTTGTCTTTCCTTTTTTACCAATAGGTTCCTCACAGTCTACAAAAAAGTAGAGACTCCATATTGTTCCCCATCTTAATTTCTCGGAGACCATAGAGAATTGCCCATTCTCATCATAACGGGGGGAGATTTGGGTGAAAAATTTACACTTGGCCAGGCAATATTTTAAAAATATATAAAACATTGCGGCATCCCGGTGTTCAATGGGGACATTGTCTAAGGGGCCGGATAAGTTATTCCTAGTGAGAATATTAGATATGTATTCAGAAGAGAATTGGCCTCCGGTGATGGGATCTCCATTCTTAGGAAAGTGTTTCTTCATTATGTGGCTTACTCCTTTATTGGGGGGACATTTTCCTGTAAAGTATTCAGCGAAATCCTCATCTATCATGTCTAAAAAATATTTCAACGAAGGATAAGAAGCAAATGGGAAAGGGGCAGAATTTTCCCAAACCATTACATCTTTCATTTGAGAATTGAAAAATTGTGTTGAATGGATTAACGTTTTAACCCATTGTAAGTCGCTTTTCAACGAATCGAGTTTTTTTATTGTCAGATCAAGGTTTTCAAAAGGCTCAAGGGACACAGGAGCCAATTGCGAACTATAAGAGGGATTAGGCGTATGCGCAACGTTCTTTATAGGTGTAGCAGGTACATTTTGGTCGGCCTTTGGCCTCATCTCTTCCGGAGATACTGACAACAGAAGCCAGTCTTCATCATCGGACAATGGTGATGCTTTATTAGCAGCTTCCAGCTTTTGTGCCGCGGCCTCTTGGTCCGCGGCACGAGCAGCATCAAGCTCTTGAATCAAATCTTCCCATTCTAAAGTGAAAGCCGACTTCAAATTGCTGCTCACTAAAAAGCAGCACAAACATGATATAGTGATTTTATTTATCCTTTCCATGTTTTATATTTTCTCATATTTTTTATTAAAATCAAGTTTTTTTTAAAAAAAAGCTTTCGGGGAAAATTTTCCCCGAAAGAATAATTTTACAAAGAAAAAATACTGCCTTTAGAAATAATTTTCATTTTCGACATCTTCATTCTCGACATCTTTAATTGCTGGCAATGGAGCAAGCCGTGTCCTTGAATTTGAAAACGAAGGCTTCTGCAAATGACGAAATTGATTTTCTGTATTAAAAAGCGGCAATTGCCTTGGTTCCGGCGGCAAGTTTTTCAACCCTCGCCTTTGCGGACGTCGAGTCGGCGGACGTTTATTCCAATGGCGTTGATCTAGCAGGTTCTGAACCGGTGGGGATATCTCTGCGCGTTGCCTTTTCAAGTTTTCCTGGGCTTGCGAGTGTAGCGCCGCCTCTAAGTATTTTGCTCTCAAGGGTTCTTTTTGTGAACATAGCTTTTTTATATCTGAATCCGAAAATGAAGACTTCAGTGAGCGTTGATTTAGCAAGTGTCGAATGGGTGGGTGTTGATACAACGAACGTTGATCTAGACGTCGCTTTTCCGAGTATTTTGTCTGCGAACGTTGCGATGCATCTCGATTTAAAGCAACCCACGAATGCGAAGACTTTGGCATTTCCGAATGACTAGAAAACAAATTGCTGCCCACTAAAGAGCAGCACAAACATGATATAGTGATTTTATTTATCCTTTCCATGTTTTATGTTCTCTCATATTTTTTATTAAAATCAAGTTTTAAAAAAAAAAAAAGCTTTCGGGGAAGATTTTCCCCGAAAGAATAATTTTACAAAGAAAAAATACTGCCTTTAGAAATCAAATTCCAACCCGATTAAAATCGAAATTTTCAATCTCAGACAATGGAACAAACTATGCGTTTTCTTTTTCGGATTGATTCTGTAAGCATTGTGAGTGTTCTGCTTCTAGCTGTGAATATCGGTCCTGTAAGTTTCGTCGCCAAGCAATAATCCTTTGCATATATCGAGTCCTCTCTTGTTCTCTCTCTTGGGGATTCATCGATCTTAACATCTGCGCGATTTCCGGTTTTTGTTGCCATTCCTCGAAGCGTAAAGCCGCATATTGAATATTATCGACATGAAACAGAAACGTTTCCGAAGCACTCACAGACAAACTGCTGCCCATTAAAAGCAACCATACAATAGGGTGATTTTTATTAATCTTATCCATGTGTACTTTATCTTATATCTTTCGTACGAAGTCAAGTCTTTTTTTTAAAAAATTTTCTTGGAAAATATTTTTCCCCGAGAGAATAATTTTAAAAAGGAAAAAATAAGTTCCATAGGGACTGTCGCTGTCTATCCTGTCGTTCCTTTTCTTTCTGGAACTGTTGCGATAGCAAGCAATACCTTTCTTCGCGTTCTAGAAAGCGTTGTTCCCGTGCCAGCAAGCGTTGCCATTCGTCTGAATTCCCGTCGCATCGCTCCTTCCTCGCCTTGGTGAGTTTCTTCAAATGTTGCCGCTGAAAGATTTGCGCATTCTGGCATTGCCACTGCTCTGGATACTGAGAGCGTAGGACTTCCACTTCCCGTTGCAAGCGCCGTTCTGCCCCACGTAAGTTTGTCCAGCGTTGATTTAAAGCTTGATCAGACTCGGACTCAGATATTACCGAATAATTCGGCGGCGGCGGCGGCGGCGGATAACTAGCAAACGAAGTGCTGCAAAACAAAAAGCAGCACAAACATGACATAGTGGTTTTATTGATCCTTTTCATGTTTTATATTTTCTCATATTTTTTATTAAAATCAAGTTTTTTTTAAAAAAAAACTTTCGGGAAAGATTTTCCCTTAGAAAATAATTGACAGGAAAGGCGATGGCCCTAGAAAAACTTCTACGTCGCGGCGAGATAGCTCAGTCGGTAGAGCAGAGGACTGAAAATCCTTGTGTCGGCGGTTCGATTCCGCCTCTCGCCACCGCGTTCGACCCTCTCTCGGCGCTTTTTGTTTTATTTTTTTAGATATTCATTTCTGCTTTTGATGGGGGAAATTTCCATTCGTTTTTACTACGAAGGCCGGAAAAAGTCGACTCATTTCGAAAAATATACCACAAAAAAATATTGGGCGAAAATAGTAGCAAAATGTTTTCACAATGCCTTAAAATAAACTTGCTTCAATGCCCTAAAGCATTATTCCAAAGGTGTTATGGCGAAAGTTACGATATCGGATGTTTTGGCACGTGAAATTATTGATTCCCGGGGGAATCCGACCGTTGAGGTCGATGTTGTCCTATCCAATGATGTGGTCGGACGGGCTTCTGTCCCCTCCGGAGCAAGTACGGGCGAACGGGAAGCCATCGAGCTCCGCGACCAGGACGCGAATTTGGGCGACGCTAATGCTAAAAAACGTTTCGGCGGAAAAGGTGTTTTAATGGCTGTTCAGAATGTGGTGGAACGCATTGGGCCAGCAATCGTCGGGTTGGAAGCCTGCGATCAGGCGGGAATCGATGCCCTAATGCTTGCACTGGACGGTACGGAAAATAAAGGCGAATTGGGAGCTAATGCCATTTTAGGTGTTTCGCTGGCGACGGCGAAGGCCGCTGCCCGTTGCCTTGGAATTCCGCTCTATCGCCATATCGGTGGAGTAAATGCCCGCATTCTACCTATTCCGATGATGAATGTACTCAATGGAGGAGCGCATTCGGATGCTCCCGTCGACATCCAGGAATTCATGATTGTTCCGCATCGGGCGGAGAATTTTCGCGAGGCGGTGCGCATGGGAGCGGAGACATTTCACGCTTTAAAGGCCGTATTAAGGGCGCGCCATTTATCGACGGCGGTTGGCGACGAGGGAGGATTTGCGCCGAATTTGAAATCCAATGAGGACGCGTTACAGGTCATTGTGGAGGCGATCGAGAGGGCAGGGTACAAGCCCGGCGACGATATTTCCATTGCGCTCGACGTAGCGGCGTCGGAATTTTTCGACAAGGGAGAGAACATATATCTCTTTAAGAAGTCCGATCAATCGCGGTACAGGGCATCGGAGCTGATCAATTGGTATGGGGAATTGATCAAGCGGTATCCGATTCATTCCATTGAGGACGGTCTTGACCAGAATGATTGGGAAGGTTGGGCGGAATTGACGCAGGAGCTTGGCGAGCAGATACAGCTTGTTGGCGACGATTTATTTGTAACGAATCCGAAATATTTGGCGCGGGGGATTGAGGAATCCGTAGCGAATGCGATTTTGATCAAGGTCAATCAGATTGGCACTTTGACGGAGACGCTTGATTGCATTGAGATGGCGAAGACGTCGGAGTATGCGAGTATTGTGTCCCATCGTTCTGGAGAGACGGAGGATACGACCATAGCGGACATTGTTGTGGCGACCAATGCGGGGCAGATCAAGACGGGATCGATGAGTCGGACGGATCGGATTTGCAAGTATAACCAGTTGATACGCATCGAGGAGGAGCTGGGAGATAGCGCCATTTTCGCCGGAAATGTTTGAAAAATATTCCCAGTGACGTAAAAAACGTATGGGTTTCAAAATCTTCGGATGACCAACGCGGGGCAAATCAAGGCGGGGTCGATGAGTCGGACGGATCGGATTTGCAAGTACAACCAGTTGATAGGCATCGAGGAGGGCGCCATTTTCGCCGGAAATGTTTGAGAAATATTCCCAGTGACGTAAAAAGCGTATGGTTTTCAAAATCTTTGGATGACCAACGCGGGGCAAATCAAGGCGAGGTCGATGAGTCGGACGGATCGGATTTGCAAGTACAATCAGTTGATACGCATCGAGGAGGACGCTATTTTCGCCGGAAATGTTTGAGAAATATTCCCAGTGACGTAAAAAAAACGTATGGGTTTCAAAATCTTCGGATGACCAACGCGGGGCAAATCAAGGCGGGATCGATGGGATGCAAAGGATGTATCTGCGAATATATTAAAAATATTTTTAATGACGTAAAAAACGTATGGTTTGCAAAAGTTTTAGGGGAAAATTTAATGTTCTCGAATTTTAATTTCTCGATTGAAGAATAGTCGAAAATAACTACATGAGAAAATATGCGCAAATTGAAAATTTTAGTCGGATATGAGTTCCAGCGCTTTTTTGTTTCGCCATTTTTTTACGCAATCTGTGCGCTGTTTTTATTTCTTATGGGCGTCATTTTCCTCTTTTCTTTGAAAATTTATGCCGATTTCCAACAGGAAGACCCCCTCGTGCTCCAGTTGTTTAAATCAATGTGGTTGCCATTTCTACTGGTCATTCCAATTCTAACTACAAAGGCAATCGCTTCCGAAAAAATAGAAAAAATCTTCGATTCTTTACTCGTGTTGCGCGTTGGTAGTTTTTTAATTATTTTTAGTAAATTTATAGCAATATATTGCGTCCATTGTGTCCTTTGGACCGTTGTAATCTATTTCCCGGAAATCGCTCAAAATTGTTCGGTAACATTGGCTCAGTTTAACAATTTTGTTACGCCGCAAATTCGCTGGGGCGGTTGGTTATTTGTAAATTTGTTGGGAGGCGTTGTCATCGCGTTCGGATTGTTGGTGAGCGCACGCGCGAAAATGCCGGCGACGGCCATGGCCGCAACCGCGGTCGGCGTCTTTTTATTCTTGGTTCTTGGACAATTTTTTAAACAAGCATCGACCATTGCTTCCAAAGGAACCGAAATTTTTGAAACGCTTTATTCCAATTGGAATGTGTTTTTTCAACTTGAAGATTTTTGCCGCGGTATTTTTGATAGCCGCGTGATCGTCGCCTATGTCGCAATTACACTGGGTATTTTAGGCATCACGGCGCTGATTTTGCGAGATAATTAAAAAAGCCATTGACAGATTTCAGAAAATTTTTAGGAAATAAATCCTTAGTTCTGGACGTGCCGGTTGCTCCCACCCTATGTCACTCAGCCTCAACGGAAAAACAACAACTGTCAAGTACTTTTTTGTATTTAATTTGCCGATTGTTGTGGCGAAAAAAATAATTAAAGCGTATTTTTGTGTTGAATTTGGAAATTTTCTTGCCATACCATTCATCCGATGACACAATAGTATGTGAAAAGTTCTGTTCCCATGCTAATCCCTAAAATATGTCTTTCTAATTGGTTTTAATTTATTTTTTTTATAGTATTTTTAATTTAATTGTAAAATATGGATAGTGAACCCTTAAATGCCTCAACTCCAACTCCCAGAAAGCGCACTCCCAAAAAAGCCGCTACCATCGAAAAAACGATGGTGCGTAAATCCCGCGCAAAAAAATCGGACGATGCCGTTCCCGAATCTTTTTCAACAACATTCAGCGATACTATTACCTGTGAATATTCAAACATCTCCTATTCGGAAAATGTCGAGGATTGGTCTCCCGCGCCAGCCCTAAATTCTCCAAATAAAATGGCTACTTTAGATAATACTGCGGAAAAATTCAGCGCCACGGATGGGAATCGTTTTTCGGCCGCCGGAGAAAATGCTGCGGATTGCAATGGGCGCTCCGGTGAAAATAATAATGGCGAAAGTTATACCAGCTCCGATAATCACGCCGGCGGGAATAATGGAAGTCAGCGCGGAAAAAATTTCTCTCCCCGAAAATATACTCCGCCCAATAATAGTAGTAGTGCGGAAAAATTCAGCGCCGTAGATGCGAATCATTTTTCGGCCGCCGGAGAAAATGCCGCGGATTGCAATGGGCGCTCCGGTGAAAATAATAATGGCGAAAGTTATACCAGCTCCGATAGCCACGCCGGCGGGAATAATGGAAGTCAGCGCGGAAAAAATTTTCCTCCCCGAAAATATACTCCGCCCAATAATATCCCACACGGAAGTTCTGAAAATAACCGGAATCGCAATTTTTACCAAAATAATCCGCAAAATAATCCCCAAAATCGCCCCAATCGACGGCGCCCCGCAACGACGATCCGCATCGGCCCATTTTCCATAGGCTACTTGAGAGGCTTGGAATATCTCGATAGTTCGGCGAAACTCGCGGCATTCTATGGAGGTGTTGTCGACGGCAACCAAACACCTCTCCATTTTAATGAAATTTTGGATGATCCTAACGGCGATTGGGGAATTTTTACCGGCAATCGCGACGGGCCGACTTCGCGGGCGGCAATTATCGACAGTCGATTGGAGTTGGCATTGGCTGCCAAACGACCGGTCCTCGTAAAAGGCATTCTCGAATCCATGGAAGGCGGCGATGGAATCATTACCTATGGCTGTGACGGCTACAAAATTCGTGCCAACAGCACCTTTGTTCCGTGCTGCCTCATACAATCGCTGGGGTTGCGCCGCGGACAGACCTTGACCGCTACCATTCATCCGCCCCTTGAGCAATCGACCTGTCCCTTTGCGATCAAGATTAACGATGTTTTGGGAAGACCGCCGGAGGAGGCCGCCAAGTTTCCGCGCTTTAAAAATCTCGTTCCCTATTACCCGACGCACCGCATTTTTCTCGAGCGGCAGGGGTTAGTGGATGGCGATAATCTTTCCATGCGGGTCATTGATTTGCTGTCGCCCATTGGATTTGGTCAGCGAGGGCTTATTGTTGCGCCGCCTCGTACGGGGAAGACGATACTTTTGCAGGGCATTGCCAACGCCATTATTCATAATCAGCCGGGGGCGAAGTTAATCGTTCTCTTGATCGACGAGCGGCCGGAGGAGGTGACTGATTTTTCGCGGCAGGTCAAGGGGGCGACGATTATCAGTTCGACCTTTGACGAATCGGCGGAAAGTCACGTTCATGCGGCGGAAATTGTCATTGAGAGTGCGCGTCGCTGGGTAGAAGCCGGCGAGCATGTGGTCATTTTGCTCGATTCGATTACGCGTCTTGCCCGTGCCTACAATGCGGAGCAGCCGAGTTCGGGAAAAATTTTGTCGGGAGGGATTGAGGCCAATGCTTTACAATTGCCGAAGCGTTTTTTTGGTTCCGCGCGGAATATTGAGAGTGGAGGGAGTTTGACGATTATTGCGACGGCGCTCATTGAGACGGGTAGTCGGATGGATGATGTAATTTTCGAGGAATTCAAGGGGACGGGCAACATGGAGTTGCATCTCGACCGATCCATTTCGGACAAGCGGATTTTTCCGGCGATTAATTTTGAGCGCAGTGGGACGCGTCGGGAGGAGTTATTATATCATCCCGATGAATTGGCGAAGATTTACAATTTGCGCCGAGTATTCCAGGGGGTACCATCCGTTGAGGCGATGGAGATGTTAATTTCCCGGGTTAGAAAATGTCCTACAAATGTGGAATTTTTGATGAATATCGCTCGGTGAGCGGGGTATATATTTTAAGTATATTTTTTATTTTTCCTAGTAAATTTTAGTAGTTTTTTGGTGAAATTATGCCGATTATTTCCGAGTTAGGGCCACTTTCGAGAAGGCAGACCCAGTTATTATTGAAGTCGCTGGAAAAATTTCCGCGGAAAAGGTTAGGGCAGAATTTTTTAATTGACAAAAATATTATTTGCTAATCGTCGCCATTGGATATCGTTTACTAAATGGGGGGTATTTTTTACTTCCATTTCCCGGGTTAGAAAATGCCCTACGAATGTGGAATTTTTGATGAATATCGCTCGGTGAGTGGGGTATATATTTTAAGTATATTTTTTATTTTTCCTGGTAAATTTTGGTAGTTTTTTGGTAAAATTATGCCGATTATTTCCGAGTTAGGGCCACTTTCGAGGGGGCAGACCCAGTTATTATTGAAGTCGCTGGAAAAATTTCCGCGGAAAAGGTTAGGGCAGAATTTTTTAATTGACAAAAATATTATTTTCAAGTCGTCGCCATTGGATATCATTTGCCAAGTGGGGGGTATTTTTTTGCTTCCATTTCCCGGGATAGAAAATGCCCTACGAATGTGGAATTTTTGATGAATACCGCTCGGTGGATGGGGTATATATTTTGAGTATATTTTTTATTTTTTCTGGTAAATTCTGATAGTTTTTTTGTAAAATTATGCCGATTATTTCCGAGTTGGGGCCACTTTCGAGGGGGCAGACCCAGTTATTATTGAAGTCGCTGGAAAAATTTCCGCGGAAAAGGTTAGGGCAGAATTTTTTAATTGACAAAAATATTATTTTCAAGTCGTTACAGTTGGCGGGACCATTATCTGGTGAAAATGTGATCGAGATTGGGCCGGGATTAGGTTCGTTGACGCGGGCGTTATTGGGGGCAGGTTGCCATGTTTTTGCCATTGAATGCGACAAAATATTGTGTGAATTTTTAGTAAACGAATTGGGCCATTTATCTCGATTTTACCTCGTTGGGGGAGATGCCGTAGAGCGGCCTTTAGCCGGATTTGAAGGGAGGGATGAGCCGTTTAAAATTATTGCTAATTTACCGTATAATATATCGACACCGTGGCTCAGCGCCGTCCTCGAGCGGTCCGAGTTGCCGGTATCGATGACGCTCATGTTGCAGCGGGAAGCGGCGGCGCGTTTTCTATCGCAGCCGGGGTCGAAGCAGTGGTCGGCAATTTCAATTTTTCTGCATTCTGCCTATGTTTGCGAGGGAATTTTTCCTGTTTCGCGAGCGAGTTTTTGGCCGGTACCGGCGGTTGATTCGGTTTTGATTCATCTCAAGCGCCTTGAGGTCCCAAGAATATTTCATAGGGAAACGAGGTCTTTGATTCGAAAAATTTTTACACAACGGCGCAAGCAGATAGGAAGTTTGATCAAGCTATTTTTGCCGCAATTTTTCGATGAGATTGGGGAATTGCTGTTAAAAAACGACTTAGATTTATCACTCCGGCCCGAGCAAATCCCTTCCCGCTTTTGGCACAATTTTGACAATTTTTTACATACTCGTGAATTGTGAATTTATGGGTATTATTTTTAAGAGGAACTTATATTTTTGATAATATTTTATATACCCACGGGCTGTAAAATAAAGTCGCGGGAATAACGGCCGCAGCATCGATACGGGGAAATTTTATGGGCGTTATTTTTAAGAGGAGCTTATATTTTTGATAATATTTTATATGCCTATGGGCTGTAAAATAAAACCGCGGGAATAGCGGCCGCAGCGTCGATACGGGGAAATTTTATGGGTGTTATTTTTAAGAAGAGCTTATATTTTTGATAATATTTTATATGCCTACGGGCTGTAGAATAAAGCCGCAGGAATAGTGGCCGCAGCGTCGATAGGGGGAAATTTTATGGGCGTTATTTTTAAGAGGAGCTTATATTTTGATAATATTTTATATACCCACGGGCTGTAAAATAAAGCCGCGGGAATAGCGGCCGCAGCATCGATACGGGAAATTTTATGGGCGTTATTTTTAAGAAGAGCTTATATTTTTGATAATATTTTATATGCTGGTAGACAATAGCGATCCAGGGGCGGTAATAATATCCATGGAAAAAAGTGTAATGGAAGGGCCTGAGGCAATGGTTTTGCGCCATCAATGTGGAAAAATTTTTCTGCGAAATATTTTTTTAAAAAACACTTGACAGGTGAAAATTAAATCTCCTTCTAGGGGGAGATTTTTGATTATGCAAAAGACAAATAGATTTGCCGTTCGATGTTGTGGGATGGGTTTTGTTCGCGCGTGGGTAATATTAGATTTCGTGCCATCGCTGAAGAAGAATTTTTTTATAAAATATTATTTTTTTGGGAAAAAGCGCTTGACAGGCGAGAATTAAATCACTTTCTAAAATCTGGAAGGAAATTTTGATTATGCAAAAGACGAATAAATCCATCGCTAAACGTTTTAAAGTGACGGCTTCTGGAAAAGTGTTGCGTCGAACAACTGGGTTTCGCAAGTTTTTGAGGAACAAAACGGTAAAGCAACGCCGGCGTGCGAGGCATGATAAGCCCGTTTCTAGTGGGTTTTCGAGGCAGGTGTTGAGGGCGATTGCGGTTGGTTTGTAGTTCGATAATCGAAAATTTGACCATTGATGGAGGTTTTACCGCCTGTAAACAGTGATATTTAGGGAGGAAATATGCCGAGAGTTGTTAATGCAGTTGCGACAAAGAAACGTAGAAAACGGTTGTTAGAGAAAGCGCGTGGGTATTTTGGTAATAAGTCGCGTCTTTTTAGGTACGCGCGTGAAGAGGTCCGCCGCGCCGATGCCTTTGCCTATCGGGATCGGAAACGGAAGAAAACATCCATGCGTCAGCTCTGGATTGTTAGGATTAATGCGGCTTGTCGCGGTTTGGGGGTGTCCTATTGCCGTTTCATTGATGCCATCAATAAATTGGAGATTCGTCTCGATCGTCGCGCGCTGAGTGAGTTAGCAATTTGTGATGCCCAGGCGTTCGAAGGAATCGTAAATCGAGCGAAAGCTTTATTGGGGAAATAGATTTTTCGCGAATAATTTGAATGTTTTTTGTTTAAAGGAGGTGCGTTCAAGGGGTTTCGTTAGTCTTTTTTTGAGTTTTTTGCTGAGCTAATGAAGTGAGGAGGAGTCCATTTTTTATATTCATTTTGTGAATCGTAGGTCGTTTCGATGGCTTCGTTGGGAGTGATGACCGTTCGAAGAATGTCGCCGTGATTCCTGAGATCATACGTTATCGGAAGAGCGCGATCCGGCATTTCGTGATGGTGTGTTGCTAGACGATAGATTGGATTTGTTCGACACCAAAGGGTTTCGTTATTAATGGGGAAAATGTGATCATCTTCGAAAATATAGTGCTGCGTTTGCCCCTTCCGGACGCAAAGAAGACCCTCGATTGGCAATAAAAGACGATTGCGAATACGATCAACGAGTACGAGATTGTTGTAGGTATAGGTTCGTATGTGAGGGTGAATGATTTTCGCAATGCGCGTAAACATGATGGCAGAACGAATGCCAAGCATTTGACCGGGGCCCTCGCAAAAAATAATTTCGTCGTAATGAAAATCGCTTGAAAATTGTGAAAGAATGGAGAAAAATCCCATCAGAGTACCTTCCGTCGATGAGAAAAAAGTTGCGAATCGATCCCCCTCAAGAACACCGATCTGATGCACGGCCGTCGATGCTTCAATTACAAGTGATTGCACTGCCATGCCCAAAAAAATTGCGAAAAAATCTGCGGAGACAATAAAATAAATTCGCTAAAATTATTCCGACCTGCATAAAAATAATCTCGTTATGGCGAAAGTTATTTAAGAAAAATATAAAAAATAAATGAAAAAGCGTCCAATTTGCTCAGAAAATATCTCCCACTTGCTTTCTCTAAAAAAATATTTTGCATTATTTTGCATTATTTACTTGACATGGCCTTTGTTTTGTAATAAGCCATTCCCCGAAAAGTGGAAAAGGTTCTAAGAGATAAAATCGTGTTCGTGTGTACGGGGAATACCTGCCGGAGTCCCATGGCCCAGGTTTTTCTGGAAAATCAAATCCAAAATGTGCCCGAAATTGCTCATTATACCATCATGAGTGCCGGGTTGTTGGCCCATGAAGGAGAAAAAAGTTCCTCCGCTGTGCGAGCCGTCGTCCGCGCAAGGGGCCTTTCCTTGGAAAATCATTGCGCACAACCCCTAACTCAGGCAATCGTCGACCGCGCCGCAGCGATTATCTGCGCAACTTCCGACCACGAAGGATTTTTAAGAGAAAGGTTTGTAAATTTACCCGAAATTTGTACTTCATTTGTGAAATTTGGAGGCGACGTTCCCGATCCCTACTTCGGAAAATTGGAGGCCTATGGCATGGTTGCCGATGAAATTGAACAAAAAGTGCCGTTAATTATTGAATTTTTAAGGAAGGAATTAAATGATCATTAGCTTAGGATTAGATCATCGCGCCGTCCATTTACGCGATTTTATCATTGAACACCTCGAAGCCATTGAGTTCGAAGTTCTCGATCGCGGCGCGAGTGATACAACACCCGTCGATTATCCCGATATCGCCAAAAAAGTCGCCAAAGATATCAAGACAATGCGAGCAAATTTCGGCATTTTGGGTTGTCGGACCGGAATCGGTATGTCCATTGCGGCCAATAAATTTCAAGGTATTCGCGCCGCGCTCGTCCATTCTGAGATAGACGTGCAGTTAGCCCGCGAGCATAACGACGCCAATATTATGTGCATAGCTGCCGAAACGATGACGCCTGAATTGTTGCAGAAAATGCTCGATATCTTTTTTGTGACGGAGTTCGAGGGGGGGCGCCACGAGCGACGCTTGAGTAAAATTGTGGAATTTGAATTCAGTCAAAAATGATTTCGAGCGATGCAAATCGGGGGAATTCAGCGTTTTTCGTCCATTGATTTTCCGGGCCATTTGGCGGCCGTTGTCTTTACGATTGGCTGCAATTTTCGTTGTCCGTTTTGCCATAATCCGGAACTGGTGATTGGCGGGGCGAATGTGGTATCGGAGGAGGATGTTTTCCAGTTTTTGTCCACGCGCATGCGCCAGTTGGAGGGGATTGTGATCAGTGGCGGTGAGCCGACTTTGCAGCCGGATTTACCAGATTTTATCGAAAAAGTTCGCGCCCTTGGGTTTCGCATAAAGTTGGACACGAATGGAACAAATCCGCGGATGTTGGCTGAATTGATGGATCGGCGCTTGCTCGATTTCGTCGCTATGGATGTGAAGCACGTTTGGTCTCGTTACGTCGATGCTGCGGGGCTGCGATTAGTTTCGATTGAAAATATTCAGCGATCCGTCGAATTGCTTTTGTTGGGCGATGTGGACTACGAATTTCGCACGACCGTCATCCGCGATTTCCACGATCCGGCGGACATTATTGCCATGTCGGAGCAAGTTCGCGGGGCCAAGCGCTACGTGGTGCAGGAGTTTATTCCTGAGAAGACACTGTCCAAGGATTTCGCTCAAAAGTTGCCTTTCGAGAAAAAAACCCTTGAAGCGTTGGTGGCTGCTGTGGCGAAAAACGTCAAATACTTCGAAATTCGCCAGTGAAATGTTTTAAATGGATTTATTTTTAGATAGTGTTATATTTTTCGGGCAGTATTGTAAATTTTTGCCCTAAATTTGTCTTCCCAAAGTTACCTTTGAAAAAAATCCCGCGAAATATGGGTGGCCGTTGTGGCGAGAAACGTCAAACATTTCGAAATTCGCCAGTGAAATGTTTTAAATGGATTTATTTTTAGATAGTGTTATATTTTTCGGGCAGTATTGTAAAATTTTGCCCTAAAATTGTCCTCCAAAAGTTACCTTTGAAAAGTTATCTTTGAAAAAAATCCCGCGAAATATGGGTGGTCGCTGTGGCGAGAAACGTCAAACACTTCGAAATTCGCCAGTGAAATGTTTTAAATGGATTTATTTTTAGATAGTGTTATATTTTTCGGGCAGTATTGTA
>JAISXO010000027.1 GCA_031270475.1 Puniceicoccales bacterium | reverse complement strand
GTGCCATCGCGGGTTTCCTTCATTTCACTATCCGTGATGACGGCCAGGTACCAGCCCTCGGGAATCGGATCGAAATTGCCCCTTGGCACGACTTCGTTTGCGTTAAAATTTAGTGTAACCATCATAGATATTATTTTGTTAATTTTGTTTGATTGTTCATTTCCGTGCAGGCCTGGTATGCCCCCATGAATGCCGGCCAAGAAAGCGGGATTTCAGCGGGCAGGCCAACTCTATTTTTTGCAACACAAGCCGGACTTCCAACCGTACGAATGATGCGCTCTCCTCCATCGGCACCGATTGGCGACGCGATCCCACGCTCTCCGGCAAATCCGGATGATTCCCTCTGTACGCGAAACTTCGTCGTAGCAAAGAATACGTTATCCACCCACTCCGTGAGGACCGCTGCCGCGAATTTGTGCAATCGGGGCACGTAGCGATCGTAGGCGATGTTTTCGGGATCTTCGAAACGCTCGACCTTTGCGTGTGCGATGAAAATGACGATCATTCCCTTCTGATTCCTCAATTCGTCGAGGATTCCCAGCACTTCTCGCCAGCGATCTGTTCCATGAACATAGCCTTTGCCATAGCCTCCGTCAGCACGCTCGATATTGCGCACACCGAATTCCTTGCATACATCATCAAAAATGAAGCGCTCCAGCCAATCCACCGAATCGATCACCACGGTCCGGAAGCTGTGTTCTTCCTTCAAGAGCGTATTGAGTTCCGACTTTACTTCGTCGAAATCCTTTGCCAATGGGAACTTGCAGCAATCGATGCCGCTCAGGCCGTCCTCCGTTTGGATAAAAATCGGATTAGGTGCACCTGCGGACCAAGAACTCTTTCCAATCCCTCCGAATCCATAGATTAACACGCGGGGAGCTTTATTCTCCCTGCCCGTTGTTATATTTTGTAGTAAACTCATATTTTGTCCTAAAAAGAGGCCGGCCGGTCGGCACGGCCGACAACGATAGAGCTGGCTTTTGGCCAGCAGTGATATTGTCGACCCTGTCGGCTGCGATCGAACAGGCTTCGCCAGCAGCCGGCACGGCAAAAAACGGACCGGCAGGCGCTCACGGCTTATGCGATAGCGGTATGGAAGCCGACACTGTCGGCCCGACAATTTGCCCCTTTGCTTATATATTCGGTGGAAATTTGCCAATCCGAACCAAAAATCTGAAAATTCTCTGTTTTTTGCTAAAAAAATTGCCCCACGATGGTGAGGCTCTACGAAATCGATACGTCAAAACAGGAGTACCAGTAAAGGAATTGCGTTACGAAATGGGCATCAATGAAGCATTTAAAAATTACCCAAAAAACGTTAGGTCATGTCCTTTGCCTTTAGAGAATTTAGGACAGAAAACCACAAAACTACCCCAAAAGTATATTCTCTCCGTAAAAGTGAGGAAAATTAAAATACCCCGAAAATCGCTTATTTAAAGCAAACTTCAGGGATAACACAAAATCGAAAACTACAAGGGATTCGCGCCATAGGGATAATCCCTGGCTGCCCGAGTAGGATTCGAACCTACGACCAAGTGATTAACAGTCACCTGCTCTACCGCTGAGCTATCGGGCATTGCTTGTTTTAATAAAAACCTGTGCGTGCAAATGTCAACGATTATGTGACGGATTTTTGTGAGTTTGTTAGGGCGGGAGCCCCCGCGGCGAAGCCGCGGGGTGAAAGGCCGGTGGAACATCCGGCCTCCAGGGAATTTTATTCCCTGGTAGGGGGTCTAAGGGGGAAGAATTCCCCCTTCCGGTCCCATGAGTGCTTTGCTGCAGGATAAAATTTCTTTTCCGTGCCGGCTCCTTGGGCCTTATAGGCTTGCATTAATTATAAATTTCATATATTTTTACAAATCATTCCATGGACAAGCGCCTCAAAATTTGCATGGTTTCGCCGGAACTATCTCCATTTGCGAAGGTAGGTGGTCTCGGAGACTGTGTCGCTTCCCTATCAAAATTCATTACTCAGCTGGGCCACGATGTGAAAATTATTTTACCGAAATACGCTTCGATCACTCTTCCGAATGGAGCGGTTGAGCATTTTCAACCCATGACGATCAATATGGGATATGGTACGGAATACGGGAAAGTTTGGGAATTTAAGGAGGGCAATTTATGTATTTACTTCATTGAATTCGACCGTTATTTCAAGAGGGATGGTATTTACAATGATGGCAATGGCGACTACGGCGACAACCATGAACGTTTTGCTTTTTTAACGCGGGCAGCAATTGATTTATGCTATTATTTGGAATGGATACCGGATATATTCCACGGCCACGATTGGACGGCGGGACTCATACCGGTTCTATTAGACACGATTGAGCATGGACGACCAATGGGAGAATGTGGTAGTGTTTTTACGATTCACAATTTACAACATCACGGTTACGCGCCCCGATCGGTTTTAGATTTTCTTGGGATTCCGGGCCATGTATTTCGCGGAGATGGTGTGGAAGCATTTGGACAGGTCAATATGATGAAGGCGGGGATATATTTTGCGACGAAGTTGACGACAGTGAGTGAAACTTATTCCCGGGAGATTCAGACCCGTGAATTTGGATTTGGTTTGGACTCTGTTTTAAAATTTCGGGCCGGAGATTTAATCGGTATTCGCAATGGTATTGATGAGAGCATATGGTCACCGGAAACGGATTTCTTTCTTCCTGCGGGATATTCGGCTAATAATTTGAGAGGGAAAGCCCTTTGCAAAAAAAAACTACAGACGTACTGCAACTTCAAGGTGGATAAAAATGTACCCGTACTGGGAATTGTGTCCCGTTTATACGAGCAAAAGGGACTCGATATTTTTGCCAATATTTTACCTAATATTCTACAAAAGTTAGAAATTCAGGTAATTCTTTTAGGGAATGGGGAAAACGATTTGGAATTACGTTTCATTGGGATCGCCAAGAAGTACTATGAGCAATGTTTTGTGCACATTGGATTTCAGGAGGCATTATCGCATCTGATAGAAGCCGGATCAGATTTTTTTGTAATGCCGAGTCGATTTGAACCCTGTGGATTAAACCAGATGTATTCCATGCGTTACGGCACGCTCCCGATTGCGCGAGCTACTGGTGGGTTAAGGGATACAATTGAAAATTTTTCCGAAAAAAGTGGAACGGGATTTTTATTTGAAGAATTGACGGATTCCGCGCTTTACGATACGATTCACCGGGCCTGTGAGCTCTATCGCAGTGCTCCCGCGGTAATTACGGCGATGCGCAAACGTGCAATGGGACAAGATTTCTCCTGGAGTACTTCTGCCAAACAATATATCGACGTCTACCGCTGGGCCAAAAAATGTTAAAGAAGAGAAGAAAGAATAGCCTACGCATTTTTCCGCAAACTATTAGTCCTTTCATTAGTTCCTGCTCAAAACGATCGTTTGGTAAATTTAGCGAAAATATTCTTGCAAGAGCGGTACCCGGGCATCGCAGGGGTCTTTCAAGTATACCATTATTTTTCCCGGCAACAAATTTTTAGCTACCGTGTTAAGGAATTTTTTTCTACGGCCCGAAAGCACTGCCGTTCGAAATACCTCCAGCATTGGTGGGGCTATCCTTCCCAACTCTTCTTCCATAGTGCTAAATCCAATACCGGTGGCAAAAACCTCTAAATATCAATATTATCATTATAATATTTTTATTTATTTTCCATAATATTCCCCTCGACGATTTTTACGACACGAATCCATTGAATATTGTCAAATCTTCCGCCAAAAATTGCCATCCATCGCCGGAGGACATACCCTCCTACCCTTCTCCCTTGGTCTTAGAAAACTAGGGGGACTATCAAACATCTACATCTCAAAAGAGATTATTATTATTCTTCCCAATCCTCTTCTTCTTCCCAATCCTCTTCTTCTTCTTCTTTATCCTTTTTCAGCGATGGAATGACCGTTCCCGGTTCGAGACCTAAGGACTTGCCATCAAAAACTTTTCTTCCGATCTCCACCAGCCGCGGATCATTCGTAAATCCTTTACGTTTTCCAAGACCTGGAATATCGCAAGATATAAGGTCCTCCCAATTCGTATTTTGAATATCCGGCGTAGCGAGAAAAACATATCCTTTCTCCAAAATATAAGGTTTCGGATCTGCAATCTCCGCTGGCCTATCTCCAATTTTTAGACCTACTTCCCCCCGGCTTCCAATCCACACGATCTTCACGGGGAATTCTCCAATATCCATATTATTTATATTTACATCACTCATTTTTATTTCCTTTCTTTTATACTTTCTCAGATAGTATTACTTTTTTGGTTTTAAAATCAATAATTGTTCAATTGTTGCAGGAAGACCATTCAAATTGCACGCCAATTCCCGTTCATTCCAAAATTCTAAGGGATGGCCGTGGAATGTATGGAGAAAATAAGGTGCTTCAATGCGGGCAAAAGGAACTTCATAAGTATGAACATCTTTTCCTGCTCCAGAAAAATAAGGTAAGGGTGCTACAATCGATGTTGATTCTGCTATATTATGCCGCATAGTAATCGTATCTCCCTCTTTTTTTTGAGCATAGGAGAGGTCTGATTGAAGCAAAGTTTCGTGTGCTAGTCCGCGATAAACCTTACAATTACAATTTTCTCGATTTTTGCCTGGAAAATCGATTTTATCCAAAGCAATGGCTGCAAATGCTTTATGCATAATCACCGTTTTTGCATATTTTGCTAGATCTCCACCGCAAAATTTTTCGCAAACTTTTTCAAATTTTGCTTTTAGCCCTGCCTCGGTGGTTTTCACTGCCTCTTGTGTTTTACCTCCTTCTGTTTCTTCCTTATGGAATCCGAGATAAAAATTATCTTCCATTTTATCCCCGCCCAGGCTCTGCGTCATCCAAAAATAACGCATGGCTTGGCTAGGCAGAGCTCCGGATGCCCCTACCTGCCCCTCATAGTAGTTATCTATAATTGCATAATCTCCGCCATCCTTGCTTATAATTTCCGATAACTCCGCAACGGAACTGGTTATGGCATCGAATTCCGCTTGACTCGTTTCCGTTGCTTGTGAAATTTGTGTAGGTAATTTTTTATCGATTCCTTCCTGATAAAGCTTTACCATATCCGCACACACAGCCATTGCAAATTCTAGCTTATCTCCACCTTCCGTCATTTGCTTAGCATATGCTAAAATAAATTTCTGTTGTGCTTCGCTACATTTTGAGAACCCCTCTATCTTTCCTAGTAACTCTGGAACCTGTTCTGTATTTTCCAAACATTTTTCTCGCAATGCCGCCTTTTCCGCTGCTTGTTCCTGATCTTTTTGTTTTATTGCTTGTATGGTTTCTTCTTTGACGCCATGTTTGACGAAAAGATTTAAAAGTTCTTCATCGCCGGATCGTACGGCCAAACGCAACGCTGTATCGCCATTTCCATCTTGAACATCCCATTTGGCTCCATGTTCCAACAAAAACTCCGTAAAATCTTTATCCTTATTCCAAACGGCAATCTCCAATATGGTACCTCCATTTTTGTTCTCTGCATTTACGTCCGCGCCTAGTTCGATCATACGTTTTGCGGATTCCACATCTCCTTTTTGCACGGCCATGTGTAATGGCGTAACACCATACATGTCCTTTTTGGCTAAACATCCTTCTAGGACTGACGCATCCTGACTGAGAATCAAATCCACAATTTCTTTTTTCCCTTCTTTTATAGCCCATGCCAAAGGCGTATCTTTTTCGTAATTTTCTGTTGTTAAATCTTTATTGGCAGCCGTTTTATTATGCTCAAGAATAACTTTTACCATTTCTATGTTTCCTTTTTTTACAGCCATGTGCAAGGGTGTATCACTGTCCGGGTTCGGATTTGAACGCATATTATTTTTTTCCTCTACTAAAAACTCTACCATTTCTATGTTTCCCGAGGCAATGGCACCTTCCCATGCTAAAGAAATGTCTGCCCCATCGATTTCTATACCTTTTCCGACCAATTCTTTCATTTTCTCAAAATCATTTGCAAAATCTCTTCCTGGACGACCTATATTTCCTATTAATTCTTTAAACTGGCCACTTAGTTCTTGCTTATTGAAAGTAGGCCGTCGCGCCCCTGCTCTAGCCCTACGCATCGCTGGAGGTTGTGCTACAGCTTGTTTTACTTCTGCCTGTTCTACTTTCGCTTCACTTTTCGATTCCAAGTCCACCGCCGCTTCCAATTTTTCTAACTTTTCAAAACACTGTTTTGATTCCTTAAATTGCTCAGATCCGCTCAATGTCGACAATCGATTTTCCATCGTATTTTTGGCTACTTTTACAATTTCTGCTGTCGAAATTCCGCTTGCATTGAGCAAGAACTGCATTCTGCCTTCCGGATTATTTTGTTTAGCTTCGATACCTTTAAAAAATTCATTATTGGCGTCTTTGGCTATAACTTCACACGCAAACTGGCGCAATCCATTTAATGAACTTAGTTTTATGCTATCCATACCACTTGTTATTCTATGCGAAAAATATATTTTGCAAATGTTCTTTTTTAAAATCCTGATATTTTTTTAACACTTCCGGGCCCATAGATATTACGCGTCAAAACTTTTCAGGAAATATTTTTTTCCGAAGATATAATCGTTGCAATCCAATGGGAAAAATCTAGCCATGGCTTCGCAGACTGCGCCCAAAGCGAATCTTGAAGCTCTAGTTTGAAGCTCTAGTCTAGCATTTTTGCAGTAATCATGGCGATGCGCAAACGCGTGATAAATCAAGATTTCTCCTGGAACATCTCCGCCAAACTGGAAAAATTTTCAATAAAAATCTTGCCTATTTTTGGAGGACGTGTTGAAATTGGGCCATGAATATTATCAAAGGTTATGAAGGGCATCGGGAGCGCCTGCGCCAACGTTTCCTGCGTT
>JAISXO010000032.1 GCA_031270475.1 Puniceicoccales bacterium | reverse complement strand
AGGGCCGGGCTGGCCGAAAATGAGGTCAAGGAGTCGGTGACTCCTTGCGGGAGTCCAGAGGGCAGAGCCCTCTGGATTATGTGATTTGGAGCGGAATTCCAGGCAGTTTCCCGAAGGATAAAAATTTTTAAAATTTTTCCTTGACATTTTTTTAAAGGAATGGTGATGTAAGAACATGTTATCAAGGGTTCATTCGGGCGCCGTTATCGGCATTGAGAGTATACCTATCTTAGTTGAGGTTAATACGGGATTGCCAGGAGAACCCCGATTTATCACCGTTGGATTGCCCGATGCGGCTGTCAAGGAGTCCCATGATCGCGTCGGTTCTGCGCTTATAAACAATGGATTTTTGATGCCAAAGACGCGTACCGTTGTCAATTTATCGCCGGGTAATTTACGAAAGGAGGGGCCAATCTACGATTTACCGATTGCGTTGGGGGTGATTAAGAGTACGGGGCAGGCAAATTTGCCAAAATTGGATGATTTTATTATTGCTGGGGAATTGAGTTTATCCGGTGAATTACTGCCCATTGCGGGGTGTGTTGCCTTAGCGATGCAGGCGAGAAGATACCATAGGAAATTGATTTTGCCAAAAATTTCTGCGGAGGCGGCAGCTTTTGTCCATGATATCGAGATTTTTGCGGTGAGTTCTTTGCACGAGGTCGTTCAATTTTTATCCCGGGAAATAACGCTACCGAAAATGAATAAGGAAATTACGGTGGGTAGGATGCGGCATTACTTTGACGTCGATTTTTCCGAAGTAAAGGGGCAAAAGGCATTGCGCAGGGCGGTAGAAGTGGCTGTAGCCGGCGAACATAATTTATTGATGGTTGGGACGCCTGGGTCTGGAAAATCGATGATTGCGAAGCGTATTCCGACGATTATGCCGACGCCGACTTTGGAAGAATTTTTAGAAATTTTATCCGTATATTCTTCCTGCCAAAAGGTCAGTTCCATTGATGAAGTCAAGCGACCATTTCGGGCGCCACACCATACAATTAGCGATGTCGGGTTACTGGGAGGGGGAAGTTATCCGATACCGGGGGAAATTTCTTTGGCGCACAACGGCGTATTATTTTTGGACGAACTACCGGAGTTTCGTCGGTCGACGTTGGAGGTATTACGTCAGCCATTGGAGGACGGTACCATTGCCATATCGCGCAGTGCGGCGAAGGTGGAATTCCCGTGTTCTTTCATGTTGATAGCGGCGATGAATCCGTGTCCCTGTGGATTTTTAGGGGATCCAAAGCGGGAGTGTTTTTGTTCTCCGGGGCAGATTCAGCGCTATCGTTCGAAGATCAGTGGACCGCTATTGGATCGCATTGATTTGCACGTCGATGTCCGGCCCATTGACACATCGGAGTTGCGTTATCGGAAGCCGGCGGAGAATTCTGATGCGATACGAGAGCGAATCATTGGAGCGCGGGAAGTTCAGAAGCGGCGAAAGGGAAGCAATAATTTTACGAATGCGAAGATGGGTCAGGAGGATTTGCGCCAATACTGTTCCTTGGATGGGACTTGCGAAACGCTTTTAACTTCGGCGATCGACACGTTAGCTTTGTCGGCGCGAGCCCACGATCGCATATTAAAGGTCGCACGGACGATTGCGGATTTAGAGAAAAAGGAAGACATTTTGGAGGAGCATTTGCTGGAGGCGATCCACTACCGATCCCTAGACCGCAAGCTATTTTGACGTATTTTAATTTTTTTTAAAAAAACAGCTTGACAATTTGAAAAATGGAGAACAGGATGGAGAGTAGAGGGTGGGAGCGAGTGGCACGTGAAAATTTTGAGCCCACGTTAAAATATTTTAAATATTTATTGTTTTTTTAAAATATTTTCGCCGATTAATTTCAATTATCATCGGTATCCGAAGTCCAAATGGCAAAGTTACTGTTAAATATTAAAAAAAATCACTTGACAGAGGTCGGGATTCTTCCAAGGCTGGGGAGTAAATGGTGGGAGCAAGCAGCATATCTACGGACGGAAGGTGAAATTTGCCAGTTTTAGTTTTAAACGTTCGAAATAATTTTATTTGAAATAATTTTTGACAGAACGCATTTTTGTTCCAAGTTTTAGTCAGCCGGATGATAGAAATAACCATTAGCAATTTGGTAAAACAATTTCAGGGGAATGTTATTTTGAACCACATCGACCTGCACATTGGGGCGGGGGAATTGTTTTTCCTACTAGGGCCAAGTGGTTGCGGTAAAACGACATTACTGCGTACCATTGCTGGTTTTTATCCCGCCGATTCTGGGAAGATATTTTTTGGCGAGAAGGATGTGACGAAGGTTCCTCCGCATCGGAGAAAGACGGGGATGGTTTTTCAGAGTTACGCCCTTTGGCCCCATATGACCGTTGAGCAGAATGTCGCCTTTGGTTTACAGCAGAAAAAAATGAAAAGGGCGGACATTATCCAACAGGTTGGCGAAGTCTTAGAGAGCGTTCAAATGTTACCCTATGCGTCTCGTAAGCCCAATGAATTATCGGGAGGTCAGCAGCAGCGTGTTGCTTTGGCGCGGGCGCTTATAGTTCGCCCCCGTTGTCTACTATTGGACGAGCCCCTTTCCAATCTCGACGCCCAATTGCGCAACGAAATGCGTACGGAGATTCGCCGCATCTGCAAGGATTACCATTTGACCTCCATCTATGTGACCCACGATCAAAAGGAAGCGCTATCCATAGCGGATCGCATTGCCGTGCTTGACCGGGGAAATATTGGACAAATTGGTTCGCCATTGGAGCTTTACAAGAGACCCAACAGTTCTTTTGTGGCAAATTTTATTGGTGAAACGAATATTATCGAGGGCGTTGTGATTCGGAAGGGAGTCGATGAGGCCTTTGTGCGGACAAAGATTGGTAATTTCCGCGGCATGGTCGATGCGCAGGACGATAGAGTTCAGGAAGGAGAAAACGTAAAAGTATTAATTCGACCGGAGAGCATCAAGTTAGAAAGTATACCCACGGAGGAAAATTGTGTGGAAGGTATGATTGGGCATTCGACATATTTTGGAGAAGTTGCCCACTATTTGTTTGAGAAAAACGGGGTACAGCTGCGCATTTCGGAACTGAATCCCTGTCACATGTCCCAGACCGAGCGTTATGGGATTTACGCCTGGGCATTGCCGGAGGATGTGGTGATTTTGAGCGAATAGAATGATTAAAAAAATTGTTATTCTTATTTGTGTTGCCCTAGTGGTTGCGATTCCTTTTATTTTTCAGCATCGGACGGATACTTTGGTGCCTCTATTGCCCGACGATGTTGTCGTGATTATTACAGCGCACAATGAGACGTTGCGCAGTGAATATGGCCGCGGATTTTCCGAGTGGTACCGAAAAAAGACGGGAAAGACTGTCATCATCGATTGGCGGCATCCGGGTGGAGGCCGTGACGTTGCTCGTTATGTTGATTCGTTATTTTTAAACAATTTTCGTTTTTACTGGGAAAGGACCTTAAAAAAATCCTGGACACAGGAAGTTCGGACGATTTTCTCCCGCCTGGAAAATGTAACAGAACAAAATGCAACCTCAAAGGAATTGGAGGTAAAACGCGCTTTTATCGAGTCAAATGTGGGTTGTGGCGTTGATTTATTATTTGGCGGTGGAGTTTTCGACCACAAGGCACAGTGTGCCAAGGGATACACAGTTTCGAGCGGATTTATTCAAATGCATCCGGAACTCTTTACGGATGATACGATCCCCGAATTTTTTGCGGGCGAACGTTTATGGGAAGCCGATGGCCATTGGCTTGGAGGTTGTCTTTCGAGTTTTGGAATTATTTACAATACGGACGCGGTCGCAGCCCTTGGGATCGAGCATCCTCCGGAAACTTGGATGGATCTCGCCGATCCCCGCTACATCAATGGTATCGCGATTGTCGATCCAACGAAGAGCAGTTCGACGCTTAAGTCCTACGAAATGCTCATTCAGCAGCAGATGCAAATCATTTTTAATCGCAAAATGGATGAAGAAGATTTAGATCCCAAGGCGATCGAAAAATTGGCGATAAGAGAAGGATGGATCGAAGGGTTGAAATTGATTCAGGAGATTGTTGCCAATGGACATTACATGACGGATTCTTCGGCGCAAACAGTTCTCGATGTGGCGGAGGGAAATTGTCCCGTGGGAATCGCCACAGATTTTTACGGGCGCTCAGAAAAAGCAAATATTGCGAGCCGTGGAGCAAAACCGCGCTTTAATTTTGTCATTCCCCGATCGGGGTGTTCGCCCTCTCCGGATCCCATCTCGCTATACCGTGGCGCGAAACATCGGGAATTGGCCTTGGAATTTTTGGAGTATGTTTTGACACTTCCGGGGCAAAGTTTGCTAGCATTTCGAGTGGGGACGTCCGGAGGACCGACGCAAACGCCCCTTTGCCGTGCACCGATCTTGAAGACGGCCTATGACCCGGAGTTTTTACAATATTTCAATGATCCAGACGTCAATCCGTACAACGATGCGGGCGATTTTGTGTACCGCGAAGAGTGGACGAAACCCGTTCTCAATGCCCTCGGACTCATTTTTAAAATGGCATTTTTGGATTCGGAAGATATGTTACGCAAGGCCTGGAAAAGTATTCAGCGCGCTCGCCAAAGGGGGCATCATCAAGCCGCCGATGAGGCTCTGGCAGTAATGCAGGATCTTGGTGTATTTTCCTATGACCTCGTGGCGGAGGAAATTATGAAGGAAGCGAGAAATAAGGATTATCTCCACGCCATTCAATACCAAACAAAAATGGCAAGCCGTTTTCGGGAACAATACAAAAAAGCCTGCCGAATCGCCAAAGGTAAGTTTATTTGACTTCGTAAACGGAGTTGTATTCTGGGAACCGTGATTGTTACGCTAGAAGGGCGCTTGGGACACCGCACTCCACTGAGCTGTGTCATCGAAATTCAGGGCATCGGCTATGAGGTCTTTATTCCTCTAATGGCCGATTTGCCAGAAATCGGTCAAGCAATAAAACTGTGGACCTATGCAATTTATCGCGAAGATAACCAATTGCTCTATGGATTTAATTCCCTCGAAGAACGCGATTTTTTTAAACTCATCGTCGAAAAAGTCGCCGGAATTGGCCCAAAAACTGCCCTGGCTATGCTGAGTAAATTTAAATTATCCGAACTCACTTGCTTCATCGTGACAAAAAATGTTGCCATGTTGGCAGGAATTCCCGGCATCGGAAAAAAAACAGCGGAAAAAGTCATTTTGGAGCTTTCGGACAAAATAAAAGATAATACCTCCATGTCAGGCGTCCTCAATTCCCCCCAGGGTGATGCCATTCTCGGATTGGTCGCGCTGGGATATAAACGCTCGGATGCAGAAACGATGATCAGAAAAATGGTGGAAAAATTTCCCACGGCATCCGTCGATCAACTCATAAAAAATGCGATTGCAGTCCGCTAAATGAACTACTTGGGAATAGATTACGGTACGAAACGCTTGGGCCTGAGCGTGGGTGACGATGCATTGAAATTTGTCGTGCCAATCGATGCCATTTCTGTGACGAGTTGGGAAAAAGTAGCTCAAAAAATTGCAGAAATTGGGAAAATTCGCCAAATCCATAAAATCATCGTCGGGTATCCAATCAATATGGACGATACTATCGGGGCAAAGGCGAAGGAGGTGGATCGCTTTGTCGCTCTCTTGAAACAGTTCGTTTCTATCCCAATCGTACGAAGCGATGAACGCTTGACCAGTGAAAGTGTGGGCGATTTGTATAGGCGTTCCGGAAAAAATCGTCGAAAATTGCGGAAAAGTGGCGCCATCGATTCGGCGGCAGCGGTGCTGATTTTACAAGATTATTTGGATGCCTCTTAGAGAAATTTTGGGAATTTCGAGGCGGCCGTAGGGCCTTTGGGGTAAAAGCGGGAGTGAAACTCCCTGCATGGGACGAAGTCCCATGCGGCGCGCTTCGCGCGCCGCTTTTGCCCTCAGCCGCCCGCTTCGCGGGCGGCTGGAAGCCATTTAATCTTGACTATTTTCGGAGCATGGCAAGGTAACCAATGGAAGAAGTTCCTGTAGTTCAATGGATAGAACATCGGTCTCCGGAACCGAAAATCTGGGTTCGAATCCCGGCAAGAACGCCAGCCGCGACAAATTTTGTGGGGTTGGCTTGACTTTGAGTATAATTCTTATTTTGATAGGAGAGAGTTCCTGTAGTTCAATGGATAGAGCATCGGTCTTCGGAACCGAGGGTCTGGGTTCGAGTCCCGGCAGGAACGCCAGGAATGGTTTTTAGGGAATGAATGATCAGGAGTTATATCGTGGGAGATATTTTTGAATTATTCGGCCTGGAATTTTTCTTGACGATTCCGATCAATGGGCTAAGTTGGCGATCAGTCGAAAACTTTACGTGATTAATTGGGCGGAGTGGTCGCACTCCGTTTTTTTATTCTCGCGAAGGATTTTATTAAGATATGAAAACCGGTAGCGAAATTTTAGCCGTGCTCGAATACATGGAGAAAGAGAAGGGGATTCCCCGTGGCGATATGATTCAAACCATTGCCGAAGCTATCCGTTCCGCCGCTTTGAAAAGTATTAATGCCGGGTACGATATCCGCATCGAAATTAATCCGAAGACGGGCCATCTTAGGGCATGGGCGATTCTGGAAGTTGTGGATTCCGTCAGTGATCCTCAGGCGCAGATTCATGTTTCCAAGGCAAAGGAATTCGATCCCAACGTGGGTGTCAACGAGCTTATTGAAAAGGAAATCGATCCTGCTTTTCTTGGTCGCATTGCGGCACAGGGGGCTCGCCAGGCCATTACTCAAGGGATTCGCCATTTCGAGCGCGAGAAATTGTACGAAGATTTCAAGCATTCCATTGGCGACATCGTCGGTGGAGTTGTTCGCCATCAGGATGCGGGGAATATCTATGTCGAGATGGGGAAAGCGGAAGCCATTTTGCCCTATCGGGAGCGCATTCCCGGCGAAGAGTATATTCCCGGAGATCGCATCCGTTGTTTGTTGCTTAAAATTGAGCAGACATCCCACGGGCCGGACATTATTCTCAGCCGTTCCCATGGACGTTTTGTGCGGCGTCTCCTAGAAATTGAAGTGACGGAGATTGCCGATGGTACGGTAGAAATTTACGCCATGGCGAGGGAGCCGGGGTATCGTACGAAGGTTGCCGTATACAGTTCGGATCCGAAGGTGGACGCGGTGGGGTCCTGCGTTGGGACTCGAGGTGTGCGCATTCGCAGTATTGTGAAGGAGTTGGGGGGCGAGAAAATCGATGTCATTCGCTATTCCGACGATCCCGTAGCGTTTCTCCAAGAGGCTATTCATCCGGCCATTCCGCGCAATGTTCAGGTGGACGAGGCTAGTCGACAGATCAGCTTTGAGGTGAATGAAGACGACCTCGCCATAGCCATCGGGAAGCGGGGCTTAAATGCTCGCTTGACTTCGCGCATTATGAATTGGAAATTGGATATTAAAAAGGCGGAATCGGAAAAAGAAAAGAATCTCAATCGAAAAATTCAACAGGCGAAGGCAGGTCTCAATAATATTCCCGGAATTAGCGACGGATTGGCACAGCGACTTGTGGCCTGTGGCTTTACGGATATCGATGTTTTTGATGGTGTCGCCCAAGAAGATTTGGAAGATGCCGGTTTTTCTTCGGAGGAGGCATGTTTGATCCTTGAAAATATAAAGAATATTAAAAAGAATTAATAGAAAGCATGAGTGTCAGGGTATATCAGTTAGCAAACGATTTGGGCATGGATAGCAGAGAGGTTATGGAGTTACTCCATGGGCGTGGATTGAAAGTGACGAGTGCATCCAGTTCAATCCCCAATATCTATGCCGAAGCCCTGATCGAAGAGCTCGCCAATCGTCCGACGGTTCCCCAAAAAAGTCAACCATCGACGGAAGCGATTCCACCTCCTTTACCGGTTCGTCATCCTCCGAATCCTCCCCATCCTCTCCATGATGCGGGGACTGAAGTTCTTCGGCCGGAGACAAAGGTTTCCGCTCCCGCAGCGAAAACGACTTTCGAAAGCGGAGAAGCTTCGACGGCGAAAATAGCTGCCATTGCCGTGGAAGAAGAAAAATGGCAGGAAAAAGAAACTGCAGTACCAAGACCAGTGATTCCTGCGGTGGAGCCATCGAAATTGGTTGCCGCACCGATTCCAAGCAGGAGCATAAAAATTCCGTTGCCCAAGACAACTCCCAGAACGCCCATGCTATTTGTTGCGAAAGAACAAAATAATAGTACTGGAACCATTTCTGTCCCAAAGACCAGGGAGGCAGTTGCGAAAAACTCGGAGATATCCGTTTCGGCCGATCTCGGAGCAGATACCGTACGGAGCGATGTCATGGATGTGCGCAAAAAGGCACCGACGGTAAATTTCCGCGAAAAACGTGCTGCGCCAATGGTTCGCTTCCAATTTACACCCCAAAGCCAACGCAATGATAAGCTTTTTAATACCCTGAAAATTCCAGATATTCCCGGGGCAACTCCCCCTAAAACCGAGGCGGAAAAAGAAGGAAAACAACTCATTTGTAAGGCTCCACTCATCGTGCGCGATTTCTCCCAAAAAATTGGGTTAAAACCCTTCCAACTCATCTCCGAACTCATGCGACGGGGTATTTTCGCTTCGATGAATCAGCAAATTGCGGACGATATTGCTACGAGTGTAGCGGAAAAATATGGATTCAAACTCGAAATTCGTCAAAAATCCGATGGATCTAAACAAAATATTCCAAAGGTCAAAATCGAGATCCCAAAAGAATTGTTACCCCGTCCACCCATCGTCTGCGTTTTAGGCCATGTGGACCACGGAAAAACAACGCTACTGGATACGATTCGCCATGCCAACGTCGTCGCCGGTGAAGCGGGAGGAATTACACAACACGTCGGCGCCTATCAGGTGGAACATGAAGGTAAAAAAATTACCTTTCTCGATACGCCAGGACATGCGGCGTTTTCAAATATGCGCGAGCGGGGCGCTAATTTGACCGATATCGCAATTTTGGTCGTTGCAGCCGACGATGGTTTTATGCCACAGACCGACGAAGCATTGAAGTTTGCCCAAAAGGCAGGTGTCCCGGTGGTCGTCGCAATCAATAAAATCGATGCCAAAGGTGCCAATCTAGATCGGATCAAACAGCAGATGCAACAGCGCGGTATAGCTCCCGAAGAATGGGGCGGCGATACACTCTGTGTCGGCATTTCTGCCCTCAAAGGAACCCACATCGATGAATTACTGTCGGCAGTTCTCCTTCAGGCGGAGATCATGGAGCTCAAGGCGGATTATAAATGTCCCGCTGCGGGAGTTATTATTGAGTCGCAAATGGATGTGGGCCGTGGGGTCACGGCGGCGGTTATCGTCGAAAAAGGAACGCTGGAAATAGGCGATGCCATCGTCTGTGAAGAGGAGTATTGCCGGGTACGTTCGATGTTGAATGAGCATTCGAAGGTGGTGAAAGTAGCGACGCCTTCGATGTCAGTTCGCATCATCGGTTGGAGCGGATTGCCGAATGCGGGCGATGTCTTTGAAGTCGTAAAAGATGAAAAAACAGCTAAAAAACAGGCCGAGGAAAATGAAGATAATGCTAAATTGATTTCCGCTGAACCAATACAAAAAATCGCCAACGTAAAAGCACTCTTCGAGGCCATGGAGACCCAAAAGCAGAAAATTTTAAAAGTAGTCATGAAGTGTGACGTTCAGGGGACTCAGGAGGCGCTCATTGGTTGCCTTAATGGGATTAAAAGCGATCGGGTAAAAGTGGAAATTGTGAGTTCCGGTGTGGGGCCTGTCTCCAAAAATGATGTGGAATTTGCCAGTTCATCGGATGCGATCATTATAGGATTTAATGTAAAAATGGAAAATGGTGTGGCTCCGGTTGTAAAAAATAAAGGCGTGCACGTCATTTTACATAATGTTATTTACGAATTGGTCGACCGGGTCAAGGAAGTGATGGCAGAGCTGCTTGACTACGATTACAGCGAAAATCACCTCGGAACGGCGGAAGTTCGCCGCGTATTCGAACTTGCTCGAGCAACAATTGCAGGCTGTATGGTTGTCGATGGACAGATCGAGCGCGATAAGTCGGTTCGGGTTTACCGCGGGCAAAAGGTTCTATTTGAGGGAAAAATTGATTCCCTCAGACGCGAAAAAGATGATCATTCGGAGGTTCGGTCCGGCTTTGAATGCGGCATAAAAGTCGATGGATTTTCGGCATTTGAGGAGGGCGATCGGATCGAATGTTTTGAAATTATTCAGCACCGTCAGATCCTATGAGTTTGCGTTTAAATCGAGTCAATGAGGCCGTCGAGCATGAAATCAATCGCATTTTACGAACCTATTTTCGTGAAGAAACAGTCCGCATAACAGTCGTTGGAGCGCTCATATCTCAGGATTTTAAATTTGTGCAAGTAAAATTCTCGGTCGTCGACGGCGATAATGGATGCCATGCTGTTAAATTTTTTTCAAAATATAAAAATTTTATTAGGCGAAAACTGTGCGAAAAATTACAATTGTGCCATATGCCGACACTGAAATTCGAACTAACAAATGCCATTGCCCAGGGAAATCATATGATCGATCTCCTGGATGTCATTGTCAAAGATGAAGGTAAGTTATGAAAAAAATGTTGTTTTTGTTGTCATTGCTGGGAGGGTGCGCCTCGGATCGAACGGCGGAAGATTCCGCGTTGCCTTGGAATAAACCGGCATCCTGGGAGCGCCGCCGCGATGTTTCGACTTCCTTTGGATTTCATAAAAAATATACACCCGAAGATTTGAGAATGAGCCGCAAGAAATAATAAGTAATCGGGAAAAAGTCGTTTATGGAGCTCTGCCCCATGCTCCACAAAGGGTCATGGATTCTTTGACTTTATTTTCAGCCAGCCCGGCCCTTTGGGCCGGGCCGGCTGAAGGCCTTGACAGGCCCGCGGCTTTGCCGCGGGCCTGTCTCCCGGGGTCCAGGGAATGGATTCCTTGGCGGGGATTCTAAGGGCGCGGAGTCCTTAGTCCTAGGCTACCCGCTCGACGATGAGGTCATTTTGAGTCGGCCGTTTAGGCGCCAAACGGTAAGAGGAGCGCAAAAATTCCAATGCCGATTCCAAATTAATTTCATCATTGTAATGGATCATCATCAACGCCTCCCCTTGTTTAACCTGGTAACCAATTTTTTTAATATCGGAGACACCGACCGCATGATCAATCGATCCATCTCGTTTTCGCGCTAAAATTTGAACACCGTGGGCCAACATTTCCGAATCGATCGTATGGACGTAGCCTCGCTTAGCAGCCGGTAATTTTTTGACATACTTCGCCTTAGGAAAGCGATCGGGATCGTTGATATAATTCGGATCGCCACCCTGGGCTTCGATCATTTCGCGCAATTTTCCGAGGGCGACCCCATCGGTCAAATGTTTACGAACCATTTGTTTAGCTGAAAGCGTCGAACCTGCGACTCCGGCCAAACGCACCATTTCCATACCAAGGCGCAGAATTAATTCATCCAATTCGGGATCACTTTCACCGCGCAAAAGTCTCAAAACTTCTTGCATTTCGAGGCCTGTTCCGACGCAACTTCCCAGTGGCTGGTTCATATCTGTGATCAATGCGACGCATTTCCGGTTCATAGATTTTGCGACGCGGGTCACCATGCGGCCCAATTGTTTTGCATTTTCGACATCGCGCACGTAGGCTCCATTGCCCCATTTGACGTCAACTACCAAGCTATCCGCACCCTCCGAAAATTTTTTACTGAGGAGACTGCTAGTCAACAAAGGGATACTCGGTACCGTTCCCGTTTCTTTGCGTAATTTAAAGAGGAAGGTATTAATCGGTGTAATTTCCGGCCGTTGTTCGATGACGGCGCAGCCAATTTGTTGCAATTGTTTTACAAACTGATCCTGGGGAATATCCGTTCGGAAACCGGGAATGGAACGCAATTTATCGAGATCACTGATAACAAAACCTTCTTCTTCGCCGATCATGGATGGAATAGCGATGCCGCAAGCTGCCGCGAGGGGGATTAGAACCAATCCCGTTTTATCGCCGACGCCGCCGGTTGCGTAACGATCCAGCTTTGGTTTTGTAATACGTGGGAGTTCGAACACTTCGCCGGTCAGCATCATTTCTTCGGTAAATACGGCAATTTCTTGGGGGGTCATTCCCTGAAAATAGACGGCCATAGCCCATGCGGCGAGTTGGTGATCCGGGATTGTTTTATCCAAAATTGAATTCGCAACAAAGCGAATTTCATCTTCCGTAAATTCTTCGCCATCCCGTTTTTTTTCAATGAGGTAGGCGTAGGAAGGTCTAATGAAGTCCCGTGAAATTGTATGATCTCTTTCCATTATAATAAACTCAGTTTTGTCTTGCCAACAAACCCAATGCTATTAGCGGAAAAATTTATAAAATGTCAACCTAATTTGACTTTACTGTTGACTTAAATTGTTTTTGTGGTTCGGGGGAGATTTTCCACAGGAAATTCCAATGAAAAGTTGCAAGAATCTTTTCCTATCTTTTGCGAAAATTCGAGAATCTTTTTTTCTTCGTTGATTTTTTTGAGCACATATTGATCTGTACCAACGGAAAATACCTCTTCTATCCGTGAAAGGAGAATCTCTTTTCCATCGACCTTTGAGCGCAGGCGAACGTCGAATAAATGGTCGTAATATTTTTTTTCTGGAGTTAGAATCATTTCTCGATTGAGGTCATGGTCCATAATTTTTAGTTGTGGATAGCCTTGAATTTCTCCGTCGGGACCTTTTTCAGCAAAACTTAGAATTTCGACTTTGTAGCGATCGACGATCTGGCCCAGTCGAACTTGTAGCGATTCGTTAGTTTGCGCGTCGCCGAGCATGAATGAAAATGATTGATCTTCGGATTTCTGGCCATCGACCGTGGGTTGATTAAAGTAGCCGGAAAATTGTAGGGGGTAAATTTTTCTCTTCACCCCAACGATTTCAAAATTAATCGTCGATTGATTTTTTTCCAGCCAGGGAAATGTCGATTTAAATTCCGTTTCTTCGCGCACGATGGTGGGCGATGTGAAGAGATCGAAGGTCCAGTTTTCGCCTTTGGGAGAAGTTTCGGGAGTCTTCCAGGTAACGCTGCTAATATCCACTGTTTCGCGCTCAACGACCATGGAGCGATTTTTGGCCATTGGCGTATGTTCGACCTTGTTCGAACGCAATCGCCAGGCTTCGATGGTGCGTTCCACGAATGCTGCTATAAAAATTAGCGCAATAAAAATTAAAAACTTTGCTATTTTTGTCATTTTTTATCTGTCGATTTCAATTCATCCTTTTCATCCTGAATAAACAACCACTCTAATAGCATCGAAACTTTTACCTGTTTCGTCGATAAAATTGTATTTCCCGAAGAACTTTTACTTTCGCCGTCGATGGTCAATGTGCGCAGGATTACCGGCAAACTATACTCCTGCAATTTATTGATATAATTGCGGAGAGCGTTGGTATGGCAGGAAAACTCGAGGCTAAAGAGATAGGATTTGAGGTTATTTTTTTGAGGAACCGTTATTTTACTCCGATCCAGGGTCCCCGTACCATCGCCGGATTTTTTCCCGTCGCTATTATCGGCGACACTTTCCCGGGACAGGCTGTGCAAAGTCATGCCGTAGACATTGGAATCGAAGAGCAATATTAATAATTTTGTAATAATTTTACTTTGCTTATAGAGCGCATCGATGTGCGATCGGTCGGGAATCACATCTTTTTGGGCGTAGGGTTCGAAGCCAAAGGCCATTTTTGCGGGAATATTGACGACCGATTCCTTGGCGTAATTCATTAAAAAAGTGGTATAAGCCATCAATAAAAAATAAAAATCCACTTCATTTGTCGGCTTTTGGACCTTTAGAAATTTCAAATCGAATTGTTTATGCGCCGAGGTGTAGAGTTGGTAATCGATGTCATAATCTTTTAATTTTTGATTGATTTTTTGCAAATTTTCCTTTGAAGGGAAGGGATTCGCCTGGGATAGCTTTTGGATTTCCTCCCGTGCCTTGTCGTTCCCGTCGCTCATCGAAAGGATATATGCGTATCGATTCCAACACAGGTGGACCAGCGCAAAAATCACCAATAGCAATATAATCGGGAAACATATTTGCAAACTCCTGTGAATTACCTTTTTCATAGCGCCATAATTTTTGATTTTAGATTAACTTTCATGGTACATCGAAAAGTGATTTTACCATTTTCAGGAATATTTACTTTGATATTGTTGAGTTCGGCACAAAAGGGTAATTGACGAATTTTATCAAATATCGCATTGAATTTAGTATTGAATTCTTGTTCTATGTCCTTGGTAATCGTCACATCGCCGATGAACATCCCTCCTATTATATCGATCGTCGAAATCATTTTGGATTGCTCGGCCGTATTTTCTTTGAGTTCCTTTTCCGTTTTTGCTGGGGGTGCTTTCGCGGGAGCTATTTTCGTTGGAGCTATTTTCGCGGGAGCTGTTTTTTTAGCGTCTTTGCTTGAAGAATTGCCATTTTGTGGGAGATTCTGTTTGGTGCTTTTAGTAGAAGAATTGCTACTTTTGGAAGTAGTCTGTTTAGCACCTTTTGTGGAGGAATTGCCGTTCTTGGTGGACTGCGTATTCCAACGGAATGACGTGAGATAGACATCGCCTGCCTCAGCCAAAATGTTTTGCAACGTATTGAATAATTCGCACCATTTTCGATTTTGTTCGATATAAACTAAAACATTGCCCAACAACTTCTTTTTTTCTTTAATTTGCTCATTAACGCTTTCGATTTCCTTGGCAATGCGTAGCATTTCACCCTTTTCGAGGAGTAATCTTTTATTACTGACCTCGTCGGCAATGTATTGGCAATTGAGATGCTGTGAAAAATATAACAATGCCGATGCTAAACAGCTTAAACTTGTGATGAATTTTTGATAGAAAAATGACTCTTCCGTTTTGGCTTTGATGACAATTGTATCCGTTTGCAGATTGACGACCTCGGAAATTTGCGCCTTGTCGAGTGTAGCCGTTGCGAGCAAACCGGGAATAAAAGGTTCCATTGCGGCGATGATATCCGTTCCAATAGACGGTGAAATTTGCTGTTTAAAGGCGACGTGGTAGGAAAATATTTTTTGTCCCACTTTTTTTACAAGCCGCTGCCGAATGCCGTATAATTGATCATGGCGACCACCGACAATCCATGTAATCTGACTATTTTCGCCAAAATACGGAACAACACGCTGAATAATTTCCCGGTAAAGCCCTTCGAAAAACTCATCCAATGCGACTTGGAATGCGGGGTCTAATGTTTGCTTTTGTGAACTTTTGATCACTTTGTAAGCATCCTCTTCGGAACAATTTTGACCCGTAATTTGCGATATTTTTTTAGCAAGTACTCCCAATTTTACGGGCAATAAGCGGGAAGTAATTTCACCCTCTTTGTGAAAAACAAGGGAAAGTAAACTGCGGCCGACATTGAGAAAAACGGTATCCATAGTTGTGGTTTGCCGCTTGCTCTCCTCAATAAACATGACGGGAGAAAGTAAGATTTTTGGTTTTCTAATGCCCGCGTCTGCCAACACCTCATTCAATTTGGTCATCATCGTTTTTTGGGCCAAAAATACATGGGCAATGTTATTTTCTCCCGTCCGATAAATTCCAAATTTAAATTGCGAAATCTTATCACCCAGGGAATGTTCCAACTCTAAAAGCGTGGTTTTGGTAAAATTTTTCTCGCGCAAATAAAAAATTTCAAGGGGAATATAATGGGTCAATGTCGTCGAAACGAGAACGTCCGATACCTTTTTTAGTAGCTTTGGCCTAAAGATTTTTAGCGCTTCCCTTAGCCAATTTTCTTTGTTTTGTGCAAAATGCTCCGCCTGAATGATCTGACTTGAAAGGATAAATGCACGACCCTTCTGATCGGCAACCTGGCAAAGACATACGCTTTCATCCGCTACACATAATATTATTTTACTCCTGTCCTTTGCCATCCCGATTCCCAATCCGACATTCCGAAAATTAAAAGTTTTGTGCAAAATGTCAACCGTAGATCAACGTTTTGCGAAATAATTACCTAAGGACTTCTCGCCCTTAGAATCCTCGCCAGGGAATCCATTCCCTGGACCTAGGATCAGGCCCGCGGCGAAGCCGCGGGGCCTGAACGGCCTTCGGCCGGCCCGGCCCTTCGGGCCGGGCCGGCCGAAAAAGAGGTCAAGGAGTCCGAGACTCCTTGCGGGAGTCCAGAGGGAAGAGCCCTCTGGGCAGCTTCCTTGCGGGGAGAGGACAAAACCCAATAAGTTTGATATTGCCAATTAGAGGGAGTACATTTTGCTATGTGGTATAGAATGTTATTTGACGAGCAACAATTATTGATCATTGCGGGACCCTGTGCTTTAGAATCAGAGGCGTTAGTTTTTGAAGTTGCGGATCATTTACAAGAAGTTCGAGAAAATTTTCCGCAGATACAACTCATTTTCAAGACTTCCTTTGACAAGGCGAATCGTTCTTCGGTGAAGAGTGGCCGTGGTGTCGGCATGGAAGAGGGATTAATAATTTTAAAAAAACTGAAATCGCGTTATAAATTTTTGGTAACGACGGACGTACATTTACCGGAGCAGGCGGAGCGGGTTGCAGCCATATGTGATGTGATACAGGTGCCGGCATTTCTCTGTCGTCAGACGGATTTGTTGGCGGCTGTAGCGAAGACGGGACGTGTAATTTCAGTAAAGAAAGGACAATTTTTATCGCCCCATGAGATGCGTCATGTGATTGAAAAATTACAATATTTTGGGGCGGAGGAAGTTTGGCCGATGGAGCGCGGGGCGACGTTTGGATATAATAATTTGGTGGTTGATATGCGCAGTTTTACGATTATGAGGCAATTTTCGCCGGTCGTTATTTTCGATGCGACGCACAGTGTGCAATTACCGGGGGGAGGGGACGGGAAGACGGTTGGTGAGCGGCAATTTGTGGAGCATCTGGCATATGGAGCATTGGCGGCTGGGGCGAATGGGATATTTTTTGAGGTGCATCCGGATCCGGAGCGGGCGATTTGTGATGGGGCAAATCAGCTTGCCGTACGCAATTTTGGAAAAATTATTGAAAATTGTTTGAAGTTTTGGCGGGTGCGGAGAGTTATCGGCCATTCGTGAAAGTTTTAGAATAACATTAAAAAAAATGCCGAAAAAAATCTCCAAAAAAACAAAAATTTCGGATTTTTACGTGCCGCTCGCTCCCACCCTCTATTCTCTAGCCTTGGCCCCATTTATGAATTTGTCAAGCATTTTTTTATTTATAGGGGATAATTAGCCAATTAACGAAATTAGGTGTGATTAAAAAATTTTTATTGACAGTGCCGTTGGAATGCCTTTGCTAAAAGGAATTATGAAGGTTGTGTCGTCGCTTAAATCATTGAAAAATCGTCATCCGGACTGCAAGATTGTTCGGCGGAAAGGTCGTGTTTATGTCATTTGTAAAAGTAATCCGCGGTTTAAGGCGCGTCAAGGTTGATGAAGGAAAAAAATTATGAAAAAAGATATACATCCCGATTTTCATTCTGTGTGTTTTATCGATGTTTCGACAAAAAAGAAATTTTTGACGACCTCAACGTTGCATTCTAAACAAAAGGAAGTCATCGATGGAGTAGAATATGACGTGATTTTTCGAGATATCACCTCGGATTCCCACCCAGCCTACACCGGCGAAAAACGTTTTGTAGATACAGCTGGACGCGTTGAAAAATTTCAAACTAAATTTAAACGCATCCGTAAGTAATCCCTTTCGCTTTGAGGCTCATCAATAAGTGGAATATTTGTGGTATTTAATATATTTGCAGGCAAAATTAAAGGGTTGGGTTTTATTTAATTTTAAAATATACTTGACAGTGGCCAAGATTCTTCCAAGGCTAGAGAGTAGAGGGTGGGAGCGAGCGACACGTAAAAATTTTCCGCTCTTCCGATGGATTATTTAGTGAGATTGTAATATCCGGAAAGTAAAAATTTGTCCGCGAAAATAATACTAAAAATATAAATAAAAAATCACTTGACAGCTATCGAGGGTTTTCCAAGGCTGGAGAGTAGAGGGTAGGAGCGAGCAGCACGTTTGCAATTCGACTTTATTTTTTTTACTATTCCGAAAAAAAGTTATTGATCGAGGACAGCAATCCCGGGAAGAGTTTTTCCTTCGAGAAATTCCAGACTAGCTCCGCCGCCGGTACTGATAAAAGTAACATCTTCACTATGGCCACTTTTATTAATGGCCTTAACCGAATCGCCGCCTCCGATAATGGAAATAGCTTCCCGATTCTGGGCGATGGCTTCGGCAATGGCAAAAGTCCCCTTGGCGGATTCCTTAATTTCAAAGATTCCCATGGGGCCATTGAGGAGAATAGTTTTAGATTGCCGGACAATTTCGGAAAATTGTTCGACACTTTTCGGCCCGATATCGATGCCACTCATGCCGTCCGGAATATCTAGGCCAAAAATTTGCGTTGTTCCAACGGTTCGATTGGCGAAATCGATGTGATCGGTGGCGACGGAATCGACGGGGAAGACGAGTTGGACATTTTTTTCTTTTGCCTTTTTAATGGCGGCAAGTGCGGTATCGATTTTATCCGATTCGACCAGACTATTTCCGATCTTATGTCCTTGGGCGAGTAGAAATGTATAGGCCATGGCGCCACCGATGATCATGTTATCGGCTTTATCGAGTAAGGCATCAATTACAGAAATTTTATCACTCACCTTAGCTCCACCGAGAATGACTGTAAAAGGGTGTTCTGGATTAGCGGTCTTTTTACCTAAAAATTCCAATTCCCGTTCAATAAGGAAACCAGCGACGCATGGAGAAAGAAATTTCGCGATACCTGCGGTGGAAGAGTGGGCGCGATGGGCAGTTCCAAAGGCATCATTGACGTAGGCATCGGCAAGTTTGGCGAGTTCTTGGGAAAATTTTTCATCATTATCCGTTTCTTCGGCGTAGAAGCGGACGTTTTCAAGGAGTGCGACTTCACTATTTGCCAATTTATTGACAGTGCTAATAATTTTTTCACCGATGCAATCGGTCAGGAAGAGCACGGGTTGTTTAAGTAATTCCGAGAGTCCTTTTGCGACAGGGGCCAGCGAATATTTTTCGTTTTTGGTACCATCCGGGCGGCCGAGGTGAGAAGCCAGAATAATTTTTGCTTTTTGTTGGATGAGGTAATTAATCGTGGGCAAAGCAGCCGTGATCCGCGTCATATCGGAAACTTGCCCATGTTCATCGAGCGGAACATTAAAATCAACGCGTACGAATACACGTTTCCCTTCCAAATTGACATCTCTAATTGTCTTCATTGGAGGAAATATTATTTAGATATTTGTAATTTTCAAGGGAAAAAAGGAGCGACCTATTTTCCCATTCATTTTCGGGAAGCATTTTGAGCAATTTCCTGTTTTAAATTGAGTACGGTTGGCGATGGCTTTTAATTGTAATTTTTTCGCTTTAGATAGTTTGTCCAGAGCAGATGACATTATTCTGTTATTTGGTCCGGTATTTAGGTGGAAGCTTGCTTTTTTTCTGGAGTCCTGCTATTAGCTTTCGAAGTCCGTGGAATACGACTTGAAGCCAAGTCAATGGGACGAAATCGTGATCTAACAAAAGTTCATTTTGCAGACATGTGAGAGCCATAGGAGAATCATCGAAACTAAAATCGTTTTGCAGAAAACTCACCAAAAGGATTTTTACAATTTGTAATCTAAGGAGAATTCATTATCCATTGGCAATATAGGATCTACGGGAAAATCATCGTTTTGTTTAAAAAAATCACCAAAAGACGACGACAATGATGGCGGCGGCGGACAAGATTTAGAAATCGGTGGTGATGACGGTTGGACTGGATTTGCTCGTTGTATTCTTGATGCCTTTCTTCGAAATGATTGCTGCCCTATTTTGCATAATCTGTTCTTACAATTTACATCGGATCGATTTTGAAAAAAATTCGA
>JAISXO010000025.1 GCA_031270475.1 Puniceicoccales bacterium | reverse complement strand
TAATTTTTGCTTGCCGTCGATCCCAGCGGGATTCACCCTCTGGACTCCCGCCAGGTGTCATTGACTCCTTGCCCTCTTAACCGCGGCCCCCGGGGCGTCGCCGCGGGGGCCTCTGGCCCTTCTCCGGCCAACGGGCGTCGCCCGTTGGCCGGGAACCCGGGTCCAGGGAATGGATTCCCTGGCGTGGATTGCTAAGGGCGAATAGCCCTTAGGAAAAACAGCGTACTCAGACCTGGGAGCAGCAAGGATAGATACTGAGAATGTCCATGAGCAACACCATTTTGGGTATAACATTCGCTCGAATTCCCAAGTCCATCGCCGCCATAGTACTCCGCATCACCATTGAGCACCTCTTTCCAACAACCCGCGAAGGGCATACCAATTTTATATTCTCGACGCACGATCGGTGTCAAATTGCAGACAACGAGCAAACATTCTCCGTTTTGACCGTAACGAAAAAATGCAAATACGCTATTATCCGTGTCATCGACAACGGCCCAGGAAAATCCGTGTGGATCGAAGTCCGATTGGGCAAGAAACCGTTCTTTTTGGTAAAAAAAATTGAGATCACGGATCCAACGCTGGATACCCAAATGATCCAGATATTGCAACAAGTGCCAATCCAAACTTTTATTATGATTCCATTCGTTAGACTGGCCAAATTCGTCGCCCATGAAGAGTAATTTTCTCCCTGGCCAACCCCACATCAATCCGTACATCGCCCGTAAATTTTTCGATTTCTCGCTCATATCGTTACCGGGCATTTTATTGATGAGAGAACATTTTCCATGGACCACCTCATCGTGGGAAAACGCGAGTAAAAATCGTTCGGAATACTGGTAAAGCATGCCAAAAGTCAGCTGATTGTGGTGGTATTTTCGATAAATGGTTGGCTGGGAAAAATAATTCAGCGTATCGTGCATCCAACCCATATTCCACTTCATATCGAAACCCAAACCGTGACAATTGGTCGGCCGCGTTACACCACCAAAAGAAGTTGATTCTTCGGCAATCGTAATCGCTTTGGGGAAAATTTCATGGATCGTATCATTTAATTCCCGTAAAAATTCGATGGCCTCGATATTTTCGTGACCTCCGTAGCGGTTTGGAATCCATTCATCGGACTTGCGCGCGTAATCGAGGTAAAGCATGGAGGAAACCGCATCGATGCGAATGCCGTCGATATGGAATTGATCGAACCAAAACAGCGCACTACCGATCAAAAAATTGCGTACCTCGTGGCGACCGTAATTAAAAATTAGCGTCCCCCAATCTCGATGCAGACCCTGGCGTGGATCGGCGTGCTCGTAGAGATGGGTGCCATCGAAATATTCCAAGGAGAAGGCATCCTTTGGGAAATGAGCGGGAACCCAATCAAGAATCACACCGATGCCCCTTTGGTGGCAATGGTCGACGAAGTAGCGGAAATCATCGGAGAGCCCATAGCGATGGGTAGGCGCGAAAAAACCTGTTACTTGGTATCCCCAGGAACCGAGAAAGGGGTGTTCCATGATGGGCATCAATTCGATGTGTGTGAATCCCATTTCGTAGACATAGTCGCACAGAATTCGGGCCAATTCGCGATAATTCAAGGAGCGATTTTGTTCTTCGACGATTTTTCGCCAGGAATCGGCATGGACTTCGTAAATACTGATCGCATCGGAAGAAGAATTTCTTCCCTGCCAGGACTGATCATTCCAATGGAAATCGGACGCCAAGCTCGTTACAATGGAAGCATTATGGGGGGAGCCTTCGAAACAATGGGCGTAGGGATCACTTTTCAATCGCAGATTACCATCGGCGCCGACAATTTCGTATTTATAGGGACAATTGACCAGATTTTCTGGAATAAACAACTCCCAGAGACCGGAATTTCCGAGCATCCGCATTAATCCATAGCGACCATCCCAATGGTTAAAATCGCCAACAACGGAAACTCGCCGCGCACTCGGAGCCCATACACAAAAACGCGCACCTTCGATACCGTCGACGGAGATGATATGGGCGCCCAATTTTTCATAAATTTTTCTATGTTTCCCCGCACTGAAGAGGTGTTGATCGAACTCGGAAATTGTTGGAGGAAAGGAATAAGGATCGAAAAAAGTTCTCGTATTTCCGCGAAAGTCCTCAGTTTGCAACTGGTATTTAAAGAAATCGGATCGCGCGATAGTTACTTCAAAAAAACCGGACACATCGAGTTTTTTCATGGCATATTTTTTCCCCGTCATTACATCGATGACGGAACAGCGCTGAGTTTCCGCTAAAAATGCTCGAACGACGATTTCCTTTTTTTCATTTTCGTTCCAAAAGTGCATTCCCAACCGATCGTGGGGTTGAGAATGTTTAGCGGTCACAAAGGACGATAATTCTTCCTGCGAAATAATCACATTGCCATAATGATAATTTTTTTAAAAAATCCCAGTTTATTTTTATCTAAAAAATAACAACAAACCGAGATTTTATACTTACTCAATATTTTAATAGAGGTTAATTTTGGATTTCATTTCAAATGCTTTAATCCAATATGAGTAAGAAGGATGTTTGCTATAGTATTTAGGTAAAAGCCCTTCTGAAAAATTCCTCGAAAAGTGAAAGGATCCAAACATTTCTAAAGCTTCTATAAATCTCGTCGCTCTCAATGTGTTGTGATTCCCATGCTCGTGTAATGGAGAGTTAGGATTATCCTTAAGTACTACAAACGTTCTAATAGCGTTAGTGTTCCACATATTAGGAACGTCTTGTTCAAAAGCGAATTTAAATCCCCAGAAATGGAGCATGCGGATAGCGTTGAGCTGCATATTCAAACGGATATTGCGCTTAAGAGTCGGACATGCTTTTATCAAAGCCTTCCACGTATCTATTTTATCCTTTATGTACAAGTCTTGATTTGCATGTGCCGATGCTTCATAGCTCGGAAAAACGACCTGAATGTAATCATGCTTGCTTTCCAAATTGGCATCACTATCCTTGCGAAAGGCCTGGCAGTTTGGGTAACAGAATTCGGAAACCGTTCCTCCGGCAAGAAACTCTATCCACTTTAACTCTCGCGCTGAAAATTCGCTTTTTCTTGAAAACTTATTTAACTCTGTCATTACTGTAGGCAAGTCGGCTTGGATACCTTGCTCAACGGATCGAAAGATGTGATCGGCAAAATTTTGTTCCTTGGATTGTGCCGGCGCCTGATCTTTAAGAACTGCCGTAGGACAAAGATAGACTGTATTCCCACCGCCTATCCATTCAAGCATTTCCTGCGGTGTTAATTTAGAAACCGCTGCAACATCTTTACAATATGGTAGCCATGCCCCCGTCGCCTTTTCCCAATTTTCAAATGATGGTGGAACTTCTATAAAATCTGGCTCTGGAGTAGCTTTTTTTGGGGGGGTTGATTGAGTTTTGCCATTTCCACTAGCTTGAATACTTGGTTGCGCAGCATTTGTAACAGGTGAAAATAAGGGATTTTGCGCAATCTTGCTCTGTGGCATTAATTCTGGCTGCACTCCCAAGCCTTTTCCAGCCTGTAGCTGTTGTGGGGCCGATTGTGGGGCTACAAATCTTGGCAGCGAACCTTGCTTCAACACATTACCTGCGGAAAATCGTTTCGCAGTCGGCAACGGCGATACCGATTGCGGCATTCCAAATCTCCGCCAGAAATCTTGATCCAACAATTGACTCCCGTTCTTTCCCAAGCCTTTTCCAGCCTGTAGCTGTTGTGGGGCCGATTGTGGGGCTACAAATCTTGGCAGCGAACCTTGCTTCAACGCATTATCTGCGGAAAATCGTTTCGCAGTC
>JAISXO010000008.1 GCA_031270475.1 Puniceicoccales bacterium | reverse complement strand
TTCGCATAATTGGCGGATGATGAAATCCCGTCATTTGAATATGACCTGTGGCTGAGTGATTGCCGGAAGTTGTAATAATTTCATCAAAATATTTCCTTCTGAAAAATGGCGTTGACAGGTAACAAAGTCGTGATGAACTCCAGGCTATGGTTAAGAGAAAACTTATAGGAATTGTTGTTTGTAGTATTTTGTTAATTGGGAATTACAGGGTAAGTGTTATAGCGAGTCAAAGAGTACAGAAATGTGCTTTACCTGATTCGCAGGACGAAATACAGCAAATGAAGAGTGAAATATCAAAAATGAAACGAGAGCAGGAAGCAAGGACGAAAGAATTGCGGGAGCAGGAGGCAAAGATAAGAGAATTGCAGGAGCAATTAGTAGCAGAGAGCCGAGAAGTACTTGTTCCATTCACATCATTGAAGAGTGCGCAAAAGTATGTTAAAAAGATTATACCGAACGGTGAAGGTCAAGAAATTTTGCCGGAGCAGGCTGATCATTTGAGAGGGCGTATTGACTTAACTATAAACTATTTCAGAGAGGGAAAGGGTAAAGAAATTAGCCATCCTCAATATGTTGTGGATGTTTTTGATGAGTGGCCAAGATGTAAATGTATCGAGATATTGCATATGATTAAACGAAAAATTCCTAGTGTTGCTGCCTTCTGTCAAGAAAGAATAAATGAATATGCAGCGAATGTGTTTACATATGGAAGGTTGTTGTTAATGTCTCAGTGTTGCACATGGAATGAATCGGAAAGGAAATACGAGTTAGATAGTTGTGCGAATGGAATGATTGTTAAAGATGCGATACGCATGTTGTATGGGATTACTTTATTACCGGGAATAGTTCTAGACGATGTAGTGGGCAATACTAAGCAATTTTTAAATATGATAAAAGATAAAAATGGGTTTAGGGATTATTTTTATTTTGAGGTTGAATAGTTAATGGTTTGAAAAGAAGGGAGGTATTTTTTTCTTTAAAAATAGAGATAGTATGTGGCATTTTAAGAAAGTGTTTTATTGTTTTGTTTTGAAGTGTATAATCTGTAGCTCCAGTGTTACATGGGGGTCTACAATTGAGGCTACTCTTCGAATATGTTTTTTTCATACGGGACAAGGTAATTGCATTGCTCTGCGTATGGATGATGGTCCTAATTTAAAATTGATTTTTATTGATTGTGGCGGTGGGATGCCAATTAAAGAATACAGAAATATTTTATCCGATTCAAGTAAAGGTCCTGGAATGCGATTGGGAAATTTATTTGAAAAAATTTCCGAGGCTAGGATATTTGTTACACACAATCACGATGATCATTTAAATTTATGTAAAAAAATAGGAGAGATTGGGAAGAAAAGCGGGTGTGTTGTTCCATCGTCTTTTAAGCCAATGAGTTGCGAAAAATTTATAGCAAGCCAAAAGAAAGAAGTTTTGCTTCAGAAGGATTGGGAAAATTTTTGTACCGAAGATCTTCCGCATATGGAAGATTCGTTAGGGCCACGCGTAAGGGTTGTCCCCATGAGACCGGAAAGATGGAAGGACAATGAAGCCAAAAGTCCGGAACATGATTTTAATATGATGTATTTGGTTGAGTTTGCCGGAAGAAGGATTCTTTTTCACGGGGATATTAGTCCTCAGCTGTTTACTCAAATTATGAGTATTCCTAAATATGGTCGTGAAATAGAAGCCGTAGATTTTTGGGTGTTATCACATCACGGAACAAATCAAGCGGGTGAATTATTAGAATATGCGAGGAATTCTGAAATGTATATGATTTGTAGTAATCCTAAGCGAGGTAATGTTCTTCCTTGGGCGGATGTGAGAGGATTACCATTTAAAAGTAGAAGCGGGGGTACTATTGTTGTGGAGCATGATGTGAGTACGAGAGTAAAGACTGATACGGGTGCGAAGGTAGTGGAAACCCGAAAGAAGAAATTACCGGTGTTTGTTACCTGCAATGCTGCGCAAGGATATTATGAATTAATTATCACAGCGGATGGAAAGGCGACACTGTTTGACGGACCAGCGGATAGAAATATAAACGATTTCTGTTTTCAATCTTTGTAGTTTTCGCATAACTGGCGGATCGAAAAATCTCGCCATTTGAAAAATAATATCGCTACGTAGTGGAATCTTAATATGTCCGTGAAAATATGTTGATGTACAAATGAATTATAGTAATTCGTAGGATATGAATACAAAGAAAATTACCAAAATTATTACAGGTGGTGTTTTTATGGTTGGGAATTGTACGGCAAGGCTCCAAGAAACAGCCAATTTGGAGGCAGCTGATTTACAAGAAATCGTAGAAGTTGCCGTGAATAGGATTCAATAGCCGTCGATGCAAAAAATCATGGAAATAGACAGCAGCAGAAAGTGCTCGTTGAAAGCTTGCGTGCAACAATCACAGCCGGAAAACGAAAATCCTGAATCTGTTCCGTTTGCTTCCATGTATGGGTTGAAAAAATATATCGAACAGATCAATATATCTCATCTGAATATTTATTTTTAAAAAGTGTCATTGGGAAAAATATAATAAAAAAACGTGGATGGCGAAATTAAGAGGGAATATTAAAGGCCAAAATAGCGAGAGAAATAGAGGCGAAGGCGGAAATTTGGGAGCGGAATTTGGAAAGCGTAAAGCCAAAAAGGGCCTTAAACTTTCCGATGGCCGTTTCGATGAGGGAACGTTTTCGGAGTAACTTTTTTTCTATCGGAGTGTTGGGGGTCATGTTTTTTCTATGGCGAGCAACAAGGCGTAATCCCTGCTCTTGGAGTTGTTTTTTTAAGGGTTTTGAACCCTTATCCCCGATAACGATTCCCGGACATTTTTTCAGTACATTTTTAGCGCCAGCAGCAGCATGCAAATTCCCGGAACTTATTTCAAATTGAGTAATTTTTTGTTTTTCCGCTAAGACCAAATGGAGCCTTAAACCAAATGGAGTTTTCGTTGAAGAATGTGTCCAATTGGCCATTCCTCGAAAAGTTCGATGCCGATTAGCGCGTATATTTTCGCAAGCGGGGAGAGGTGTGGAATCGATCAATAAAAACCCCGATTTTTCCTCCCGTTGTGCCAGTGAGAAAAACGCTTTTGCATGTTTCTTTTTCTGCTTCAAAAAGTTGGAATAATCTGGCATTGCGGGAAAATATTCCCTCAAAACTGCCCCTGCCATCCTTTATAAAACGTCTAATCCTTCACTTTCGATCTAAAAAACCAAACATAAATGGTTACCATTTCGCTTAAGGACAACTTACTTTTTTTTCCGGGTCTTCCTAATGGCATCATCTTTTTCTCCTTGTAAAGGTCATCCACTTCAACAAATAATCTAATCAAGCTTAGGGGAATTTTCATTTAATCCTCCTAAGCCCCTTTCCCCTTTTATTCATGCCATTTCATTTCGCCATTCGGGTATTAAAGAATACGCATGGCAAATGATCATGGGTGGCCGTGACCCACAAGAAGTGGTTGCTATGATCGCCAACGTGGTACCGCACTTAGTGGGTGCTATGGGTAGAATAAACGAAATAGTGAACTCTAGTGGCCTTCAACCCGATCAGCAGAAATATGTTAAAGAATATGCATGGCAAATGATCATAGGTAATGATAAACCAGAATTTGCGCTTGCCGTAGCCGCTGACATGATACTGTTCTATCAGCAAGAAATTGATCAACGAATACGTGAACAGGTACCTCATGGGCATCCTAATATTCCTGATCGGCCAGAAATGCTAAATTTTGGTATAGCGATGGATAGCATTGAAGAGTCAGCCATAGCTACCAATGGCGGAAATTATGGTTTTATTGCAGAATATAAGGGGCAGCAAAGGGGAGATTCTACCGCACCAGGCGCCATGAGAATGCAGTATCATTTATTGACACAGCGGCAAGATGGTGATGAACAAGGGAAATACTATTGCGGGAAAGATCAGTTGCTCTATTGTGAAGAATTCTTTTAAGGTAAAGATGGGGAGGCACGTGCCAAAACGGTTGCTATGTATAAGGCATTTACGGCAATTGCATTAAATAAGATTGATAATTTTCCTGGAAAGGTTTCCGATGCACACAGCTGTGCAGTCTATCGCATAATGGAGCGCGAGACTTTATGTGCAGCAAATCCCGGCTATGAAAAGACAGAGTTAGGGAATTCTGTTAATATACGCCATAATGTAGTGGAGTCGGCGTCCATTGGTAGAGAGGTACTCGATGCGCCAGAAGGATGTTCATGAATATATGGTTCCCTTTAGCCGTATCCTGGGAGTATATTGGGGGGATTCTAGAGAACGTGAGATTTTGTGTAATTTGAGTGACATTCCTGCGACGCTTTTAAGCGTTGGCGAAATACCAAGAAGACGTCAAGGAAGAAAATGGTAAAATGATGTTAAGTAAAATGGTTAAAAATTTCTTGGTTTGACTGGCAGAAAATGGCGGTTAATCGGGAAGTAATGTTTGAAAACAATATTAGAAAGGATGAAGTTAAAAAATGAGCGATGTAGCAGAAAATGTAAATAATAGTATTAATGTGAGGGAGTTGCCTATCGAGATTGTATGGATTGGAGAAAGGGGAGAAGTAGGAATGAATATTGGGGATAAATATGCACAAATGAATGAACCAAGGGAACTTCTATTGAGACAAGGGTTTGTGTATCTAGAAGCGAAGCGTGGGACGGTGGACTGGCATGAGCTTGTATCCTGTGATATTCCCGGTATGGGGTTGAGGCCAGGATTCACCGATGATCCGCGCCTAGTGGGCATAGGAAGAAAAGTATCTACAGGCGAATCGTATGACCTAAAACCCGGGACAATTATCCCTCCATTGAAGAAGGAATAACGCCCATTCCGGATGCGATCTTAAGCCTCCATCGCTTGCCGGTAGTGCCGCCACGATGTAGTGTGAGAGTAGGTAGTTGCCAGTATTTTGGGCCGGATTTTCTTAGGAGCATCTGGTCCGATTTGTTTTTTAATTGTTTAGGCGGCGCAAAACGGAAGCGGAGGTAGGACGAATGAGAGATAATTTTAGAAGAGGAGAAAGTCTTCCAGCCGATCATAGGTGAGAGAAAACACACGTTCCTAGTCCGTGGACATTTTCGACATGCGTATTACAGTGGCTGGCTAGGTTTCCTATTGTCGCCGCCCTTAAAAAGGTAAGGGACGTTTCACTCCATGAATTTGGCAAGAACGAGGATAGCGCTTTTGGATTTTTTTGGCGTCGCTCGATGCAGATGGTACCCTCGAGAGAATGGCAGGGAGCTTGACTGAAGGAAGAGAAGTGAGGGCTTTGAGAAAAGTTCCGAAAGTCCACGAATGGGCCGCCACGGACTGCCCCTATGGTGTGAATCCCTTGTAATTTGCGATGCTGCGTTACCCCTGAAGTTTGCTTTAAATAAGCGATTTTCGGGGTATTTTAATTTTCTTCACTTTTACGGAGAGAATATACTTTTGGGTGATTTTTGTGGGTTCCTTGCCTAAATTCTCCAAAGGCAAAGGACATGATCTAACGATTTCCGGGTAATTTATTTAATGCTTCATTGATGCCCATTTCGTAACGAAATTCCTTTACTGGTACTCCTGTTTTGGCGTATCGATTTCCTGGAGCCTCACCATCGTGGGGCAATTTTTTTAGCAAAAAACAGAGAATTTTCAGATTTTTGGTTCGGATTTATATTCTTTCTTCGATGAAAAGAAGCTCCTGAGTATTTATTCTTCTGGAGATTTATCTTCCTGAGCGTTTAACTCGTCGATTCTTTGCTGAAACATATCTACGAGCTTGCTATAATTTTCTTTTCTTTCTGGAAATCTTTTTACTACAACACTGGATAGTTTGAATTTTTGCAATGGCAATTTCCACGGATTGTTCTTTACGTTCCTTATGCGAGGATCCGCACCCGCCTTAAATAGTAAGTCAATAAATTCGAGATCGAATGGTCCTCCGCGGGAAAAACTTTTACCTACATAGTGTAAAATTGTATCTCC
>JAISXO010000011.1 GCA_031270475.1 Puniceicoccales bacterium | reverse complement strand
AGCAACTTCGTTGCCCGATCCCTTCGGGATCGGGCCTTTTGGCCTGCCCCGCGGCGAAGCCGCGGGGCCCTTTGAAATCCTCTTACAAGAATCCAACTTCGATTATCTCAAAAATTTATGTATCAAGGGCTTAAAAATGCGCTATGCAATCGAGTACATTGAGCCAAATGATCGCAAGGAATTAGAAAAGGGAAAGCTTTGCGATCGATTAGATTATGAGTTATCGATTTTGGAGAAGACGGGTTTCGTGGATTATTTTTTAATTGTTTGGGATTTCATCGACTGGGCAAAGGAACAGAACATACCGGTAGGGCCGGGTAGGGGATCGGGAGCGGGTTCAATTATCGCCTATTTGCTACGGATTACGGATGTAGATCCCATAAAATTTGGTCTACTTTTTGAACGTTTTCTCAATCCGGAGCGCGTATCGCCACCCGATTTTGATATTGATTTTTGCATGCGTCGCCGCGGCGAAGTCATCGAATACGTTCGCCAAAAATATGGAAGCGATCACGTGGGCAATATCATCACTTTTGGCACCTTTGGTGCGAAAATGGTCATTCGGGACCTCTGTCGTGTCAATGATATTCCTTATACGGAAGCCAATCGCATCGCTAATATGGTTCCCGACGAGCTTAATATTTCCATCGGTGCTGCCCTTGAAAAATCGAAGGAACTACAACAGGAAATTCACCTTAATCCCCGAATTGGGAAAATTTTAGAGGATGGAAAGATTATCGAAGGTACGGTCCGCAATACCGGTACCCACGCCGCTGGTATTATTATAACGGAAGACATCGTCGAGAATATGTTACCCGTCACGCTCCAGGAAGGAGTACTCACTACCCAATATGCCAAGGAAGCTGTCGAAGATTTGGGTTTACTCAAAATGGATTTTTTGGGCCTAACAACGCTGACCATTATCGCCGATAGCGAAAGTTTTATTCGAAAGTATGCCCCCGAATTTTCCATGGATAAAATCGCTTACAACGACGAAAATACCTATAAATTGCTCAATAGTGGTGAAACAATTGGAGTATTTCAACTTGGTGAGTCGGTGGGAATGCGTTCTCTCTGTAAGCGTTTAGAGATTCGCAGCGTAGAAGAAATCAGCGACATCAGCGCTCTCTACCGGCCAGGGCCTATGGAATGGATTAATGAGTACGTCGCCGGGAAAAAAGATCCGCAAAAAATCAAATATCCCCATCCGCTTTTGGAGAATGTCTGCCGGGAGACCTACGGCATTTTGATTTACCAGGAACAGGTGATGGAGGCGGCCCGTATCATTGCGGGATATACGTTGGGTGGTGCTGATATTTTACGGCGGGCGATGGGGAAGAAAAAAGTCGAAGTCATGGATGCCCAACGCAGCATCTTTGTCGAAGGTGCCAAAAAATATAATAATATTCCAAAGGAAAAGGCGGAGGAAATTTTTTCCATTCTCGAGAAATTTGCCGGCTACGGATTTAATAAATCCCACTCCATCGCCTACGCCATCGTCGCCTATCAAACGGCTTATCTCAAGGCCAATTATCCCATAGAATTCATGGCAGCCATGCTATCTTCAGCGCTTGGGAATGTGGAAAAAGTGGCATATCTCATTTCCGAATGCAGCCGCATGCATATCGATGTATTAGGACCAGATATCAACCAATCGCTCGATAATTTTACGCCTAACCCCAAACGGCGATGCATTCGTTTTGGTCTAGGAGCAATCAAAGGGGTAGGGGATGTTGCAGCGGAAAATATTATTCGGGAGCGCGGACGGAGCGGTGATTTTAAAAATTTTTCCGATTTTCTCGGCCGGGTCGATTTACGAGTCGTCAATAAACGGGTAGGGGAATGTTTAATTTTTAGTGGTGCTTTCGATGAATTTGGCATCGATCGTTCCCATTTGGCGCGTTCTTTGGAGCGGATGATGTCGGAGGCGTCTTCTTTACAAAAAGATCGCGATGCGGGACAATTCCAGTTATTTGACTTATTTGCAAGCGAAACGGAGGCCCCCACGCTCTCCAATAACATCGATCAAACGGGACCCGTATTATCAAAGACGGAAAAATTGAATTATGAAAAAACGTTATTAGGATTTTACGTCACCGGTCATCCGTTGGACGATTACGGCGATGTATTGGAGAAAATTAATTCAGTGTCTTCCGTCGAAAATATTGGCGATGAATTCCGTTTATGCGGGGTAATAGCGCTTGTCGAAAAGCGAATTACGAAAAAAGATAACCGCCTTTGGGCAACTTTCCAACTAGAGATGCTAACAGAAAAACTCGTTTTGAATTGCTTCCCCAACGCCTTTGAAAAATATGGCCATCTATTCGTCGAAGGAAATATTGTCGTCGTAACCGGTAACCGAAAACGGATGGAAACTGACGATCGTTTTGTTGTTCAGGAAATCGCAGGCGTAGAAAATACTCTCGCAAAAATTGTCAAAAGAATCGATTGGATCATCGATCCTCAAAATTCGGTACTGCTCGATAAAATTAGAGATTACGTTTATCACAATCCAGGAACGACAGAAAATGCTTTGATTTTTGGTTCCGAGAGCGGCAAACAAATCCGACGCAACATCCCCCAAGAGCTCAATTGTAATTTTAATTACGAAAAAATTAAAAATCTAGCCATACCATTCCGCATAAAAACGTAAATGCTAAAAGGCACTACTTCTGGACTCCTTGACCTCTTTACAAAAGCCCCGCGGCTTCGCCGCGGGGCTCTTGCAAAAATCTGCCCGAGATCTTAAGGTACGTAACCCCTAATTTGTCCATAAAGGCGTAAAATATTCATTGATTTTATTGCAAAAAATTCTATCATCATCCGTGGATGAGAAGGTTGGGAGGGAGTTCTTTATTGATTTCTGTTTTTCTGGCGACAATTTTAGAAACGTTTGGCAATTCAGTTTTTTCATTGGAAAATACGAAACTTTTTCCTTTCAATTTTCTTTTATCCCGGAAACGGCAACCATCGAATTTTCCTGCAATTCTTTTTAGCCACCTTACTTTTATCCAAAAAAGCCCCGTAGAAATATCACCGTCAATCGCTGACCCCAATGGCAAGAAAAATTTACCATTGGCGGAACAATGCGCCCCTAGGACGATCCGAATTTTAATGATTCTATGGCACGGCGAAACGGACGCTGAACGTGGATTTTTGACGGCACTCAAAGAAATGAACTATCAGGTAACAGCAACGGTAATCGATGTCGACCGTAACCTAAAACGTCTTAAACAAATTTTACTTTTGGAAACTAATTACGAAAATTATGATTATATTTACACCTTTGGAACCAAAATTGCATTGGTCGTTAGCGAACATGTTCGCAATAAGGTGCCTCTCATTTTTAATGCCGTAAGCTATCCGACCAAGGTGGGATTCGTGAAGGAAAATTTCAATCGCAATAATGCTAACAAGGAAAAAAATTTTTCCGGAGTAGGCATTTCAGCCCCTATGTCCATGCAGTTTGAAAATATGCAAAAAATCCTAAAAGTAAAACACTTGGCCGTTTTAACCAACCCCAAGGAACAAAATTGCATGGGTACTTTGAATATGATTGAGGAAATTGCTCCTGCATTTGGCATTGCCTTCGAACGATTTGATGTAACTAGTGAAGAAGAAATACTTCCCATTTTGACGAAAATTAAATCTGATCCCATCCCTTTCGATGCAACCTATGTGCCTTCCGGATCACCATTTACGGAAAACAGTAAAATTATTTTTAATTTTGGATACGAAGAAAAAATGACAATAGTCGGCGAAAAGGAAGAAATGATCCGTGATGGCGCCTTCATGGGAACGGTCGCTAAATACGCGGAAGGTGGGAAACTTTCCGCAAAAATCCTCGACATGCACTGCCGCTACCAAATCGCTATGGCCCATATCCCCATACAATACCCCGAATTCTATTGCATCATTAATCAAAAAATAGCCGAAGCATTAGGCATCCATCCAGATCCCAAAAAAATTAATTTTCAATGGTTTATTTCCCAGAAATAGGAAATATATTTTTTAAAGCGTTTTCAAAGGTATACCAGGCCAACGTAGCACACTTAATGCGCATTGGAAATTGTTTAATTCCCGATAGGGCAGTCAAATCGCCCATTTCATTTTCATCGAACGCCTCTCCCACATCTTCACTAAGCATTTTTCTCAGATTTTTAGAAAATTTTAACGCTTCTTCAAGGGACATTCCGCGAATTTTTTCCGTTAACATGGATCCCGAAGCTCGGGAAATGGAACAACCTTGGGCTCGAATTTTTATGTCCCGAATAATCCCATTGTCTACCAATAGAGAAACGGTCAGTTCATCGCCACAGGTCGCGTTGTAACCTTCGGCAATATGGCTCGGATACTCAATTTTTCCCTCGTTCCGTGGGCAATTGCTGTGGTCGATGATAATTTCCTGGTACAATTCTTGGATCGTTGCCATTTCCGATTTCTCTAATTTGTAGAAATTTCAGAGCTTGCAATCCATTTTCATGGGAAAACTAAGGGCTGCGTGCCCTTAGAATCCCAGCCAGGAGATCCATCCCCCTGGATCCGGAACAGCCCCCGCGGCGAAAACAGCGGGGGGCTATTATTAGGTCTTTCACCAGCCCGGCCCGAAGGGCCGGGCTAAAAGTTACAAGAGTCCCGCGGCGACGCCGCGGGACTCTTGTAAAGAAGTCAAATTCACAGAAACAACTCATCGGAGGTGAAAAAGCGTTTTAGCTCTTTCTGAGCGCTTTCCTCAGTATCCGAAGCATGGGCAATGTTACACATTTTATCCGTTCCCCAATCGCCACGGATCGTACCTTTGGGAGCAAGCGTAGAATCCGTTGGTCCCAACAGATCGCGTACTTTTCCAATAATACCTTCTCCTCTAAAGGCGATTACGAGGACCGGTTTCGAGCGCATAAACGCAAGAATTTCGGGGAAAAATGGTAAAGACAGGAGATGGGCGTAATGCTCTTTAAGTATATTCTCGGATAAAGTCATCATTTTGCAGCCAATAATTTCAAATTTTTCTTTGCAAAATCGGCCAATAACTTCACCTGCGAGTCCTTTCTCCATGCAGTCAGGTTTGAGAATAATCAACGTTGTTTCCATTTTAATTTCTTCTTTTTTTAAAATTTTTACTTCTTCTTTCGGTACGTTCCTTTGCGAATCTCCCGAAAAGGAAATGGAGAAACTGCCCATAAAAAATAACATCCATCCAAAGCAATTTCTAAAAAAACCCATGGAATACGAGATAAAATTCCTTTTATTTTAATCAAGCAGAAAAAATACATTTTAGCAAAAACCGCGCTGGGAAGATTCGATTGCGCAAATGACAGTTTCGTAAACATTGGAGATTTGTCGATATCGTTTCAATTGGCCGAGGGCTTCCGAATGATTACATTTGGAATGAAATAAAATGCGGTGAATATTTTTTACATGATCGATATCGGTTTGGGAAAATTGATGACGTTGTAAATTTATTTTATTGAAATAGCGCGTCTTGGCCGGCTGTCCTTCGGCGAGCATGAACGGTAAAATATCCATAACAGCCTTGGAACATCCCGCTAGCATCGCGTAATCTCCGATGAGGCAAAATTGGTGAACACCGGAATTCCAGGCGATATTGGCATAATCACCAATTCTAACGTACCCTGCCAAAGCTGCCAAACTACTCATAATAATATGATTCCCTAACGTACAATCATGCGCCACATGGGAGTAGGCCAAAAACGCATTGTGGTGGCCGATCCTTGTGACACTTCCTTCCTTCGTACCGCTGTGAATTGTCACGTATTCGCGAAAAATATTGTGATGGCCGATTTCGAGACCGGTTAGATCGCCGATATATTTCAAATCCTGAGTCTGGCCACCGAGGCAAGCGTAGGGAAAAACCACATTATTTTCGCCCAGAACGGTATGTCCCCCGATCGAGGCATGATGCTGAATAACCGTTCCGGACCCAATGGTAACATTTCCTCCAATAAAAGCCAAAGCACCAATCGTTACTCCCTCCGCAATTTGTGCACCATTCTCGATGATCGCTGTCGAATGGATATTCATGACGCTTTTATTACTGAGAATACGAGCTCCGCCGAAGATACGATTTGTCCATCGACCTTACATTCCACCGATGCGACACCGATTTTATCGCCGCGGTATTTTGTAATTCTCACAAAAATTTCCAATTGATCCCCTGGAATCACGGGCTTTCGAAATTTTACCCGGTCGCAACTTATGAAATATGCCAGTCGTTGCTCATATTGGTAGCGTCGCAGCATGAGTATTCCGGCCGCCTGAGCCATCGCTTCAATTTGTAGGACCCCTGGCATAACCGGATGGCCCGGATAATGCCCCATGAAATAAGGTTCATTAATGGTTACATTTTTTACCGCTCGAAGGAAATCATCGCCGATAAATTCCATGACACGGTCGATCAAAATAAAAGGATAGCGGTGGGGCAATGTATTTAAAATTTTGACAATATCGAAATCTGTATTTCTAATGATAGAAGTCCTAAGATCGGGTTTTGTTATCGTTGTCTGTTGGCCTTCCCGGTATTGCTCTTCAATTTTTCTCGCCAGTTGAACGTTGAGCGCATGGCCAGGACGTACCGCAATGATATGGCACCGCAAATCCATTCCCAAAAGCGCCATGTCCCCCATAATATCGAGCATCTTGTGGCGAACAAACTCGTCACTAAACCGTAATGGTTCCTTGGATAAAATTTGATTGCCTTTGATCAAAATAGCCGAATCTAAACTTGCTCCTTGAATTTTCCCACATTGTAAAAGGGGTTCAATGTCCTCGTAAATCGCAAACGTCCTTGCCGGAGCGATGTCGCTCATGTAGTTCTCGGGAGAAATATCCAGTGATAAATGCTGCGTATGAATCCCCCGATCATCTGCGGATGTGCAGGTGATTTTAAATCCATCGTAGGGCAGTGCGATGAGTGAACGATTGCCCTCCGTAATAGAAATGGGCGCCTGTAATTTAAACACTTTTCGCTCCTCATCGAGTTCTACGGGTTCCGCTTCACAGAGTAGATTGGCGTAATATTTCGCCGATCCATCGAGAATAGGGGGCTCCTCCGCATCAATTTCGATAAAAATATTGTCAACATGTAGGCCATGAAGGGCGCTCAGAATATGCTCAACGGTATAAATTTGAACATCACCGGACGAAATCGTTGTGCAACGTACCACATCACCGATCGCTTTTACGGAAGGACGAAGCTCCGGTTTATTATAAAGGTCGATGCGACGAAAAACGATTCCCCGATTGGCAGGTGCCGGCTTGAAAGTGAGCCTAACTGTCTTTCCCGTATGAAGCCCGATGCCCTGGATAGAAACTTCCTTAGAAATGGTGCACTGTCCCATAATTTTTAATAACCTTGTAAAACTTTTCTTAAATGATCCACGTTTCGTTTAATTACCTCATCCTGTTCCATCATATTTTCAACGGATTTGCAGGCATAAATCACCGTTCCGTGGTCACGCCCACCAAAGGCGAGACCGATATCGATGAGCGATTGGTGCGTCAAAGTGCGGCTCAAATACATCGCAATCTGTCGGGCCATAGCAATATTGGCTGGACGTCGTTTCCCCAATAAATCGGCCGTTTTCAAACTGTAAAAATCCGCCACTTTTTGCTGAATCACATCCATGGAGGGCGTACCATTTACGGTCTCATCCTGAAATAAATCCTTCATAAACATTTTAAGTGTTGAGATATCTACCTTTCTTTTTGTCAATTCCATATAACTTGCAACGCGCGTTAAAGCTCCTTCGAGCCGCCGTACATTGCTCGAAACATGCTCCGCCAAATAATCTAAAATACCAGGCTCAAGCGTTACTTGCAAATCCCTTGCCTTTTTTGCTAATATGGCGATGCGCGTCTCCAAATCCGGCGGCTGAATATCTGTTACCAATCCCCATTGAAATCGGGAAACGAGACGACTTTCCAACTTAGAAATTTCCGATGCAGGACGATCGCTACATAGAAAAATTTGCTTTTGTGCTTCAAACAATTCGTTGAATGTGTAAAAAAATTCTTCCTGAATGCGTTCTTTACCCGATAGGAAATGAATATCGTCCAAAAGAAAAACATCGATGCTGCGGTACTTCTTACGAAATTTAGCCATTGTATTGAGCTGAATGGCCTGGATAAATTCGTTTGTAAACTTTTCCGTCGACGTGTAAACGACCCGTGCCTTCCTGTTTTTCGAAAGAATTTGATGGGCTACGGCATGCATGAGATGGGTCTTTCCTAATCCCGTTGCACCATAAAGAAATAACGGATTATAGGCCTTTCCGGGAGAATTCGCAATGGCAATGGAGGCGGCATGAGCCATCTGACTCCCCGGTCCAATTACAAAATTTTCAAAAGTATTCTTTGGATTTAATATGTATCCTTCTTCGATCTCATGGGCATTAACCCAATTTTTAGTAACATTTTCTTCTGTTTTGGGTGGCAATATATCTCTTTGAGTATCTTGACCACTGTTTTTTAGGATTACTTTGAGCGACTTTCCAAGGACCATTTGTAATTTTTTTGCAATCATATCCTTGTAGTTGTCATTGATCCAAATGGCTGCAAAATCATTGGGAACGCCGAGGACAATTTGATCCTCTTCTTCGCTGAGAAGCGACAACTCTTCAAACCAATTGCGGTAAATATCGCCTTGGAAATCTTTCTGCAATTCCGACTTCACAAAGTTTAATGCTCCCACTACACTCATTTGCTCAATTATTAAGTTATTCACATTTTACCTCCGAAAAATTCCATGCCCACAGAACTCTCCCATAGATCAAATAAGTCTCAGAACTTATCAATTAAAAAATTACTCTCCTTTTGTGCTGCCCCATAAAATCCGGCATAAATGCTGCGAAATTTGGTCACGAAATTTTTCGAAAAATGTTTCTGGAAATCAAATCAGGGGCGAAAAATAAAAATGGTTTTGAAAAATTCTCTGCCAAATACAAAACTATCCACAAGTTATTAACATTTCAATGCGAATAACTTTTTAGGGCCATTAGGATCTGAATTCTAGCGCTTTGGAGTATTTTTATGGGTTTAAATTTGGTGAAGTGTATTTATGTACTTGCCAGCGGAGAGGGAATCTCTAGGAGCGGTTTTTTGCAAAAGGTAATCCATTTTTCTTATTTTGCCACCGCGGCGAAGCCGCAGGAAAAAGGCCCGATCCGGAAGGGATCAGGCAACGAAGTTGCCCACCTCGGCGCGAAGCGCCGAGGCGGGCCTTTTTTAGCCCGGCGCTTCGCGCCGGGCTGCAAATTGCAGGGAGAGAAATTTTCGTAGAATGACTTGACTTTCAGGAAAAGTTTTGTGTTTTCTTTCCCATTGCCCAGATGGCGGAATCGGCAGACGCGTCGGACTCAAAATCCGATTCCCGCAAGGGAGTGAGGGTTCGACCCCCTCTCTGGGCACCAAAAGTTTTGCCTTTTTGTTACGATTTTCTCTTAAATATCCAATGAAACGTATTTTATTTCTTACAATCCTTAGCTGCGCTGCTCATTTGTACGCATCGGCAGCCTCAAGGCCAGAACATTTACCCATTATTTTCGCAGTATCGGGCTCTGTACTTTCCGATGACGAGGTGGCATTCATGGAAGAATATCATCCTATCGGAACTATTCTATCCAAATGGAATTTTGAGTCCGATGAAGGGGGCAATGTTGATAGAGAAAAATTGCGTCAGCTCTGCAATGCCATTCATGTTTATTCGCCCCACATTCTGATTGATCAGGAAGGCGGACGCGTTCAACATCTTCAGGGTACCAATTGTTATAATGCTCCTGCGCCGGGAAATTTTACAGAGGATATAACGGAAGAAAATTGGGAAGAAAGATACGAAGCACTCCGTCAGAATGTGCGCTTCATAGACGGAGATTTATTGGAACTTGGATTCGATGTCAATTGTGCTCCCGTTTGTGATCTATTGCCCAAAGGCACTTTCTCATTCATTGGCAATCGCAGTTTTGGAACCAATCCGGATATCGCATATTCCTTTGCGGTTAATTGGGTGAAACAAGCGGCAACTGACGGTATAATTTCTGTCTTAAAGCATTGCCCCGGCCACGGTAGTGCGGTGGATGACAGTCACAAAGGGCTTCCCAGGGTAGAAAAATCATTGCCCGACCTCATAGGAAGTGATTTTGAAGTTTTCAAAAATGTAATTCACACATTATATGAAGAAAGCATTGATGAAAATTCTTTTTGGGTTATGACGGCCCATGTTTTGTATCCAGCGATTGATCCCGGTCATTGCGCCACACAGTCGCCAAAAATCATTCGTATGATAAAAGAAAAATTTGGCTTTAGAGGGAAGATTGTCTCCGATTGTATCATGATGAAGGCCCTACGAGGAGAGCTACAGGAACGTGCCGTCGTTGCACTGGAAGCGGGTTGCGATTACGTAATCTGTGTCAACCATGACTTGAAACAAAAAAGAATCATTGCGGAAAAAGTCACCGAATATTTGGCTTTAAAGGGGAGAGAAAATTGAAAAAAATTCGAGAAATAAAAAAATAAGCTTGACTTCGACATTTTTTCGTAATTGTTCATTAACATCTTAATTGCAGGGTGGAGCAGCTTGGTAGCTCGTCAGGCTCATAACCTGAAGGTCCTTGGTTCAAATCCAAGCCCTGCACCCAAAAGGGAAATATGATTTGAGCTTTCCCTAAAAAAAATTGAAGATATAGGTAAGAGATTTTGTCTTTCTACTTGTCGATGATAATTGCTCGTCTACTGCAAATTGTTGAAATTATTACTTTTAATTTAGTATTTATTTTGGGACGATACATTATTTTGTAGAATTATTTATAATTTTATAATTTTTTTCGCTATTGCAATTTTGAATATTGTTTTTACTATTTTTACCATGAATGGATTATCACGATTTCAAATATCGTTTTTACTATACTTTCTCGGTATTAGTATTTCAAAGGCATCTCCTTCTGACATTTCCACTAAAGTTGATTTGCAAACTCCCTCAGTGAAAATACCAAGACTTAATTTATCCAATGAACATACCCTAGCAACTGTGACCCAAAAAGCGATTGAATTTTTTCTAAATCCGGAAAATGCATCGGGACATCTGGCCAATACGCCTTTTATTTTTAGCCATTATTCCCTTCCCAAGATAATTCAAGATAATTTAGAATTGAAGTCTAAGCTAGAGGGAATCGTAGAGTATTTGAATAATCTTCCATGGGAAACTTTAGAAAATGAAGATTGTCCCTCAAAACTATACGAGATGCGCCCTCTCCTTCAGGAAGTGCACGATTTAATGGTCAATAACGCCGATGTTACTGCCGACAACGCTTTTGCGAAATTTATTCAAGGCAGTATAAAAATTATCAATGTCATTATTGCCGACGCAGTAGCTAAAAAAGTTTTTCAGGAAATTAGGTCGAAAGCGGAAGGCGAATTATCGCAAACGAATACTGCAAATTCGGTTTCAGTGGAAGGTTCCATTGGATGGGGACCATTTAGCCTTAGTTTAGGCGGTACTCTGGCTACTAAACAAGGTATTGGGGAAAATTCTCTCTACGAAATATCCCGTTCTGGAGATTTTTCCATTGGGATTAGTGCAAAAGCATCCAAAGATGTACTATCCATCTCGTGTCAAGCAGGAACGACTCTTACCTATACTACTCTGTTTCATTCCATAGAGCAGGTACTCGATTCTGGGCAATTGAAAGGGACTATTTCGGAAGAAACCTCTAAAAAATTATCCGAGCGAAGTACATTACAAAATGCCGAAAAACAATTATTAAGCGTCATGGGTAGCGATGTGGAGGGATTTTTAAAAATGATTGGGATCATTCCCTTCAATACTTACGTCAAATGGCCACATCTCACCAAAGCCGAAGCCCCCATGACAAGCATAGCCTTGGATGGAAAATTGGCTGTATCCGCCGAAGCTAAAAGTTTTACCCAATTGGGCATGAAAATTTCTAAAAGCTTTACCGGGACAATTTACCGAAAATCTCACTCTTTTTTATCGTTGCTCAATGATGATGGTCGTCCGGCCGACAATTTAACGGCAAAAGATATTAGAAGAATTATCGGTAAAAAGTACGATTTTTCCCGAAAACTTTTAGGATCTCCCATAGCAAATGCGAATGTATTAGTTCCAATTTATATCCTTTCTGGCGACTTACGTGGCTATGTTTCCGTCATCCAAGAACTGGCTGCATTGAAACAATCCAAAGATTCCAATTTGCAGGAATTAGCTTCCCTGAAAAAATCACGGGATGCAGAAAATATAAAAAAATTAAAACAAGACATGAAAAAACTGACGCAAAACATGAAGGAATTAACGAAAAGAAAACATGCCTATGAATCTCGCCTTTCTCCTCAACATACCTTTTCCTCAGAAGGTCGTCTCGGTGTTTTGAAAACTTATATCGTAACCGCTGCTATGCTCAGCCAATATGCCAAAACAATCGAAGAAATTGTACTGTGTAAAAAAATGTTTTTAGAATTAGAAAAATTGGAATCACTTCTGGAATTCTCAAAGGATAAAAGCTCGCGATCGGGAACTTTTATACAAAAAGCCAATTACAGTCTTACAACCAGTGGAGTTTCAGGAACGATGAAAGTGGATAAATGTTCCATTACATGTGATTATAACGAATATTCAAATAGTCCATTTTTGGATGAAAATGGAGCATATCTTTCATTTGCGATTACAATACCCTCTTCGGAGATTGGGTCTGTGGCTATACAAGCAATAAGAGATCATATATCTGGTCGCGCAGATAAGCTCACAGTTCTAGAAATTGAAGATCGTGTGATCGATAGTGTAAAACATGTTGCCATTGATGTACTCAACTGGACGGAAACATTAAAACTCATTGAGCTAGAAACAGATCTGCCAAGTGAGAGTCCTTTGAAATTTGGTCCTTCCATTTCCGGTTCTACAACAATAAGTGCGCAAGCCATACGGATAGAATCCAATTCACAGAAACGAAACTCCCTTACGCCGCTTCCCGGCAAAGAATTAATAGTGAGAAATTTTCCCCGGTTAGCTATTCAATTTTATACAGCTGGTGCAAATGTAGAAACGGGAACTAAAGGTAAGATTGAAGGACTACCAACGCCAACAGGAATAACAGTTGGAGGAAAAGTTTCCGCTTCTCATACAACCACAAGTCAATTTATCTTAAAACTGGGAACCAGTACAATCAGTTATATTCTATCCAGATTCAATAGCTGGCAAATGGGCGTTAATGAGTCAGAAGGAGGCGTAAGTGCCGCCTGGAAGGCTTTTAAAGAGAATAATCAGGGTGCATTTTCTGAAATTTTAAAAAACATCGCAAAGGATGGGTCGAAACCGCTTTATGAATTGCAAGGTCTTTATAATGATATTCTGAAAAACGTTGGCACTGATACAGATGAAGGTAAGCAATGTACGGAACTTTTCGGGAAGTTGTTGGAAAATTGCGAAAAATTTTCAGCAGGAGAAATCGATCTTCCAACGGTACTCGATTCCTTCGATAAAATCTTAGAATTTAACTATGAACATAATTTCCTAGTCCATTTCAACCGGGCATTTTCACTCCATAAAAAATCTAAACATTGAAATTTATGTAATTATGTTTTGACATTTATGTAGAAACTTTTACTATAAAGGACAAGATGGAAAATGTGGTGTGTGTTATTATGGGTGGTGGAAGAGGAACACGTTTATTTCCTTTAACGAAGGACCGTTGTAAGCCAGCGGTTCCTCTTGCTGGTAAATATCGTCTCGTCGATATTCCTATCAGCAATTGTATCAATTCGGGACTCAAAGATATTTATATCTTAACCCAATTCAATACGCGTTCCCTACATACCCATATTAGCAATACCTATAAATTTGATTCCTTTGGAGGAGGAAAGATTGAAATTTTTTCCGCCGAACAAACCGGCGATGGAATTGGCAATTGGTACGAAGGTACCGCCGATGCCGTTCGTAAAAATCTCCGTTACCTTGGAGCAAGCCCCGATGGTCTCGTCGTTATCCTTTCCGGCGATCAATTATATCGCATGGACATCAATCAACTCGTTCAACATCACATCGATACCAATGCCGAAGTAACCATCGCCGCCAAAGCCATCGCCAATGAAAATATTTCCTCCTTCGGTGTCATGCGCGTACAAAATGACCTTTCTATCGCGGAATTCGTGGAAAAACCTAAAGACCCTAATCTCATTGCTGCCTTTACATTACAGGGAGAACTGCGGAAACGGCTCAAAACCCAAAATAATGCTGCCTATTCACTGGCTTCAATGGGGATCTATATTTTTAAAATGTCAGTTTTGCAGAAAGCACTGGAAGAGGATGGAAGCGATTTTGGGAAGGAAATTATCCCAGGCTTGCTGGGGAAAGTCGCCATGAAAGCCTACATTTTTGAAGATTATTGGGAGGATATCGGTACCGTTCGCTCCTTCTTTGAAACCAATCTCATGCTAACCAACCTCGTACCGGAATTTAATTTTTTTGATGCCAATAAGCCCATTTATACGCAGCTTAAAACGCTACCCGCAGCTAAGATTAATGGCTGTAATATGTACCGGGTACTCGTTGCCGATGGCGCTATTATTTCCGATGCAACCCTAAGGCGCTGCGTAATTAGTGAGCGTTCGGTAGTTGGCAATCACTCGGAGTTAGAAAACGTACTGATGTTTGGCGCGGACCATTTTGAAGATCTTAGCTGCAATATGGCATTTCCCCATCTCGGTATTGGAAAAAATTGTAAAATCAAAAACAGTATCATCGACTGCAACGCACGCATCGGCGATCACTGTATTCTTTCTCCGGAAAATAAACCTTTAACCTATGATTATTCAAATGACATTTATATTCGCGACGGCGTACTGTGTATTGGTAAAAACGCGATCATTGAAAACGGAACCATATTTTAGATTGACCGATGGCAGGTTAACACTACTAAAGTATTGTTTCTCTTATTGTGAGCGGTTTACTAAAAGTAATTTTTTTGGTAAGTATATTGCCAGAAAATCCTTTTTTCGAAGAAAAATTGATAAAGGATTATATGTTAGGAATGGGGGAGTACGTTAAAATGGCAAAAATTAATATGGATTTTTTCAGAGAGAAACGCTACGAGCCATTTATCAAAAATGGACAATTGATTGCGCCCGTAGACTCTGTTTTACTTTTTTCTCGAGTTTGGAATCGGCTTATCGAAAATGGCGTCAAAATCGTAGTTCCTAAAAAAATTGTTTGGATTAATGGAGCTCCTGGATCGGGAAAAGGAACGAATACACGCAACGTGATGCGTGCTCTGGATATTTCATTGCGACCGATTGTTGTCAGTGATCTATTAAATACCGCTGAATTTAAAGAAAAAATCAATCAAGGACTGCTTGTCGATGATGCGGAGGTCACTTTTCTCGTCTTTAAGCATATCTTAGAAGAAGGAGCAGGAAAAAGTATCATCGTTGACGGCTATCCACGGACTACAATTCAAGCGGAATGTATACAACTTTTACAAGCACAAATTAAAGATACCTCCCTGGTGATGCTATCCATAGTGCTCCTCGTCGACGAAAGGACAAGTATTCAACGACAATTGACACGTGGACGGGAAGCCGAAGAATATAACATAAAAGTTGCCGACAAAGAAACCGAATTGGTGGAAGTACGCACCACGGATAAAGATCCCAAACTTGCCCATCGCCGCTATGATGAATTTTTCGAAAAAACATATCCGGCTTTGAGACTGCTAAAAAAAATCACGGATTACCATGAGATCGAAGCTAAAGGGTCTCTAATCGAGGTTCGTGACCGAATTTATGTGGCATTGGAAGGGAAAAAATAAGTTAGATTTTTACTACCTGATATGCCAAAATTACCCGATATTAGGCCATTTGAAGAGCGACATAGGGAGCTCGATGCTCAACTTCTAGCTCCCGATTTTTTTTCCGATCGCAGAAAAGCAGCCCAAATATCCCGTGAACACCAAAAACTGTCATCCCTACTCGAAAAATATCGCCATCATCTAAAACTTTTAAAAAGTATCCAAGAAAATCAAATTCTACTGAAAGATACTACTCTTGATCCGGAATTGAAAACCTTGGCAACGGAAGAAATAAATGATACGGAACAACTTCTCGAAGGCCTGGAAAATGAGATCCTAATCGACATGCTGCCACCCAATGAAAATAATTCGCGCAACACCATCATCGAAATTCGTGCGGGGACAGGGGGCGATGAAGCGAGTTTGTTTGTTTCGGATCTGTATCGCATGTATGTGATGTATGCGGAAAAAATAGGATGGAAAATCGAACTCATGGGCTCAAATGCTTCGGAATGTGGTGGCTTAAAAGAAATTAGTTTTTTAATGAGTGGCGAAGAAATTTTCAAGCGTTTGAAATTTGAAAGCGGCGTCCATCGGGTTCAACGCGTACCAACGACGGAAGCTAATGGCCGTATCCATACATCGGCAGCGACAGTGGCTGTACTCCCAGAAGCGGAAGAAGTGGATATTCAAATCGCACCGGAAGACTTAGAAATTACCGTTTGCCGCGCCAGTGGTCCGGGAGGACAAGGCGTCAATACAACGGATTCCGCCGTTCAAATCGTCCACAACCCAACGGGCCTCATGGTCACCTGCGCCGATGAACGCTCCCAGCAAAAAAATAAAATAAAAGCTCTAAAGGTGCTTCGCTCCCGATTATTACAACAAAAAGAAGAAGTGGAGCGTCAGAAATATGCGGAAATTCGAAAAAATCAGG
>JAISXO010000049.1 GCA_031270475.1 Puniceicoccales bacterium | reverse complement strand
CTCTTTAGATAGCCAGCTTATTGTACCACCACCGCATCCCTGGACCCCAATGATCCGCCATGCATCAATACCACTACTGGAACAGCCGCAAGTTAAAACGCAACTGAAACAAACAAAAGAAACGTGCTTCTCCGGATTATCGAAAAAAGACATGGGAATCCTCGATCGAGCATTCCCCTATGCAGCATTTGAATTGGCCTACCACATGACACAGATGAAGGGAGAAACAGCCATAAAAATTTTCAACCATTTAAAGAACTATGCTCCCCAATCTAACGATTGTGACCATGAGGAATTTATTCGTTCTCCAAAACCTAACAATCGTAGAGATCTACAAACGGGAATATGGACAGACAGAGCTTATGTTTTAAAATTACCAAAAAATGATGATTTTATACACGAAGTAAAAGCCGGCGTTCGAATTCGCCAAGCAATAGTTGATATTTATTTAAGACTCGGACGCGATATAAAGAAAATGTTATCAGAATTCGATTTCCTACAATATATTGTGGTTCCGGTTTGGTGTGGTGATTGTGTCGCAAGTTTAAAAGTTTCGCATGCTACTTCTCTAAAAGATATCGTTTTTGCTGATCGACAAAACATCACTTTTGCTGGGCTTACTTTCTCTATCGATGATAAGATATTGCCTCGAGTAAATCTTTTTCCATGGATGATTTTTGATACAGCGCCTGAAAGAATTCGCATGTTTGATAATATTGTTAAAATTGTACAATTCTTACATACCAATAGGATTGCGCACAATGATTTGTACTGCGGCAATTTTCTTATCCAGAGTGATAATTACACACGATTATATCTTATCGATTTTGGTAAAGCCAAATGTGGAGAAAAATTCTCGCCAACGTTTGATCGCGAAAAACTTATCGAGTTAAAAAAAGAATATCTTTTAGGATCAACGAAAATCGATGCTTCACGTGTGGACGACCCTGAAACGTTTTTATACACCGCCGAACAATTAGATAAAATTAAACAATATAGCCTTTAATCGGCAATTATTCGCTGCGAAGTGCATTTGCTGGGTGAATCCGAGCTGCTTTTAGCCCTGGAATTATCCCGGAAAAAATGCAAATCAAAAGCGAGAATAATCCAATAAAAATAAAATCATTGGCATTATATTCAACCGGAAGGTGCGTGAATTGTGATAAATAGTTTTGCGCATCATTTCCGGTGAGTATTTTGTCTATGATGTTTACAATATTGTCACGATAATATAATACAACTATGCCAAAAAAAATCCCTAGGAATGTTCCGCAAATTCCAACGAAAAATCCTTGTAAACAAAAACATCGGGCAATCCCCCAACGGGTTCCCCCCATCGCCATCACGACGCCAATCTCCCGCGTTTTTCGTACCACATTCGTAACCAGCATGCTCGCAATCGAAAACGACGCCACCAAAAGAATGAACAACAATACGAAAAACATCATCGTTTTTTCCCAGCGCAACGCAAACAATAGATCGCTATTGCCGTGAATCCAATCCGTCACACGGTATTCCGAACCTAATTGTTTTTGCAGTCTTTTAGCGAATTTTTCAACGGAATAATCGGATTTTACTTTAATTGTAAAGCCGTGGACGCCTTCTCCCAACCCGTAAAGATCCTGCATGCGCCCCATCGAACATAACAATGCATTTTTGTCGCAATCGCTGGCCGCAAAAAATCCCGCCACTTCCACTTCCCGCGGAAAAATAATGTCATCGTTCTGCAGCGCTTCCAATGCCAACGGCGAATACAACTCCACCCGATCTCCTAGGCAAATCCCCAGTTGGGCCGCCAATTGCTCGCCCAAAATAATGCGGTCACTGTCCAAATCTTCCAAAGAACAAAATTTCAATGACTCACCAAGCCCCGTCACCTTCGCCTCATCCTCCGTAACCCCCTTGGCCAATGGAAAAACCGGCCGATTGCCGTGGATTAACATCACGACACCACAACAGTAGGGCGCAATTGCCTCGATTTCACTAAAAATTTGCATTTTTTTCCAAAATTCCGCCAAACTATCGACCGCTCCCGAACATTCCACGCGAATTTCCCCCTGTATTCGAACCAAATCGCGTCGAATTTCTGCCTGAAAACCATTCATCACACTCTGAACAACGACTAAAACAGCTACCCCAAGCGTAACGCCAAGCGTAGACATTATCGTAAAAAATGTCAACTTTTGACCCGTTGGAAATAAATTTTTTAAAGCTAAATACGCAATCCAATTCATTTAATACCCAAAAATTTTAATACCTAATTGTCTTGCCCGTTGTAAAACTAAGCTTTGATTCAAAATAATCGTCCGCTCCGCCTCAAGTGCCGCAAATTGAATGCCCGCTTCCCGCATTAATTCTAGGGTCTGAATGCCAAAAACCGGTACATCAAAGCGAAAATCATGGCGCGGTTTTGAAGTTTTCACAAAAAGCATACCGTCGAGACCAAAAGTCCGCACATGGCGAATCATCGCATCCGTTCCATCAAACCCCTCAACGCAAAGTACAGTACCATTTTTCACAATCACGCCCTGCCCAATATCCAAACGGGCAATCTCCGACGAAATGTAAATTCCATGCTCCACAACATACCGCTTTAAAGGAAATTTTTCCGATCGAACCACCACGTCCGCTTCCATAAAACTGCGCGCATCTAAAACGCGTACCCCGACCCTTTCAATTTGATCGCAAACAGTCGAAAAAATACTATCCGCATTGCGCTCCTTAATCTTTCTTAGCAAACAAAGCGCCCGCCAATCGGGATGTAAATCGTGAAAAAGTCGAATGGGTTTTACTTGCCCCGCTAAAATAACATCCGTTACCTTGGAATTTTTAAGAATTTTTAACGCTTTTCCCAACTGCCCAACATGAACCTTGATCCGATCTTTTTCGGAAAATTTTTCAAACAGCTCCGGCACCGTTTCCCCCTCCAAAGCAATCAATTTACATCGCACTCCTTGCGCAACAACCCGCTCCGATAACAGCACAGGATACTCTCCCCTGCCAGCAATAATCCCAAGGAGAACACGCTCTTTTTCGAAATTTTTCGGCAAAAATGATTCCACGCCCCTTTCATTTAAAAATCACTTTCAAAAAAATAAAGCTAAAAATTTTTCGGCCGCGCTGGATCGATATCGCCGGAAATATCTTCCCGACTTGCATTCATCGTTTTCAGATGGAGGGATTTAATGATAATTTTATAATCAAGCTCGCCTCCAAATGCTTCGCTTACTCCCTCCCTTGCCTTCCAGCCTTGGACGATTTTTTAGCCTGTCAAGTGCTTTTTGAAAAATTAGTAAACTCGAAAACCCGTTGACACAATCACTCCCCCAACGAAATATCACTTCAAAAAAATAAAACTAAAATTTTTTCGGCCGCGTTGGATCGATATCGCCGGAAATATCTTCTCGCCTTGCATTCATCGTTTTCAGATGGAGGGATTTAATAATAATTTTATAATCAAGCTCGCCTCCAAATGCTTCGCCTACTCCATCCCTTGCCTTTCAGCCTTGGACGATTTTTTCGCCTGCCAAGTACCTTTTTGAAAAATTAGTAAACTCGAAGACCCGTTGGCACAATCACTCCCCCAACGAAATAACTCCTATAAAAATTAAACCTTCACCTCGTCGTAGCTAATCCGCGAATGTAACATGTTTAGCAACGTCACAAAAAATGATTGGCGTAATTGACTGACTTCGTGAAAATTAATCTGGCATTCGTCAAACTGATCCTCCCCAATCTTTACATCAATGATGTTGTCGATTAACGTCTGAATCGATTGCGGCGTTGGATTGTAAAGCGATCGACTGGCTGCCTCAATCGAGTCCGCAAGCGATAATATCAGCGTCTCCCGTGACCTCGGACATGGCCCGTCATACTTGAATGCCGTCTTCTCTACCTCCGAACTCTCCCCCTGACACTTTAAAGCCTTCGTGTAAAAATATCGAATAACACTCGTCCCATGATGCTCAATAATCCCATCGATAACTCGCGGCGGTAAGCGAGCCGCCCTCGCAAGCGTCACTCCCTCCTTAACATGATTTTTGATAATTAATGCACTCATAAATGGCGTCTTTTCATCGTGGGGATTTTTGTGACTGCCTTGGTTTTCCGTAAAATATTCCGGTTTTACAAGCTTCCCAACATCGTGATACATCGCCAGCGCCCGACATAAAAATGGATTCGCATGAATGCTAATTGCCGTCTGCTCCGCTAAATTGGCCACCATTAAACTGTGCTGATAGGTCCCTGGTGCCAAAATTTGTAACTTCATCAATAGCGGACTGCGATAGTCCGTCAGCTCGATTAAAGCAATGTTGGTGCAAACTTTAAAAATATTCTCAAAGATCGGCAAAATCGTCAAAACAATCATACTCACCGCAAAACAATTGAGAAAAGCAAAAAGTACCTGCATGCAAACGGTCTCCCGGGAATAAAAATCCCCCACCGAAAAAACCAGCGCCGCAAACGCAAAAATGCAACCACTAACAACTCCACTGCGAATAACCTGCGCGCGAACATAGGCGTGGCGCACAATGTAAACAGAAACAAATATGATAATTAGCGAGACAACAAAAAATTCAATCGATTGCGACAAAACCATGCTGCAAAAAAGAATCGTCATAACCCCCAATAACATGCCAACATAGGTGCGAATGAGCAGCGTCCCCAATAAACAAGACAACGTCATCGGCATAACATAGGGCAAAATGGAAAGGGGATCGAATGGCATCGCCCTCACCTCCGTATCCGCATCGGCCCGCATAAAATCAATGACCTTTTCAAACATCCTCCACTCAAAGAGCCAAATCAATCCGCGACAAACGACTAAATTAAATAGCAATAATAGAACGGATAAAAAAAGCTCCTTTCGACTCAATTGCTTGAGATCCTTCCGCGTCGTGCAGAAAAATAAATAGGCCAGCAAAAGGACCAAAAAAGAAAATAAAAGCCGCTCAAAAAAATTGCCATTGCCCTGTAAAAGTACCGTGTGGGTCTCCTCCAAAGCATCGCGATAGGCCAACAAACACTCGTAGTCCTCGGGAGTCACGATGGATCGCCCCTCGATGATAACATCATTGGCCGCAACTTTCCTAATGACAGCGGGTGTCATTTGCACCGTCTTTACGATTTTTTGATTTGTTGCCACGTTGTCAAAAACGACATTCGCCCTAATGCCCGTCTTTAAAATGTGATAGGTCGCCTGCAAGATATCCGCCGCCTCCTCCACCGCAAATAACCGCAATTTTAAACAGCGCACCGCCTCTTTTTCACTGCGATAATGGGAATGGCGCATTGCTCCTTGGATCTCGATGTTCAAAAGGAAATCCTCATCCTGCTGACTGCTCAAGTCTTGATCTAAAATACCATCCCCACAAATTTCTTTCAAAATCATGAGCCCGTCGATCAAAACACATGTCCTCCCACAGGGATCAATGTTGCGAAACAATGTATCGACGTCATTCCAATTTAAAGTCGTTCCATTTTTTTCGTTAAAGCTGCGGACAAATTTCTTGAGCTCGAAAAGATAGGAACTGTCTTGCTGTTCCGGCTCGGAAAATCCGTCGAGCATCTCGTCCAAGCGATGCATTTTGCTCTCAAAGTACTCGTATATTTCCGGATCAACCCGAAAGACGGGAGCAACGAGATTGCGTCGCTGTTCCTTCAAGCGCTGTGTTTTAACGCCGCTGGCGTAGTCGAAGGGAAGTTGCGCAATAACCTGCATCCGTGCCTTCGAATTGGGAAGAAATTGGATCCAAAAGAGATCCTGCCCCAGAAAACAAATCAACGTAATGACAATCGCCAAAATGGGAATAACAATCATCGCCACAATATGCTTTCGCGGAGAAAATCTAGGATCGATTCCCCTTAAATTTAAAGCCGCATGACGGGCATTGTATGGCACCGACTCTGCATTTTCAGACTTCCCTGCGCAGGACATATACGTTTTATAGCCAATTAACGGCTCCCAGGGACGATACCGCCGACGGAGTCAATTGCAATCCAAATTTCTTATCCAAATCGCAACGGTCAATCTCAAACAAAACATTGGTGTCGTTGGGAGACATCATGAATTGGCGGCAACGCAAAAGCTGATCGACTAGACTTTTTACCTCGTCCTGGGGAATCGGCTGAAAGCTGAAGCGCCCACAAAAATGTTTCGCAAAGCCCTCCCGGGTTAACATCCGATCCGCATCGGCCAACGATGGATCCTGTAACCATTGCAATACCATTTCCTCGGAAATTTCCCGGGGAAGTGCTGTAATTTTATAAATATTTTTACCGAAACTTTCAATCTCAATGCCCCAAAAAGCCAGCATCTCCAAACATTTCTCGATTACGGCGGACTGCTCCGGCGCCACGGTAACGGCACGGGGCATGAGCAACAATTGGGGAACGAAATGGTCTGGCCGGTTTAAAAATTTATCCCACAAAATACACCGCTGCGCAGCCAGCAAATTCACAAAAACTAGGCCCGTCGCCGCTTCAAAGATCGCGAATTTCCCCTCTCCGAACATGCCGATAAAGCGCCATAGCAAATCGTTTTCAACCAATTCGCTGGGAAAATGTTCCAAATTTTGCGGCAACGACAGATCGAAAACCTGGTGAAAGGTCGAGCAGGGCTGGACCCGCGGCGCCACATTCCCATTGGCGGGATAAAATTCCGTAGCCCCATATTTTTCCGCATTATTAGTCCCATATTTCCTCTGCTGAAAGGCCATCGCCCCTCCATAAAGCGTAGCATCGCTATTTTCTGTGACAAAACTCGACACATCGGGACATAGGGAGCCGATTTTTTTCTGCAGGGCATCGGTAATGGCATTTTGAATGAAATTTTTGACAAAATGATCGCTCTTAAAACGCACCTCCTTCTTCTGCGGATGGACATTGAAATCCACAAAATTATTCTGAAATTCCAAAAATAAAAATGCTCCGATGTTTGTTACTCGCGATTTAATCATTGCATAGGTGTCGCGGACAAGCCGTACAATTGACAGATTATTAACGTTTCTTTTATTGACAAAGATCAAAAAATCCGGCTTACTGACCACTCCATCGACGGCGTGCTCGAATAAAATACCGCTGAGATGAACCGAATCATTCGTATAATCCAGCGATATATATTGGTCAAAATGGCCGAAAAGCAATTCCGTACGATCCATCAGATCGCGGGAATCGGGGGAAGAAAAGAGCAGTTTACCGTTTTTATATAACTCAAACTTGATCTCCGGTTCCGCTAATATAAACGCTCGGACGGTCCGAATGATGTGCATCGCTTCCACCGAAGCCGATTTTAAAAATTGTTTTCGCGCCGGAACTTTTTCAAATAAATTTCGCACTTCGATAAATGTCCCGCGCCGACAACTACACACCTTTTGATGAATTTTCTTCCCTGAGTCGTAGAAAATCTCGGTCCCTCCGTTGCCACCATTGGTCTGCATCGTGACCCGCGCGACACTGGCAATGGACGCAATCGCCTCTCCGCGGAAGCCAAATGTTCCGAGAGATTCGAGGTCCCTAATGGCGGTCAATTTACTCGTCGCATTGCGCTCGAAAGCCATTGCGGCATCCATTTCGTCCATGCCAATACCATCGTCGGCAATCGATAGCAAACCGTCGCCACTCCCATTAAATCGCACCGTAATGTGGGTAGCCCCAGCATCGATACTGTTTTCAACCAACTCCTTAACGATGGATGCTGGCCGATCGATAACTTCTCCCGCAGCAATCTGATTGATAACGGTCTCCGGAAGTAAATGAATTCTCGCCATAAAAATCTTGCCGTAGAATGGATTTCTTTTCCCCTATCACAAGTGCAAATTTCCCTGGAAGTCATCAAACATTTTTTTCCCAATTTACCGGATGCGATATTCGCCAAGCTCCAATATTTTTGTGAACTCGTCCATGAAAAAAATAAAGTGCTCAATCTCATTTCGCGGAAGGATATGGACCGCATCGTCGAAGCTCACCTGCTCCCCAGTCTGGCAATTTTCAAACAAAATCCCTTTCCGGCAGATCGCACCGTTCTCGATATCGGGACGGGCGGCGGATTTCCGGGGTTGCCTTTGGCCATCGTTACGCCCAACACCCACTTTACGCTCGTCGATTCCGTGGGGAAAAAAATTCGAGCGGTGGAAGAATTTGCCGGGGCATTGGAGTTGAAAAATGTCACTTGTATCAACGATCGCGTCGAAAATCTCCGCAAAAAATACCACTTCATTACGGGACGCGCCATCGCCAATCCAGACGATTTCTCCTCCCTCGCTAAGCCCCATTTGAAACCCCATGGCACAATTTTCTATCTCACCGGTGGCGAAATTGTTCCTCCAAAAAATACGACGATTATTGACCTCTTCACCCTCTTTGACCACCTATGCTGTGAAACAAAAAAGTTACTCATCACGGCCATGCCTAAACTTTAGTACTTACCCAGAAGGCTCTACCCTCCGGATTTTTTGTATCCCCTGCATTCGTGAAAAATATTTTTCGATTTCATAAGGCTTTACTTTACAGATTTTTTTGGAAGTGTATACTTTAGTCACTTGTTATGAAAGTAAAAAAAGTCGGAATTCTCACGGCAGGAGGGCTAGCTCCCTGCTTATCGGCTGCAATTGGCGCCCTGATCGAAGCCTATGGCAAAAGTTTTCCCAAAACGGAAATTATCTGCTATCGCGGTGGTTATAAGGGCCTTTTACTCGGCAATCGGGTGATTGTCACCGGCGAAACGCGGCAAAACGTCTCCGCTTTTTTCGATTACGGTGGGAGTCCTATCGGCAATAGTCGCGTGAAATTGACCAACGTTCGCGACTGCGTCCGTCGAGGATACGTCGCCGAAGATGCCAATCCCCAGGAAATCGCCGCGGAACAGCTCATGCGCGACGGCATCCAAGTATTGCACACGATCGGCGGTGATGATACGAATACGGCAGCGGCGGATCTCGCAAAATTTTTGGCGCAAAATGACTATAAATTGAGCGTCATCGGTCTGCCGAAAACGGTGGATAACGATGTCTATCCCATTTCCCAAAGTCTCGGCGCAATCACCGCCGCCCACGAAGGTGCTCGTTTCTTTGAAAATATCGTCACCGAAAGCACGGCCAATCCCCGGATGCTTCTGGTCCACGAAATCATGGGGCGCAATTGCGGCTGGTTGACCGTCGCCACGGCCCTGGAATATCATCGCCGAATGAATAAGAAAAAATTTTTACCGGAACTCGGTTTCAACCGAAAGGCCTTCGACGTTCACGGCATCTATATTCCTGAAATGGAGCTCCCCATCGAGGCCGAAGCGGAACGTTTGCGCAAAATCATGGACGAATGTGATTGCGTGAATTTATTTGTCAGCGAAGGGGCCGGCGTGGAAAGTATCGTCAAAGAAATAGAGACCCAGGGAAAAACGGTCGTGCGCGACGCGTTCGGACATATTAAATTGGATACGATCAATCCGGGCGAATGGTTGGCCAATGCATTCGCGGATAAAATCGGCGCCGAAAAAAAACTTGTTCAGAAAAGTGGTTACTTCGCACGCTCGGCAAAAGCCAATGAAATTGATTTAAAAATTATTCGCGAATCGGCGGCACTGGCAGTCCAATGTGCCGGTGAAGATAAATCGGGCGTAATCGGCTACGACGAAGAAAATGACAACAAATTATCGTGCATCAATTTCTCGCGGATCAAAGGTGGCAAACCCTTCAATGTAAAAGATCCGGAATTTCTTTCCCTATTACACTCCATCGGCCAAACTCCTCCCGCTGCCTAGTTGCAAAAAAATCTCCGCCAATGGATCCATCCCCTGGCGCCAGGTTAGGGAAAGCAGCCCCGCGGCGAAGCCGCGGGGCTGTTTCCCCTAGGACTAGAACCAGCCCGGCCCGAAGGGCCGGGCTGAAAATATAGGAGTCCCCCGGCGTCGCCCCCGGGCACCCATAAAGAGGTGAAAGTGGCGGCGGCAACGTGCGGGGGGGTTTGGGGGCGAACCCCCACAAACA
>JAISXO010000019.1 GCA_031270475.1 Puniceicoccales bacterium | reverse complement strand
CGAAGGATTGGCCTCAAAATTCTTTTTCCCCTCAGGGGTTTGTAATATGTCGCGGGATTGCGTAAGAAGTTGCAGTGCCTGTTCACTTTTACCGCTTTGTAGTAATTGATTTGCTTGCTCTTGCATGGCAAAGGCGCGATTAGTGGAGGACATTTGGCTGAATTTTTTTTGCCTAGAATTAATTATTTTCATTACTGATTCTTTTGTCCCGTTGTGAATAGCTTGGGAACAGGTTTCTGCAAATTTTGAACTAAGTAGTGTTACAGTGTATGCTGTTTTCTTCCGAAGGCCAAGAAAACCTAGGGGATTGCTTGTGTCATTTACTCTTTTGGCTGTAATTTTGAACGCTAATCCAGAGTTGCTGATACAGGTTTTTTCTACATTTTTTTTTGTTTTTTTGCTTTTTGATTCTAACTGGTCGAATGTAAAATCTAGAGCTCTTAAATTTAGATTTGTACTCATATCTAAAATCTAAATATTATTTAAATATTATTTTTTGCAAGTTTTTTTCAATATATTAATTTTTCCGAGCTTGTTTTTTCGTGAAACTTGCTATGGTCAGTTCCTATGGTAACGGATTGTAAAAACTATGATTTTCGAAAGATAGAACCCTTTTGGCAAAAGAAATGGTTAGAAGAAAAAACATTTCATGCAGAAAATGAGGGTGACGGCGAAAAATATTATGTCCTCGATATGTTTCCCTATCCCTCGGGTATGGGCCTGCATATTGGCCACCCGGAAGGTTACACCGCTTCCGATATTCTTGCACGTTACAAGTGGGCTAACGGTTTCAATGTTTTACATCCCATGGGTTGGGATGCCTTTGGATTGCCGGCGGAGCAGCACGCCATTGCCACGGGCCAACATCCTTCGATCAATACGGAGAATAATATTCAGCGCTTCCGTAAACAAATTCAGTCCCTCGGATTCGCCATCGATTGGGATCGAGAAATCGATACGACAGATCCCTACTATTACTGTTGGACTCAGTGGATTTTTTTACAATTATTTAAGAATGGCCTGGCCTACGTCGACGATAAGCCCGTTTGGTGGTGTTCGGAATTGCGGTCTGTACTGGCGAATGAGGAGGTCATCAATGGTCGTTCGGAGCGGGGTGATTTTCCCGTAGAGCGAAAAAATTTACGCCAATGGGTCCTGAGGATTACGAAATATGCCGATAGGTTGCTACAGGGGCTCGAAGATATCGATTGGCCCGATTCGACGAAGCGGCAGCAAATCGCTTGGATCGGCCGCTCGGAAGGTTTGGAGCTGGACTTCGAAATTATTCCCAATGGACCCAAAATTTCCGTCTATACGACGCGCCCTGATACGATTTTTGGCGCGACATTTTTAGTCCTTGCCCCCGAACACGAATTTGTCGAACGGGTAACAACTCCGGAAAATCGAGAAAAAATCAAGGAATATATTAGTAATGCGAAACGAAAAAGCGATCTGGAGCGGACGGATCTAGCCAAGGAAAAATCGGGAGTATTTACGGGGAGGTTTGCGAAAAATCCGTTTAATGGGGAACCGATTCCGATTTGGATTGCAGATTACGTGCTTATTTCCTACGGTACGGGTGCGATTATGGCTGTACCAGCCCACGATGAGCGCGATTTCGAATTTGCGCAAAAATTTAACATTCCCGTAAAACAAGTGATTGTTTCTCCGCAAGCGCAGTTTCGAACGCTTAATAATCAAAACTACAGAAGATTTTTTAATGATTCTATCGAAGAAGATGGTTCGAGTGAGTCATTTCCCAGCGAAGTTTATGAGAGCGAAGAATCTCATATTCTTCCACAAGCGCACTTCCAGACGCTTAATGCTCCAAATTACGGAAAATTTTTTAATGATTCTATCGAAGAAGGTGGTTCAAGTGAGCCATTTCTCAGCGAAATTTATGAAAACGATGGGCCATTGGACCGAGATTCAGAAGATGTGGCTGATAGCTTACCTTTTTGTGCGGACGGGCTACTGATCAATTCCGGTGAATTTAATGGGTTGACGACGGAGGAAGCTAAAAAGCAAATGGCACAACGAGCGGAGCAACTTAGTTTTGGTAAGCGGGCGGTGAAATATAAATTGCGTGACTGGTTATTTTCACGGCAGCGCTACTGGGGCGAGCCGATACCGATTCTTTGGATTGAACGATCACAGTATGACCGCGCATTGGCTGAGAAAAACGCTTATTTCTACGACCAAATTCCGGCTGATGTCGTATCCTATGTAAAAGACGGTGTCGAATGGTGTGCGATTCCGATCCGAGAAGAGCAATTGCCTTTGAATCTTCCGGAGACGGATACCTATTTGCCCTCCGACAACGGGGAGAGTCCGTTGGCTCGGATGAAGCAATGGTTAAATATTTTTGTAAATTTATCAACGGGTGACATTTCTATGGTTCCACAAACGGGATTTATTTCGGCTATCCGTGAAACTAATACGATGCCCCAATGGGCGGGGTCCTGCTGGTATTATTTGCGTTACATGTCGCCGAATTGTGAAAAAAGTTTAGTCGATCCTCGGGCGGAAGCCTATTGGAGAAGTCCGGATTTTTACATTGGTGGGGCGGAACATGCCGTCTTACACTTGCTTTACGCGCGCTTTTGGCACTTGTTTCTTTACGATATTGGGGCCATTTCTGCAGCTCAGGAGCCATTTCGAAAGTTATTTCATCAGGGCATTATTTTGGGGAGTGATGGCAATAAAATGTCAAAAAGTCGTGGCAATGTTGTTAATCCTGACGAAGTTATCCAGCAATATGGTGCCGATTCGCTGCGTTTATACGAGATGTTTTTAGGACCGCTTGATGCGATGAAGCCTTGGAGTATGCAGGGTATCGAGGGCGTTTACCGATTTTTGAGAAGAATTTGGGTTCTTTACGTTGATGGCGAAGGCGAAATGGAAGAATTTTTAGCCGAAGATGATGCGGCTGTCGACCGCTTACTCCACGAAACAATTAAAAAAGTTACGGAAGATATCGAAGCGCTACAGTTCAATACGGCGATTGCACAGATGATGATTTTTATTAATGCGGCTCAAAAAACAGGTATCAGTCATCGGACAGCGGTAATATTTTTGCAATTACTCGCTCCATTTGCTCCCCACATCGCGGAAGAATTATGGGCGCGCTTGGGAGAAGCGTTCTCGATTTCGAAGGCCGGATGGCCAATTCACGATGCTTCAAAATTGGTCAGAGGTCAAGTTAAAGTTGTTCTCCAAGTCAATGGAAAAGTCCGCGGTGAAATTTTGGTTGATAGCGATGCTACGCAGGAAATGATCGAAGAAATTGCCTGGCAACAAAGCCGTTTTATGGGATTTCTTTCTGGAAAGAGAATTATAAAAAAAGTCTATGTTCCTGGAAAAATTTTGAACATTGTAGTGAATTTCTGAAAATTATACGGGCTAAAGACTTCCCGCCTTTAGAATCTCCGCAAGGGAATGCCATTCCCTAGATCTGGGTGTAGCCCGGCGTTTCGCGCAGGGCTGAAGCTTTTTATAAAAATATACTTTTATAGAAGTCCCGCGGCAAAGCCACGGAACAATTCCTTGGTAGGGATTTCAAAGGGTGCGATATTACTTACGAAAATGTTCGTTAAGTTGGCGATCTAATTTTTGAATGAGAAGATCAATCGATTTATAAAGATCATCGCTGATAGCAGTCGCAATGATGTCAGGACCTTGAATTTCGATATGGCCTTTGGCGATAAATTCTTCGGTTGGATCCCTAGCTGTCGCGTGTTCCAATTCGAAACGTATGCGTACAATCCGTCCTTCATGGCGAAATAATTTTTCCGCTTTTTCGAAAACAATTTGTTTCAAAGCATCGGTTAAGTCCAAATGCACGCCGGAGATGATAATATCTTTATCCATAAATTTTGTTTACCCCTAAATGCTAAAGTGCTCGACAGCGTTGGCAATCTTTAAATAGTTGGTTGAGTTGCCTAGAAAGACCATGAATGATACACCCTATCTTTCCGTCCAAAATCTTACGATAAGTTTTACAAATTCAAAAAATAATACCATATGTAATGTTTCTTTTTCCATAAAGTGTGGTGAAACACTGGCGTTGGTCGGCGAAAATGGGAGTGGAAAGACCCTCATTGCAGCAAGTCTTACACGTTTACGATCCAATGTTTTCATTTCCGGTGAAATTATTTTAGATCGCCAATCGATATTGAATTTATCGGCCCATGAATTGATTGCGATCCGTCGCCACAAAGTATCCTATATTTTTCAGGAACCAGGCAATTCCCTCAATCCATCGTTAACCATTGGCTATCAATTACTTGAGATTGTGGAAGGAGTTGATAAAAAAACGCGCATACTGGAGATGTTAAGAAAAGTTGGTTTTACGAATCCTAAGAAAATTTTTCATGCTTATCTCCACGAATTGAGTGGAGGGATGCAGCAACGGGTGATGATTGCGATGGCATTGATCAATGGTCCAAAGCTGCTCGTTGCCGATGAGCCGACGACAGCGCTCGATGCTGTTCTTCAAAAGCAAATTTTGGATTTAATAAAAAACTTACAATCTGAGCTGAATTTTGCGATTTTGTTAATTACCCATGATTTTTCAATTTTGCAACAGATTGCCGATCGCGTTTGTGTTCTTCACGGCGGAGAGATTGTAGAGCGAGGTATGCCCGATGATATTATTTTTCGTCCTCGGCATAGGCATACTCGGCTATTATCCGAGGCTATTTTGGCGTTTCCTGTATCATCGTTGGATTAGATGTGCTATAATCTATGGTGAAGTCTTTTGAATGCGGGTTGGTTACCTAAGGGATGTGCGCCCTTAGGAATCCCTATCGGGGAATCCATTCCCTGGACCCGGATTGCGGGCCTCTGAAAAGAGGTCAAGGAGTCTATGACTTCTTGCGGGGTATGAGGTGGAGTTTCATAAAAGTTTCATAAAACAAACAAAATTCACTTGCTGTGACCAATAAAATTTGCTCTATGGAAACATGGTTGTTCCGGACCCAGTACACGTTGCGATTGTCATGGATGGCAATCGGCGTTGGGCGAAGGAGAATAATTTTCCTTTATTTTGGGGGCATCGGCGTGGTGTACGCGCACTGAGAGAGAGCGTTCAAGCGGCTATCGAACAAAAGATTCCCTACCTTACGTTCTTTGCTTTTTCTACGGAAAATTGGCAACGTTCCGAGAATGAGGTAAAATATTTGATGGGGCTTTTCGTCCGTTCCATTGGGCACTACGCGGTATTTTTACAAAAAAACAAAATTCGTGTTTATTTTATCGGTGATCTAGCGCCACTCAACGATAATCTTCGAGGAAAAATCGCATCGCTTCGAGAAAAGACGGCCCAGAACAGCAAACTTTTTTTAACAATCGCGATCAACTATGGTAGCCGCGATGAACTTACCCGTGCGGTAAAAAAAATACCTCCCAACGAGTTGCAAAACTGTTCTTGGGAAGATATTTGCAGGCGATTAGATACGCGGGGCATTCCCGATGTCGATCTCTTCATTCGGACATCTGGCGAGCAGCGATTGAGCAATTTTTTACTTCTACAATCGGCTTATGCGGAATTATTTTTTATAAAAAAATACTGGCCAGAATTTACGCAACAGGATTTTGAGATTATTCTCAATGAATACCGGCTTAGGAAAAGGAATTTCGGGAAATAACTTATGGGAAAGAGAATATTGAGCACCCTTATTTTATGCACATTGGTGACGCTAACGATCATGAAAATGGGGATTTTAGGAGGTGTTTGGCTACTGGCGTTCTGTTCCACTTTGACCCAATGGGAATTGTACCAGCTCATGGAGAAGATAGGCTGGAATCCGCATAAAAAGAGCGCTACGGTACTGGGGACGCTTGTTTTGCTGGGAAGCTTTTTTTCTCAGGAGGGCTTTTTCGATTTCAATTATACCCTATCCATGCTCGTTGTAGTGGTTGTTATTTTTGCATTTTCAGTAGTTTTAACGGGTAAGCCCGAGGACCTGAAAAATGTTTTTCTTCCTACAATTTTTGGATTTTTTTACGTTCCTATCCTATTATCCATTCCCATTTCATTGATCCCAAAATTTCTACTGCTATCGGATTCCCGTTTCCCTCTATTACTCATTTTATGGGTTATTGTGGTGACTAAATTTAGTGATATCGGCGGATTATTGATCGGTTCCAAGTTTGGAAAACATAAATTGGCGCCGGCATTTAGTCCGAAAAAAACCTGCGAAGGGTTAATGGGATCCATTTTGTTTGCCGTCGCTATCGGTTATATTTTTGCATTTTGCTGTGGGAATGCTTGGCCGGGAAATTTTACAAAAGGGAAAATCGGTACCGTATCGGCGATCATTGCGGTTATCGCGCTCGTCTCCGATCTCATCGAATCGGGATTTAAACGTCTTGCGGGAGAGAAGGATTCCGGCCATACAATTCCTGGTATCGGCGGGATGTTTGATTTGATGGATAGCCTGATTTTGGCGCTTCCGATGGGCATCATTATTGTCAAAGAATGTATTTCTATTTGAAAAAAATTTCATGAATCAAGGCCAATTATTTGTCGTCGCAACGCCCATAGGGAACTTGGACGATATCACTTTTCGCGCCATTGAAATCCTAAAGCGGTGTCCCATTATTGCCTGCGAAGATACTCGAGTTTCTGTGAATTTGTTGAAAAAATTTAATATTTCGGCGACGCTTCTTCCTTACCACGACAAAAACGAACGGCTCCAAACGGAATATTTGATTCAAAAAATAAAAGTAGGAGTCTCTGTTGCGATCATTTGTGATGCCGGGACGCCGACGATTAGCGATCCTGGATTTCGCATTGTCCGGGAATGTAAAAAAAATAATATCGAAGTCATTCCTATTCCCGGTCCATGTGCTCTGACAGCGGCCCTCTCAGCTTCTGGATTGCCCACTAATCATTTCCTCTTTCTCGGATTTCCAGGCCATAAAGATAGCGAACGAGTCAAAATCCTCGAAAAATACGCTGCCTTTGAAGCGACGTTAATTTTTTACGAATCCTGCCATCGTATTGGGAAATTTTTAAATAATATTTTTACTGTCTATGGAGCTAGTCGCATTGTTGCAATTTGTAAGGAATTGACTAAAATTCATGAAGCGATTTTAACAGCACCCATCGCCGATATTTTAATAATTGTAAAGGAAATGACGATTAAGGGAGAATTTGTTGTCCTGATCGCTCCTCAAGATTACAGTCTGTAGTTGATCATTGTTCCATGGGGCTTCCATAGGGCTTCACCCCATGTCCCCAATGAGTCGTAGACTCCTTGGCTTCTTGGCAGAAGCCCCGCGGCTTTGCCGCGGGGGGGGGCTAATAGAATAGAATAAAATAGAATAGAATAGCAAACCCATTAGATGGAGCGCTGGCGGATACATTCATAGAGAACGACGGCAGTTGCAATGGAAACATTGAGCGAGTCCGATTGGCCTTTTTGGGGAATACGGATGATCGGATTGTTTTGGAGCCAAAAATCGGAGACGCCTTTATTTTCCGCTCCGACGAGAATGGCAGTCCCTCCTCTAAAATCTTCTTCGAAGTATAACTTTTGGGCTTGGGGCGAGGTGACATAAATTGACAGTTGGTATTGCTGCGTAAAATTTAGAAATTCTTCCGTTGTAGCATCGTAAATATTGGCGAAAAAAACAGCTCCTTGGGAGTTGCGAATGGCATTAGGATTGAAAATTTCCGTGGAATGATCGAGAACAATAATGCCATCAACACCCGCTGATTCGGCTGTTCGGATGATGGCACCTAAGTTACTTGGTTTTTCGATATTTTCCGTAACGATAAAGAGTCCATTTTCGGGAGGAATGCATTTATTGAGTGATACACTGCGGGCTTTGGCGAGTGCGATCAGCCCATCTCCGTTTTCTCTGAGTGAAATTTTTCGATATACCTCCGGAGGAATCTGGAAGAGTGGGATGTGGTCGCTTTCAAGTATTTGAGTAAACGAGGAAAATGTTTGGTAATCGGTAAAACATTCCTCACAAAACAGTAATTCTGTTATAAATTGATGCGAATGGGCGCGGAAAACTTCTCGAAACCCTTCGACGATGAAAGTTCCAAATTTTTTTCGATTCGAAGATTTTTTAAGTTTATCAATAAACTTTATTTTTTCATTGTGCCGACTATTAATTTTTTCAAACATAAACTAATCCTATTAAAATTATAAAATGAGTGGCAATAATTTTCCGGAGAATTTTTTTAGAGGATCATTTCGATGTTTTAAATTTTAGGAAATGAAATTTCTATCATAAATTTTTGTACTTGCACATTTGAAATTTTTTAGTAAAAGAAAGTTATTGATGAGGTGGGTGGAAGCAATCGAACTTCTAACGCAATATTTTCGCGTTGGGGATTACAATCCGGATGATTTGATCTGCGAGATTATGGTAGACGAACGTTTCGAAATAAAAATCGTTTGTTTAGATGAGCAATTTCTGATTTTTTTAGGTTATTTTGGAGGAGAAGTTACGGAGAGTGATTTGCCAAGGTTAAAAAATATGTTGCAGTGGAATTTTGCGCGCATTGCCGATGCGGACGACACGCTTTCCATCGAAAGTGAAAGTAATCGGCTTTGTTTATTTCGTAAACGGCTTTTGTCGAAACTTTTTACCGATAACATATTTTCAGAGGCGGAATCATTTGTTACAAATTTAGCGTTTTGGGCAGACGCTTTTAATTATTCTTGGGAAGCGCCCCGTGGTTCAAATCTGACGATTTTTGGAGTATAGGTGATGAAGGGGATTTTTTATACAATTTTAGGATTATCGACGCTGTTATTGTTTTATGCGTCCTGGGATAACAGTTCCATTGCGGTATATGGAGTTTTGACGAGGAATAGGAAAACAACTTCGGTTTCCACGATGTCGAAAGGAGCTGGTGATGTGAAAGCGCCTATCGATAACCATTCCGATGTTCCGTCAGGAATTTCTAGGAATAAAAAAGATATTTACGTTATCGATGGCCCTAAAACATCTAATAAAAAAGTGAATTCGTCGGAAAAGGTGTCTCAATCCGTTACCGCTGTACCAGCTTCTGTTATTGCATCGGATTCTATTGCTACAACGATACCACCTGTTGCAGAAGTATCGTCTTTGGAAAGTATGCCGCAGCCTGAGGCAACTGTACCAATTTCCGTTGATGAACTAGATCTCGTTGCTGTGCCAATTTCCGCTGATGAAGTAAATCCCGTTGCTACAACGACGTCGCCTGCTACAGAGATATCGTCGTTTTTGGAAACTATTCCACAATCCGTTACAGCCGTACCAACCTTCGTTGATGCACTAGATCCCTCCGTTGAGGTACCGTTATCTTTAGGCAGTATATCACCTGTTACAACCGTGACAATTCCTGTTACAGAGCCTGTTCCAGCTGCTACAACGATACCGCCTGCTACCGGGGTGCCATCATCTCCGAGAAATATATCATCTGTTAAAACCGTGCCGATTCCTGTTGCAGTGCCTGTTCCCGTTGCTACAACGATGCCATCCGCAACTGAGATGCCATCATCTCCGAGAAATATATCACCTGTTACAATCGTGCCGGTTCCTGTTGCAGAGCCCGTTCCCGCTGCTACAACGATACCGCCTGCTACTGGGGTGCCATCATCTCCAAGAAATATATCACCTGTTAAACTCGTGCCGGTTCCTGTTGCAGTGCCCGTTCCCGCTGCTACAACGATATCGCCTGCTACTGGGGTGTCATCATCTCCGAGAAATATATCACCTGTTACGACCGTGCCAATTCCTGTTACAGAGCCTGTTCCCGCTGCTACAACGATATCGCCTGCTACTGGGGTGTCATTATCTCCAAGAAATATATCATCTGTTAAACCCGTGCCAATTCCTGTTACAGTGCCCGTTCCCGCTGCTACAACGATACCGCCTGCTACTGGGGTGTCATCATCTCCAAGAAATATATCACCTGTTAAAACCGTGCCAATTCCTGTTGCAGTGCCCGTTCCCGCTGCTACAACGATACCGTCCGCTGCTGTCGTACCGACACAATTTGTGCCATCTACCGTTATCAATCCGATTTCTCCATCATATGTAGCGGAAATGTCGGACAGTTCTTCGCAGCATGAAAATTATGGTAGACCATCGGAAGGAACAGTTATCGGTGATTCGGGGACTCCTCTGATCGATCGAAGTTCCATAGAAATGATTCATTCAATGGCTCTCGCAGAGGGCGACCCAGCAGATCATCTCCCATGGAAAACATCCGGATATTACCATTTTGCCAAGGATCAAGATTTGAAGGAATTGATTCGCAATTTTTGTGCGATGCAATCAATGGATGTCATCGTGAGTGATAATATCAGTGACGTGGTTAATGGAAAATTCAGCGATGTTACACCCTGCCAGTTCTGGAAAGATATCGTCAATGCTTACGGTTTGGTTTGGTTTTTCGATGGCAGTATGATGTATGCCTATAAGAGTAGTGAAGTGACCTCGACGGTCTATCAGATGAATCGTGATGAAATGCGAACTCTTGTGAAAGTTATTACACAGCTGGGATGGTTAAGTTCCAATGTGACCTTCAGACCACTTGAAACGGCCGGTATTTTAGTGGTTAGTGGACCACCAAAGTTGATGTCCTTGTTGGAGGAGTTGTCTAAAAAAGTGGTTGTTGAACGTGTAAGTAACATATATGACATCCGATCCTTTCCATTGAAACATGCCTGGGCATATGACATGTCCGTAAATTATCGCGGTGGTAATATGACGATTCCTGGTGTTGCAACGATGTTACAACAGATTGTCGGTGCGTTGCCAGGGCCCGTTGGTGATAGTAATATTGGTGTCAGTATTAATAATTCGACATCCAATGAAGCAACGGCGAAAAAAGCCATTTCGGGAACCGTTTACCATACCAATGAGCCGAAAAAAACAGAATCAACTGTGGGAGATGATAGTAAGAATGGCGAGAAAAATCCCCTTACTTTGAGTGAAATTTTCGTCACCCATGACACACGTTTAAATGCGGTTATCGTGAAAGCTAAACGGCAAGATATGTCCTTTATCGAAAATATTATTCAACAACTCGATGTTCCCAGGGATGCCATCAAAATCGATGTCGCAGTGGTGGATATTAGCAAGTCAGGTGCCATGAAAATAGGCTCTAAATTTGCGGTCAATAAACGCGATGCCGATGCGAAAGCTGGAGATAGTGCCGCTGGTGGTACGGAGCGCCTTAATTTCGGTTTTATCGATGAAATAAATGCAAGCGTAACCATGAATTTCGATAAACTTTTTAAAAATTATTCATTTGCGGAAACGTTAAATATTTTGGAAGATGTGGGTAATGCGCAAACGCTAACGCGGTCTTCCGTGATTACACTCGATAATATCGGTGCCGTTATTGACCGTTCCAGTACTGTTTATACGCCCGTTACGGGTGCCAAAGCGGGGGGACTTTACGATGTGACGGTTTCGACAAAGTTAGTCGTTGTTCCTCATATTGTTCCCGGAGAATTCGATTGTAATGGGGCACCAAAAATTAAGCTACTCATCGAGGTGACGGATGGTTCCTTTGATACGTCTGGGCTTTACAATGCTAATAGTCCAGCAACGGCGACAAATTCGGTCAATACGGAAGCGTCACTCTTTGAGGGGCAAAGTTTATTTATTGGAGGATATTTCCATGAAAATCATAGCGTATCTTCCGCAGGTGTTCCGTTTTTAAAAGATATTCCGTTTTTCGGTCACTTATTTAAAGCGAGTAATCGCGCTGATAGCGTGATGGAACGCATTTATATTATTACCCCGTCGATTATCAATATGAATGAGCCCAAAAGGACACAGCTAAATCGCTTCTTTACTGATAGTCAGTTATCGGGCGAGGCGACTTTAAAGCCGGATGAATTTATTTTAACTCATGAGTATGAACGGCCTTCTTTCGAAAATGCAACATTTAAGCCGAAAGAGAAAAAATTCAGTTGGCGTAAGCTTTTCCAAAGAGATGGCGGGGAAAGAGATGTTTTGGAAAATAAAAGAGGGGTGTATCGCAGGGGATTAATGAGGTCTTTTCGGCGTCATTAATTGGGTAAAGGAAGCTTGGAATATGTCTGAGAGATGGGTTCCGCCCCGGGCTTCGCCCGGGAGCAGGGGGCGCAGCCCCCTGCCCGGCACTTCGTGCCGGGCGGAACCCATTAAAAAATATTTTTCCAAAGAGCTCCATATAATTGCTCTGATGGATTGCTTCAAACGGCCGCTATAGCTGCCACATTTACTATATAGTTTAAATAAAAAGTAAATAAGTTGAGGTTTATTAAATATTTTGAATTTTTTATATTTAAATAAAAACCGGGATTAAGGTTTGACGGAGATTTTTTAGTTTGTATTAGGTATGCCATGTTTGAATCGATTGCGGAAAAGATCGGAAATGTTTTCAGGAATATTCGTGGACTAGGAAAACTTTCGGAGCAAAACATTGGAGAAGCTTTAAGTGAGATTCGTACGGCCTTACTTTCTGCGGATGTCAATTTTTTTGTCGTCAACAATTTCATCCAACGGGTCAAAGATAAGTGTATTGGCACGATCGTTATTCAAAATATTACGCCGGAACAGCAATTTGTTAAGGTTATTTTCGACGAATTAGTTCAATTACTCGGAAGTGACAGTATGTCGATAAGCACTTCTAAACGTCCGCTAAAAATTCTGATGGTTGGATTACATGGGTCTGGGAAAACGACTTCGACGGCAAAGCTGGCATATTTTCTAAAAAATAAAGCCAATTTTACGTCTCCTTTGACGATCGGTTGCGACATTTACCGTCCCGCAGCCATCGATCAATTGGAAATTTTAGCGCGTCAGGTGGCCGTTGATTGCTACGTGGATCGCGATGGCAGAGAAGCGGCCCGAATTGCTCTTTCCGGGTTACGATATGCGGAAAACAATGGCCATGATTTGATACTTTTTGACACCGCTGGACGTCTACAAATTGATGAATATCTGATCGATGAAATTAAAAATATTACGGCCGGAATTCAACCGGATGAAATCCTACTCGTCGCCGATGGTGCGTTGGGTCAAGAAGCGGCTAATATCGCTAAACAGTTTCATACAGCAGTTCCGTTAACGGGCATTATTCTCACAAAACTCGATGGAGATAGTCGTGCCGGTGCAGCACTTTCAATGAAGGAAGTGACGGGAGTTCCGATTCGTTACATGGGAACGGGAGAAAAGATCGAAGCCTTCGAAATTTTTCATCCCGAACGCATCGCGCAACGAATTCTAGGCATGGGCGATGTTCTATCACTGGTCGAAAAAGCTCAGGAACAAATCAGCGAAAAAGAAGCAAAAGAACTTGAGAAAAAACTTAAAAAAGGTAAATTCGATATGAATGACTTCCTTGGTCAGGTACAGTCGATCAAGAAAATGGGATCAATGGAGTCACTTGTAAAACATATTCCCGGTATGCATAGTTTAAATGTCAATTCCGATGCCAATGATAAACTTAAACGGGCAGAGGCGATTATCTATTCCATGACCGCTAAAGAACGCGCCAATCCCAATATCATCGATGGTTCCCGACGCTTACGCATTGCTAAAGGCTCCGGCTTATCCGTTCAGGAAGTTAATTTGTTATTGAAAAATTTTAAACAAATGCAGGCTATGATGAAAAAAATGAAAAGCTCACGCTTTGATTTAGCATCACTTTTGGGCCGATAATGCGATGAAAATTATTTCCCAATTATTCGTTTTTTTTATTCGAATTTACCAATTATTTTTATCGCCTTTGAAACTGTTTTTCTTTGGTCCCCATTGCCGTTGTCGGTTTTCACCGACATGTTCGCAGTTTGCAATCCGCGTTCTCAAAAAATATTCCTGCCTTCGGGCCCTCTATTTTATTATTTGTAGATTGCTCCAATGCCATCCTTTCCAGCGATAATTTTTCTAAAATTTTATGTCATTGGAATTTTCGATTGCCGTTTGCAAGGGGAATCCTTCCCCTTGAACCCCTGGCCGGAGGATGGTATTCTCCGGTGAGGAGGCCTGCGGCCTCCTCCGCCCCGCGGCTTCGACGCGGGGGCTCCCGTAGGGAGCGAAGGAGTCTGTGACTCCTTGCGGGAGTTAGGAGAGCAGAGTCCTCTGAATAGTTTTCTTGCGAATATGGAGTTCCATGGGAAAATAATTTTGAAAAAACCCTATTGACGTCCGGGATAAACGCAGCCATAATTGGCTCGTGGAAGAAGGAGAAAAAAAGCGAATTGCGTTAGTGACCGGTGCGGGCCGTGGGTTAGGTGCCGCGATTGCAGAGAAATTGGCACAACAGTCCATTCATGTGGTTTGCATTAGTCGTTCACAAAATTGCGAGAAAATTGCACAGGAAATTACTGTAGCAGGTGGTATGGCAGAGGCAATGGCGGTGGATGTATCCGATGGAAAAGCCGTTGAATTGGCCTGTGGAAAGCTTTTAGAAAAGCATGGAACGATTGATATTTTAGTCAATAATGCCGGTATTACGCGGGATGCGTTACTCATGCGAATGGGGGAAGAGGATTGGGACGACGTCATTCGTACGAATTTGAACAGTTGTTTTTATTGGACAAAGCATTTATTGCGAGGGATGGTACAAAATCGTTGGGGACGAATTGTCAATATTTCTTCCGTCGTAGGAAAAATAGGGAATTTTGGGCAGGCAAATTACGCGGCGGCCAAGGCAGGAATAATTGGTTTTACGAAGTCGGTTGCTAAAGAAGTGGCCTCGCGTGGCATATGCGCCAATGTTGTTGCGCCGGGTTTTATCGAAAGCGATATGACGTTCGGGTTACCTGAAAAGGTTATTGAGGAAATAAAGAAAAACGTTCCAATGAGGCGCATGGGGGTTCCAAAGGACATTGCCAACGCGGTAAATTTTCTGTGTTCAGAGGAAGCTCAGTACATAACGGGGACCATTCTGACGGTCGATGGCGGGATGACAATGTAATTTTACAACCTATGGAATTACTAAAATGCAGTATTTGTGGAAATCCAGCAGCGGTTCATATTGAGCAGGTTGTGCAAGGTATGAAGCAATCGATTAGTTTGTGTGAGGCCTGTGCGCGTGGCTACGGCGTTTTAACCAGTAATATGGTGCCTTTTTCTGTGGCTCAAAATATTGGTACTGCGCTTTTTGGAGATCTCAGTTTATCGCTTGTTTCCCAGGGGAGTTGCCAACGTTGTGGTTACACGGTGGAGCTTTTCAAAAAAATGGGCTATCTTGGTTGTGCCCAATGCTATGAGCATTTAGGAAAGCAACTTTTACCTTTAATTGAAAATATGCAGAAAAGTTTACAGCATGTGGGCAAGCGTCCGAAGGGATTTGTTGTTTGTGAGGAAAAAAATTTAACAAAGGAATCTTTGGAGGAAAAATTACAGCAGGCAATTGTAGCGGAACAGTTTGAGGAGGCCGCTAGAATTAGAGATCAACTTCGCGTATTACAAAATGAGAACGATTAGGGCACTTCTTTTGGAATATAGTAAGCGTTTTGAGGAGCGCAGTCAGGCCATTGTAATGAGTTCCCGAATACGTTTGGCGCGCAATTTTTCCCAGTTTAAATTTCCTGCCCATGCGGAAGATAAAGAGCGTGGAGAGATCCTCGATTTTGCGAAACATTATATCAAAAAATTGAAGGATTTTAAAGTTTTCATCGATCTAGCGGCGTTGACAGACTCTGAACAACTGGCACTCCAAGAGCGCCGCGTTATCAGTAAAGAATTGCTTGAGCGAAGATCGGGAGCGGGTATTATCTGTAGTGATCGGGCTTCTGCGTCGATTATGATTAATGAGGAAGATCACCTCAGAATTCAGGTCATTAATAATGGGTTGCAGTTGCGCGATGCCTGGAAAAAAATTAACGATATCGATAATACAATAGACGATGGTTGCTATGCTTTTTCACCGTCCAAAGGATATTTGACAGCATGTCCGAGCAATCTCGGAACGGGGATGCGTGCTTCTATTATGTTACATCTTCCGGGACTCGGTATGGCAAATCAGATGCGACATTTGATCGAGGCAGTCCAGCAGATTGGGATTACGGTACGCGGTATACAGGGAGAAGGAACGAAGGCCCTGGGATATATTTATCAAATTTCTAATCAGCAGACATTGGGGATTAGCGAAGTGGATGAGATTCAGCGTTTGGAGCATATTATTCGAACGATTATGGATCAGGAAATGGCTGCAAGGGAAGGGCTCTTAAAACATAATCGTACGCAATTTTTAGACAAAATTGGTCGAATTTATGGTATGCTCCGTTCTTGCTATACGTTGACGAGTGAGGAAGCATTTGAAATGTTAGCTTGGATGCGTTTGGCAACCGATTGTGGTTTCATCGATGAGAAAAATCGTTCGGGAATTGATCGCTATATGGTGGAGTCGCAGCCGGGTAATCTCGTCGTTCTGTACGATAAAAATTTATCGGCCGAGGAGCGGGATACTATTCGGGCGGAAAATATGCGTATTTTTTTTCGGCAGATTCAGGATTTGCAGTTTTAAATTTTTTGGATTGCTATGGGACTTTATCGTATGCTCCCCTCACGCGCGAAGCCGCGGAGGGCTAAAAAGGCCTGATCCCGTTAGGGATCAGGCAACAAAGTTACCTTGCCCTCGTCGCAAAGCGACGAGGGCTGGCCTTTTTAGCCCCGGCCCTCATTCGGGGGCGGGGGCAAGGAATTCTAAGGGCAAGCTTAGCTAATTCGAATTCAAAAATTGCAATTTGTCATCCCATTTTAATCTGAATAGGGGAAATGGAAGATAAAAAACTTTTAGCCATAGTGTCGGCATTAGGGAAGTATCGTTCGCTTCTCTGTTTAAGCGGAGCGTTACCGGAGCGCAAGTTTTTCGCGCATTTCGATTTACCCATTATTGCGACGGATGGGGCTGCAAATTTGCTTTTAAGAAAGGGGATTGTGGCGGATGTTGTAATTGGCGATTGGGATAGTGTGAGGGAGCCGATTGGGGAAAAGACAAAAAAAATTGTTATCAAAGACCAATCATCTTCGGATTTTCAGAAGGCATTAAAATTTGCTCAGGAAAATCATTTATCGCCATCGATCGTTCTCGGTATTAATGGAGGATATATCGATCATATTTTAAACAATGTAGGTATTTTAGCGCAGACCGACTCGATCGGTTACACACCGCCCAACCTATGTTTTTCGCTTCGCAGTCATTTAATCTTAAATTTTCCCATGGGGACAAAATTATCATTATTGGGCATGCCTTTTGGAAAAATCAGTACGCGTGGCTTACGTTGGGAGCTAAAAGATCAGGAACTCCATTTTAGTGGATACACCTCTTGCTTCAATCGTACGGTTACGGAGCAAGTAGAATTCCATGTCCATGGGGGAGCCGTTTTTCTCATTATTTATCTGAGTAATATGAAGGATGAAGGTAGTGTAGGCATTGGGATGCAATATTAAAATTTCGTCAAAATTACATCTCCATGCATAATCACATTGTCATCGATCCAATGAGGGCCAATTTAAGGATCGTAGTATGAACAGTGATCAACAAGATTCAAAAAGAAAAGTTGCAAAGGAGCAAGTAGAAAAAATGGTGAAACTCATGCTCGTATTAAAGAAAAATGTTCCGGATAGTTGTCCGTTGGGTGAGGTTTTAAAAAAATCATTCATGGATCGTGTCTTATGGCTAGAGGATCAAACGAAAGATTCTCTCGAGAAAGTTATTACTCAATGTAAAGCCTGTGGCAGATGTAATTTTCAGGAAATGTTATCGGAGATATAGGAATTTCATAGATATTGAGAATGGTGTCGAATTTTTAGCAAAATTGCATTGCTATCGATCCAATGAAGGCCAAATTTAAGATTCAAGAAAGCTAAAATATGGAAGATAGTCAACGGGATTTAAAAAAGAAAGCCGCAAAAGAGCGAATTGAAAGAATGGTGGAGCTCATGCTCACCTCGGAGAAAGATGTTCCAGAAAATTGTCCGTTGGGAGAGATTTTAAAGAAATCGTTTAGTGCGCGCGCTTTATAGCTGGAAAAATAAACCAAAAGTTCCTTCAAAGCATTACTGCCGAATGTAAGGCCTGAGAAAAGGGCAAATTTGAGGAAATGTTACCGAAAATATAAGCGATTTGTAGATATTTGATGGTAGTATTTATCAGGAGAAGTGTTAAGATCTTATCAAAATTGCATTCCTGTGCAAAATCGCATTGTCATCGATCCAATGAAGGCCAAATTTAAGATTCAAGAAAGCTAAAATATGGAAGATAGCCAACGGGATTTAAAAAAGAAAGCCGCAAAAGAGCGAATTGAAAGAATGGTGGAGCTCATGCTCATTTCGGAGAAAGATGTTCCAGAAAGTTGTCCGTTGAGGGAGATTTTAAAGAAATCGTTTAGCGAGCGCGTTTTATGGCTGGAAGAGCAGACTCAAAGTTCTCTCGACAGCATTACTGCCGAATGTAGGGCCTGCGGAAAGTGCAATTTTGAGAAGATGTTATCAGAGACATAGGCGATTTGTAGATATTAGTAGGAGTGTCAAAATTTCATTAAAATCACATTTCTGTGTATGATTGTATTGTCATCGATCCGATGAAGGCTAAATTTGAAATTCAAGAAAGCCGAGCTTAAAATATGGAAGATAGTCAACGGGATTTAAAAAAGAAAGCCGCAAAAGAGCGAATTGAAAGAATGGTGGAGCTCATGCTCATTTCGGAGAAAGGTGTTCCAGAAAGTTGTCCGTTGAGAGAGGTTTTAAAGAAATCGTTTAGCGAGCGCGTTTTATGGCTGGAAGAGCAGACTCAAAGTTCTCTCGACAGCATTACTGCCAAATGTAGGGCCTGCGGAAAATGTAAATTTGATGAGATTACCTTAAAGACATAGGCGGTTTTTGTTTTTATATAGAAATATTTTTTTAGTTTTTTGATTTTTCTTCTTGACAAAGCCAAAAGGAACTGCGATCCATTATTTCAACAATAGAGGAAATATGAATAAGTTAAAAAAACTAGAAATACTGTTAATTATAGGCATCGCGATACCTGGAATCGGGTTGGCAGGAGATTGTAATATTTCAGAAGATCCAAGTCGCCAAAAGGCGGAAGTTAACTCGGGGATGATACTTGATGTTTTGTCTCTGATTGCAGCAAGTGAAATGCAAGAAGACGTTCGAACACGTTTATTGGAACAATTGCAAACGGGAGAGAATCTAATATTGAAAAAAAATAAGGCATCACATTGCCTTGTGGTTACCGATGAATATTGTATGTTTGCAAAAGATGGAAGATTTTTAAGTAAAAAAACAATGAAAGAAGCGAAAATTTTCCATATAGACCCGCGCTTATTTGATGAAATAAAGGAAAACTTTTTTAGTGCCGAAAGTGGTTCTGGGACGAAAAAAATAATGCGAAAAGCAAAATATTTGGCCCAGGATGGCGGCAAATGGTTTTTAAAAAATGTAGTTCCAGTTGCTGGAAAATGCGGTTGGGATGTTGCGAAAATGGTGGTAAAATTTGCAACAAAGAATCCTTCGCTAACGTTTACACTAGGAGCAGGAGCGACTGCTTTGAAATTCTTGTCAAGAGGACTTACAACAGGAGAATGGAAAATAGGATCGTATACTCTTTTTGGAAAGGATTCAACAAAAAAATGATCCAAAAGTACCCGGTAAAATACGGGGTGCGAGCGAAGGGGTTCGAACCCTCAACATCCACCTTGGCAAGGTGGCACTCTGCCAATTGAGTTACGCTCGCAAAAACTTTGCCTACCATCACAATCTCACTTTTTCAGTCAAGAGAAAAAGTGAGATTTTTTATAGTTCGCTTTCGGGATCGTCAGCAATCGTATGGTCTGATTGAAGGCCCACGCCCCGCGGCGAAGCCGCGGGGCGCCCTCTGTAAGAGGGCAAAGGAACTACGTTCCTTGGGGGCCTTTAAGGGGGTAACTTGCCGATCGTCTCCTCGTCAGAAAGTCAAAAAATCACACCTAACAAAGAAATGGGAATTTTGAAGTTGACGATATCAATTAGATTTTTATGGAGTAGAGGCCAATTTTTGTGAGAAAAAAAAGCATTGGGGTATATATTTTTTGTTTTATCGCCATTTTGGTAATATTAGCAGCATTTGTAAGTATCCGTCACTATCCCTATTATCAGCAAGATATTGCATTGGGAGCTGTTGCGCCGAATTGGAGTCATTGGTTTGGAACCGATCGGTTGGGAAGAGATTTATTTTCGCGCGTTGTTTATGCCTGTTGTATTTCTTTATCGGTTGGTTTTTTGACAACATTATTGGCGGTTAGTTTTGGGACCATTTATGGGACAATTTCTGGATACTGTGGCGGTAAAATTGATTTAATACTGATGCGGATTGTGGATATTTTGTATCCCATTCCGTTGACGCTTATCGTTATTTTATCCATGATTGTTTTGGGAAAGCACATTTGTGTTTTATTTTTTGCGATTAGTATTGTGGAATGGATGACGACGGCACGAATTATTCGGGCGGAGGTACTTAGAATAAAAGAGAGTGGATATATTCAAGTAGCAAAAGGGCTAGGGCAGAGGGAAACGACAATCGTATGGAAGCACATGTTGCCGAATATTACGGGTATAATCGTCGTTTGTTTTATCATCACACTACCCAGTGTAATTGTATTGGAATCATTTTTAAGTTTTTTAGGAATTGGCATACAACCGCCGAAGAGTTCTCTTGGAATTTTGATAGCGGAGGGAGCAAATTTTATGACGACGTCACCTTGGCAAGTTATTTTCCCTTCGATGGTATTTGTTGTGATCATACTAACGCTGACGATCTACGGCGATCGCATGAAAAAGACACTGTAAATTTTATATATTTACGGTAAATAAACTTGACAAAAATTCAAAAATAGAGAGCCGCTAAGATTTGTTTAAAAGAAAGTTGACAGGGGGATTGTGGCCATTAGGGTTCCAAAGCTGGTAAGGGTTGGTAGCTCAACGGTAGAGCAGTGGCCTTTTAAGCCATTGGTTCTGGGTTCGAATCCCAGTCGACCCACCATTGCCGACTTAGCTCAGTTGGTAGAGCACCCGCCTTGTAAGCGGACGGTCGTCAGTTCAAATCTGACAGTCGGCTCCGTTATTTCACAGTTAATTTATATTTTTCTTTTCGGAAAAAATTTTTTAGGAAAACTGAAAGTTTTGTGCGATACAGATTCCGATAAATTTTGCCGGGGTAGCTCAGCTGGTAGAGCAACGCATTCGTAATGCGTGGGTCGTGAGTTCGAATCTCATCCCCGGCTCCGAGAAAGAAGATTTCAATGGAAGATTCGAGATCTAAATTTATAGCCGTTGGCTTTTAATCTCTCTTTGGAGTAGGATGGAGTTGGCGAGTATTCTATGTCGCTCATTTTTTTTATTTTTATTGGAAGATTGCTCATATCACATACAAATTCATGCTCAGAGCCTCTATGTTGTTTGTTATCTTTACTATTTTTTCTTATGGGTAGACCGTAGGGTGGTCCGTCAAAACTGAGCTCAGGAGATATAAAATAGACGGCAAAAATTCTACTAAAAGGGGTTTCTATTTCGAGGACATCGTATTCCTTAGGGTTGGTGAATATAGGAGCTGAGGCACCGAGGGCTGCGGAATCGGCAATACCGTGTTTCATCGTGTCGGTGAATATTTCTCCCTCATTTATTTTGGCATACTCGGGATAGAATTTGATGAGATCTTCCCGTTTCATTCCTCGCTGTAGGATGCAGGTATTGTTTTCGTGATTAATTCTTTCGGGGACTTGGACTTTATTCAGCGCTATGGCTGTTAAAGCTTTATAGAAGGCGACGGATCTTGCATACTTTTCTTTTTTGATATTTAAAATTAGTCCATTATCGTTGGATCGGTTTTGTATGTTTTTTACTAAATCTTGTACATATTTAAGTTCCAGGGTACTTAATTTTTGTCCACCCCAGAAATAGACTTTTTCGAAGTCATTACTGTCTTGGCGTTGTGTAAATAAAAAATATTTCATAGCGAGGGATTCTTCGCTCCAAGAGTTTTGCTGTTGTCCTTTGAGATAGCGATTAATGATATTATAGTCAGCGTCATAATCTTCCATTATTTGTTTCAATTTATTGGTAACATTGATTCTCATTGTAATATATTCTGGAGCAAAAACCACATCGCTAACGCTACCGATGTCGCTAGGCAGAAGATCATCTATGGTATTTTGGTAGAGAATAATTATCGCGCTAGAGACTTCATTGGCGAACTTTTCCGTATAGCCATCTTCGATCATACTTTTTGTATATTGCCTGACAAAGCGAACTCGTGGACGCCATCGTTGCTGAAATGTAGTGGCATTTAGAGGGAAGCATTCGGCATCCGATAAGGAAAATGCTATAGAAAAAAACGGAAAAAATTCTCCCAATACCGAGAAAAGAAATAATAAATATAAGAATTTAAATTTATCCATGATAGTTTAGTATAATGTTTTTACCATTTTGTCGATTTATTTTTATTTCCAATTGCGAATATTTTTTTATAATCCATTGATCAATGGCATTGACCCAAAAGCAGGAAACCGGAAATGAGGGCGAGAAATTAGCCGTAAATTTTCTAAGAAAAAAGAAAAAATATAAAATTATTAAAAAAAATTGGCGCCATAAAAGTGGCGAAATCGATATTATTGCCCAGGACGGTGCAGTTACCGTATTTGTTGAGGTGCGTGCGCGGCGAAAGGATGCCCTTGTTTCCGGCTATTTTTCTATCACAAAAAAGGAAAAAAATGCCCTTAAACCCGTTAATGTTTTTACTATTTTGTCGATTTATTTTTATTTCCAATTGCGAATATTTTTTTATAATCTTTGATCGATGGCATTGACCCAAAAGCAGGAAACCGGAAATGAGGGCGAAAAATTAGCCGTAAATTTTCTAAGAAAAAAGAAAAAATATAAAATTATTAAGAAAAACTGGCGCCATAAAAGTGGCGAAATCGATATTATTGCCCAGGACGGCGCAGTTACCGTATTTGTTGAGGTGCGTGCGCGGCGGAAGGATGCCCTTGTTTCCGGCTATTTTTCTATCACAAAAAAGAAAAAAAATGCTCTTAAACCCGTTGTAGAAGCCTATATCAGTCAAAATTATTTGCAATATTTTCGCTTTGATGTCATTGAGATTGTCTGCGATCGAGAAAATTTTGAAATTTTTCACTACGAGAATATTCCATTTTTTTAACATTTGCAAACAATAAAATGCATTTACAGCCTTAGCTTTTGTCCTATTCCATGGGTATGGTTCAATTCATTAATATCTTGATCGATACTTTGGAAGGGTTCAAAAATCAAGGTCAAACAACGGTTTTTGTTGGAAAGGAAAATCTTTCGTTTTTGGAGAGCGACTTGGTTTCTTCTCTCGAAATTGGAATACAAGCCCGTGCCATCAAAAATCAAGTACAGGATCAATTGCCAGAGGTGAGCCGTTGTGAAAAATCGGTGGCTGATCCTTTACCGGTCCGTTCGCAAAAAGTTTTTACCAATAAGCGGGAATATTGGGAAGATTTACGCGGGCGTGTTTTGGGAAATGAGGATTTAAAAAAACACGTTCGACCGGGAAAGAATTTAGTTTTTGGCGTTGGGAATTTAGATGCAGAGATTTTCTTTTGTGGCGAAGCTCCTGGTGCCGATGAGGAAATCCAGGGCATACCATTTGTTGGCCGTGCTGGACAGTTGCTGACAAAAATTATCGCAGCGATGGATCTCTCGCGGGAGGAGGTTTACATTAGTAATATCATGAATTGGCGTCCCGAAATGGATGGCGAAACGGGGAATCGGCCTCCAACTCAGGAAGAGATGCAATTTTGTTTACCATATCTGATTGAACAGGTCGAAATCGTCCGTCCAAAAGTTATCGTAGCGCTAGGAGCGACGGCTGTAAGTGGCTTATTAGGCCACGATAAAACTCGGAAAATGTCAACCGTACGCGGAAAATGGCATGAATTTTGCGGTATCCCACTGATGATTACCTTCCATCCGTCCTACCTTTTGCGCAACGGGACGAATGCGATGAAACGTGTGGTCTGGGAAGATATGCTAAAAGTGATGGAGCAAGTTGGCTTAGCGATTTCAGAAAAACAGAGGCAGTATTTTTTAGAGAAATAAAAATTATTCGCAAAAAAACTTAACAAGGCCGAAAGAGTTTTCAGGGGCGGAGAGTAAAAGGTGGAAATTTTTTAATATTTCTAGCGATTTATTTTAGTCTTCACCAGTGCCAGCGTGATAGAGGAGAATGAGTTGCCCATCGCTCAGGCAATAGGTATCCGTTCCATCATTACCACAGGTAATCCAAGCTGTTTGGGGAATTGCTTCGCGAATATCGGAGGTATAGCCCGATTGATTCCATTTCAAAAATCTAGCTGGTTTACTGCCGTCGAACCAAGTTACATGGCCATTACAATAGACGACATAGCCACCTTTCGAGCCGTATAATCCGGCTCTTTCGTCCCATTTCCCATCTTCGCGCAGACCCAGGGTAAAGGCAAAAGGCGTTGTAGAGAGCGGAACATTTATCGGTAAATTGGCAATGAGGCAGTAGCTAATGCGCTGTGCATTTACCCAACTGGAGTTCATAAAATTTGAGGTAATATGAAATACATCTGTCCACGTAATCGTTCCGTCTTCACCTAGGCGAGTAAGTACTTCATGTCTCAGTTTAGAAGCGTACTTGTCACCGGGAGAGATATAAACATTGGCATCATTTAGAACCATATCGGAAGTGCTAGTTCTGCCTAATCCTGCCAATATTTCCACAAACTGAGTCACACCCATTTCTCCTGTATCGAACGTCCAGCCGCGATTGATGGCACATTCGCGCCAGGCTTCAGCGATTTTTTGGAGATTGGAGACGTCCTTTACTTTTTGTGCTTTGAGTTTAATCGCACTCATTGTGGGTAGAAGAATTGCCAGTAAAATTCCGATGATGGCAATGGTGAAAACGATTTCAACGAGCGTGAAAGATTTTTTATTTTTTTGCTTGATATTTGCTGTCTTGCTGTCTTGCCATGCATGAAATTATTGTGAATTATATTTAAAGTCAAGAAAGAACACGAAATATTTTTGTTCTTTTGAAAATTATTTTTCTTTAAAAATTTTACTTGACAAAACGGAAGATTCTTTTGAGGCTTGGAACAAGTAACACATCAAAAATGAAAACTTGACTTTTCCTCAAAATGTGTTAGCAATAACTTTTAAAATGATTTTAGAGTGGGTAAAAACAATCATCATACTGCCATGCAATGTTTTGGTAACGATTCCTGCGCTTGTCCTCTATTTCATGGATTATACCTGGCAACCCAATCATTTTTCTTTGATGATTTTAGGCAGTGTCCTTTTTATCCTTGGTTTGTCGCTGGCATCTTGGACCATGTGGCTCTTTGCTCATCGAGGTAAGGGTACGGCTGCTCCGTGGAATCCGCCCAAAAAATTGGTCGTAGAAGGGCCCTATGCCTATGTCCGAAATCCAATGATTGCAAGCGTATTTATGATGCAGATTGCCGAAACTCTACTTCTTAATTCGTGGGTTGTTTTTGGATTGTTTGGCTTATTTCTATTGAGCAATATGTTTTATTTTCCTTTTTTTGAAGAAAAAGATTTGGAAAAACGCTTCGGCAATGATTACCGTATCTATAAGCGCAATGTTCCCCGGTGGATCCCACGCCTTACTCCATGGAAAATTCACTAAGGACTCCTCGCCCTTAGAATCCCCGCCAGAGGATTCATCCTCTGGACCTGAGATTCGGCCCTGTCCACAGGCGTCGCCCGTGGACAGGGCCGAAGAATAAAAAAGGCCTGCCCGGCACGAAGTGCCGGGCAAGGCAACTTTGTTGCCTGATCCCTTCGGGATCAGGCCTTTTTTATAGCCCCGCGGCTTTGCCGCGGGGGGGCAAAGCAGAAGGTAGCGTCTTATGGTAAGCATCATACTACCAACGGATCGGCGCCGATAGTACCGCATAAATCGTGCAGGTAGGCATCGGAGCTGATATATTCCAGGCGTATCTGACAATCCAAGATACGTCGGCGAATGCGCATGGAATGTACATATTCCCGGTTAAATTCTTTTTTCGCGAATTCTTTCATATGGCGCAGGCAGCGACGAAGGTGATGAACGTGGATTTTTTGACATACGTTCAAACGTTCCCGGTACCAGTCGCTTTCCATGATCGTTTTTCGATCGAATAAGCGACGAAATTCTGGCGAGTCGAGTTCCATACCGTCGTAGTCGCCGTAGGCCATAATGTGGAGTAGAGCTTTCATTGGCAAGCAAGCGTTATTGATGGTTTTATCCTCAAAGAATCGCAGTGCTGCCCGGCGGTGTGCATCGACGATATTCGCCATACTATCCGAAAAAATATCCATGCTTTGTTTTTCAGGTTGGAGCATTTCGTCGGGGAAGACCGCTTCTGGAGAAGTGAGAATACGTCCGAAGAATGTCGTTGTAAATTTTCGATTAATGCGATAACCCAATCGACTTGCCTCTACTTTTTTACCTTTGTAATCAAAATCCTGACATTTTTCCAGGTAACCATTTTCGATTAGAAATTTTGGTTCTCGTTCTTCTGGTTTCATGCGGCTAAAAATTTCGGGAATAAGGTAAGAAATATCGTGGCCAACTTTGATATGCGGTCCAATCCTGCCCGCTGAAGAAATGAACCCCTGGTATCCACTGACGACAAAACTCAAAAATGCGTTATTCAAATCAATGATCTGGGTTAGTGCATTAAAGGGAGCCTTTGTCATGACGCCTTCCAAGCCGGCTCCCGTTGTCGAGGGCGATTTCCCGGTCATATTGGAAGCGAATTCCATAAACAGTTCGGGCCATTCAAAGTAATGCAAGGGATTGTGGACCGATAGGGGTTTGATACCCTCTTCCGGCGCATTATTTCGACGGCCGGCGATGACCGCATCCACGGCGTAGTATAATGGATCGGTCGATTGAATTCCGCGAGCAAGGCGCATTCCCATTTCCGTGACGTGCATAAAACGACGTTGGGCAATATCCTTTCGTGCCTGTAAATAACGCATATTGCTACTCAATTTACCGTTGGGCATGATTCGTTGATGGGAGGGGCAAACGACGTATTTAGGGGCGCATTTATCGTGTAAAAATTTCAACAGGAATTCCTGCATGACGGATGTATATTTTGAAAATTTTATGCTATCGTCGACGATGCGTTGGACATCGATCTTTGTGAGAGGCTGGTAGTTGCAGATAAAGGAATCGGGCAAAGTCATGTCGGATTCCGTTTCATGGTCATAACCCGGTTCAATGGCATCGTCGGGGCGCTGGTAAAGTCGATATTCACAGTTTTCCACAAACTTTACCGAATCGTAGGGCTTTTTAAGTTGTTTTAAATGTTGTACGGGGACGGTTACGCTCGCTGTAATATCATCTTCCATGGAAATTTTTCGCGACGCATGGAAGTCTTCGCGCAGGGAAAACATATTCCAAGAGTGATCCGAACGCAGGCCGATACGCAGGTAATGGGCTACGACTTTTTGGTTTAAATATTTCAATTCGTGGCCCGTTACGCCATTGACGAGATCCACGGAAAAATGTTTTTTCCAGTCTTTACCCCAACCTTCGCGATAGTGCAATTTAAGGATGTAGATCAATTCTTTGACATTGGAAGGAACCGTTTGTAGCCATGCGTTGTAAGCGTCGGTATGATTGTCGCTCTGTTGAAACATTTGGATAACTGAACCTAGAGTGCGCTTGCGATCGAGGATTGGAAGGTTTTTCGAGGCAGGATCCTTGTAGCGGTGATCGAAGTTCATTTGTAAAATTTTATCCACCTCTAGACAATCTTTTTCGAAATCGTTGACGACGGAACTTCCCGTCGAAATATTGTCCTCTATGGATTTGGAAATTTCGGATTTTCCACCACCGGAAACCGTCGATGGTTTGTGACAAAAAAGACCTTCGCCAACGGTACCAATTAGTTGCCATTGCTGCGATCGGGGGTCCTTGTTCAATTCGACCTGATATCCGTTTGGCAGGATATAGATCCAATTGGGAATGATTCGCAATTGTCCCATTTTTCCGCAATATTTCCAGTTAATGGTTTGATCGATCTTCGAAAAATGTGCATCTTCCGGAACATAAATGATATCCGAAAATTCTCGATCAACGCCGTACCCTTCTTTGTGAAAGTCAATTTGTTGGCTGTAATATTTGGCTAAAAAAGCTAGGGTTTGATGAGATTTTTCGATGTAATCCATTCGAAAGTCGTCGCCCAAATCATAACGCGGGTTCGCTAAGGAACCGCCGGAATGTTCCTCTTCGCAGAGTCCGAATAAATTGGCCGAATAACTCATCTGTGTTTTAATTTCTTTCTTGCCATAACCGTTGTAGCTATCAGCAATAATTGAAATAATGACGCCACTTTTGTCCCGTACCATGACCTTGAAAGGTTGGCCATCGTGGTATAGTTCGTTTTCTTTTTCCCAGCACATACCATCGTTCCTTTGCCGTTCCGTTGCTTCGGAAATGTGGGGCAATCCGAGTTCCTTTTTTGTCAATTGTGTCAAATGGGGAGCGACAATGATGCAGCCCGTATGCCCTGTCCAGGTTTCCGGATCCATTGCGGGATCGTTTCCTGGAGACATCGGCGATCCAGCATTGCCAAAAATACTTTCCGCCATATCTAGAAAATTGACCAGCGATCCGGGTACGAAAAATCGAATTTCCATCCTTTTTTCACAACAATAATTCGCGACAGCCGGGCAAACAATCGGCTTCAAATATCCCGAAACAAAGGTATACGCCTTCTTGCGCTGTGTTGTTGTAAAAGGAAGTTCTAAAATATTTTTAGGAGGATGACAGGCGTGTGCCAATAAACGTACAAAGGCCAATTTGGGAACCTCAATCTTATCCGTAGGGACAGTCCATTCGCCCTCGACAATGTGGAAAACTCCCTTAGTGGTTCGCTTATCAATCTTCGGATTATGTAAAATCCCCTGATAGATGCGATAACTGTCGATGTGTTCCGAATGAAATTCATCGGCATCGGGTGGCAGGGAAAGTATCCGCGATACCCCGTGACGATCGGAAATAAATGTATGGCGCGGTATCCAGCGGTGTTTTTCATTGGCCGGTAAATCCTCGAAATAGCGTTCACAAAAATCAATAATCCGCTGATCTGCCGGACAGTTATACTCGAGTAATAAATGGCGCAAATCGTTGGTCGACGCTAATAAAGGTTCCGCAATTTTTGTAATCGGAAGAGCCTTTTTGCAACCACTTAGTCCCAATGACATTAACCGCAGATTGACATATTCCTGCAAAGCTTCATCATTTAATATCGCGTTTTCGTCTCCGCGATTGTATCCCAATGTATCCTGAATATCCATAATATTTCGATTTCATTTAATTGTAAAAAATATTAATAAAAGTTCAATCATTTTTTTGTGATTTTGCAATATGATTCCGAAGGGCCAAAAGGCCCGCCCTCGTCGCTTCGCGACGAGGGCAAGGCAACTTCGTTGCCTGATCCCTTTGGGATCGGGCCTTTTGGCCTCCCCCGCGGCTTCGCCGCGGGGGACACTAATGGATTGATAAGTTTTTATTTTTCGAAGGGTTGTAGGGTTTGATGAACGAGCGTGTTATTTTTGATCGGGAGATACTAGCCGATGGTGCCCATCTAATAGGTGTGGACGAAGCGGGTCGTGGATCGTTGGCGGGACCGGTAATGGTCTGTGGAACCAAAATTAGCTATGATTTCTTGCAACAAATTACAAATTTTCCAAAGTTGTCCTGGGTTAATGATTCTAAAAAATTATCTTTAGAAAAACGTGAAGCGATTTTTTGTTATTTGTGCAAATTGCGAAAGCAGGGATTCATTCGGTTTACGATTGGTTTACGCAATCATGGGGAAATTGATAAAATTAACATTCTCGAAGCGACGATAGCTGCGATGGACGATGTTATCAGGCGGCTTATTTCTCCGAAAGCGAAAGTTTTCATTGACGGAAATCCGCTAAAGCACTTGCAATTTCCCCATTTTGGGATTGTCAAGGGGGATGGTAAGAGTTTTTGTATCGCGATGGCGTCGATTATTGCTAAAGTTACTCGGGATCGCATCATGAATTTCTTTGGAAAAAAATATCCGCAGTATGGGTTTGAAAAACACAAGGGTTATGGAACCGCTGCGCATATGATTGCGATTGAACGTTACGGCCTATCACCCATCCATCGCAAGACATTTTGTGGGAAGTTTTTAAATTGATAAAAGAACTTGACAGGTCTAGATTTTCGAACAGGATATGAAAATGTAAGGGTGGGGACACATGTTAAAAAATGAGACGAAAAAAATTCGAAACATTTTTTTGGAAATATATTTAATAGAAGACCCTATCCAAAAATAATCCCTGGGGTGGAGCCGTAACAATTTTTTCGCAGCGGATTTTTTGATGGAAGCAATCCAGAACATAGTCCGCAGTAATTCGTCCGAGTCCGACGTCCAACAAAGTTGCGGCTAAGGTACGCACCATTTTGTACAAATAGCCATTGCTTTCCGTTTGGAGTATTAGATTGTGATTTTCCAAAGAAAACGATAGTTGATATAAATTTTTTACAGGATTGTCTGAGGAGCCATTGTTGAGTAGGGATCCAAATGTTGAAAAATCGTGTTTTCCCAAAAAACAATTAGCCAAATCGTTTATTTTTTTGATATCGATATTTTTTTCGCCGATGGACCATTTGTAACGTCGCTCAAATGGCGAAGCATAGCCCAAGTAAAATTGATAGATATAGCGCTTTTTTTTTACGGAATAGCGCGCATGAAAGGTCATATCCGTTTCTTGGATCTCCGTTATTTGAATTCCTGAGGGCAATCCGGAGCGAAAGGCTCGGAGTAATTTCTTGGGACCATGGGGCCAATTGCCATCGAAGTGAAAAATCTGTCCTCGCGCATGAACGCCGGCATCCGTCCGTCCGCTACCATGGATGCGAATCTTTTCTCCGAAAATAACCGCCAGACGTTTTTCGATGGAATCTTGGATCGTATTTTCGTTCGGTTGACTTTGCCAGCCATTAAAATCTGTTCCATCATACTGACATTCGCAGCGCCAACGCATTTCGAAACATTACTTTGAACATCCCCAGCGACGGGTAAATGGGTATAAAATGAAAACGGCTTTTCCGACGACTTCCCGATTCGGGACAAAGCCCCAGCCGCGGCTATCATAGCTATGGGGCGAATTATCTCCCATTGCAAAATAATGATTTTCGGGAACTTCGACTTCGTACCCTTCCTCTAAAAGTCCAGTATTGGTATAACCTGGGTATTTATCGATCTGTTTGCGGTTTCGTTCAAAGGCTTCGGCGCCTTCGATAGGAGTGCCATTTCGGTAAAGTGTAGTACCTTCAACATGGAGGATATCGCCCGGTAGTCCAACGAGGCGTTTGATAAAATATTTATCATCGTAGCGGAGACCTTCGATAGTACGCGTACGGAAGACGAAAGGATCACCTATCTTAGGCATGGAAAAATGATAGCTCATCCGATTGACGAATAACATATCGCCCGATAGGATATCGAAGTTAAAGAGATCTTCACCGGCAGATTTTCGAATGCCCGTATCAAAATAATGGACCCTATCTTCGTGGCCATCCTTATTGAGTTTTAAGCGTTTAAAGCATCGGGATGGGCGATGATCCAGTACTTCTTTCCAGGATTTCGCCTTGGGGAATAGCGTTTCTAAAGCGACGTCATCGAAGCTAAACTCCAATGGAACGCGCAACGTCACATGGTGTTCGCCGACGACAAAGGTGTATTCTCGTTCCTTAGTCGGAAATAGCCAGAACTTTCGTGTATCAATAACTCTATAATAGAGGATACCACCATATGGGCCGACTTTATCTTCGGAAGTCATAATGGGAATCTGGAGATTGCCTGTGTCGGGGGCTTGTACGTTGACATTTGACGCTCCGAAAAGTGTCCAGCGCTTTAATCTTTCAAAAATATTTTTATGGCTATCGACGAGTTCAAAGGTCATACCGGCGTAGGTTGGCCACATGGAGTTCGTTGGGATACGAAAGGGCTGAAAAAAGAAAATTCGAACGGCAATTGCTAAAATTGCTGCGAATAGAAAAACTTCCGCATTTTCGACGAGGCCCGTTACTGGATAAATATCGCCACCGATCGATTTCAACGATTGCTCAATGGTCTCGAAGTTTTTATAGGCTTCGGTCCGCGGCAATGCCAGGGCCTCATTGATTTGTGTGCGGGCCCGAGACAAAATAGCCAACTGTTCTTTTGACAAAATATCTTTGCGATAATTTTCAATTTTCCTTGTAACACTTAGCAAATATTTTGCCGTTTCTTTAATTTTATCTTTTTTTAAAAACATTATACCACCCATTCGTAGGAAAAATTTGATAACAACTCTGCGCCATTTTCAGTGACGACGACGACATCCTCAATGCGTACTCCGCCGATTTCGGGATAGTAAAGCCCCGGTTCAACGGTTACTACTTCACCACTTTGTAAGTGGTGATCCCGCTCGCCAATGGACGGATTTTCGTGTAATTCCAAGCCGACACCATGGCCTGTACCATGAAAGAATCCGGTTGAGTCACTGGAAGAATAACCCAATTCCGTAAATGTTTTCATATTATTTTCGTGAATTTCCTTGGCGTTTTTACCAGCATGGATCTGAGAAATTGCTCGACTTTGGACCGTTTTGACGGCATCATACATTCTTATTTGTGTTTCTGAAGGTTGGCCTTTGAAAAACGTGCGCGTCATATCGCCATAGTAACCGCTTTTGATCAAGCGTGGAAAAATGTCGACCACTATAAATTCGTTAGCTTTGAGTGGACCTTCTCCGCGATTATGCGGAAATGCGGCATCTCTACCGCAGGCGACGATTGTTTCCTTTGCGATGGCTCCTCGTTCGAAACATACCCTAGCAATTTCCATGCGCATCAATTCCGAAGTAACCGCCTCATCCTCGTAGTACAATAATTCATTATGAATTTTCGCCTTCTCTAAAATCGAACATACCCGAGCGAAAGCATTCGAAATCGCGGCACAAGCCTTTCTAATCTGGTCGATTTCTCCGGGAGATTTTATGGAACGCTCGGGCAAAAATTTGTCTTCTACTACGGAAAATTTGATATCCAATTGTTGTAGCTTCAAGATCAAATACGCCGGAAAGTTACGGGGTAACGAAAGATCATGCCGCGGAAATTTTGCACAAATGCATCGAATGAGATCGATGGTCTTTGGGTGTTCTTGATCCGTTAAATCCTGTGCCAAAAGAATCTCGTCGAACTTGGAATGGCGTCGCATTTCGTCGATTTCTAAACTATTTGAAACCACATAGCGCCGCTCTTCGATTTCAAAGGCTAAAAAAGGATCACAGGTAAATATGCCCCCCCAATGAAGCAAATCGGCATCTTTTTCCGGTGAAGCATATATCAGCTTTATACTCATTGCGCAATCTCTATTTCCTGAAGTAATGTTTTGGCCGCAGTCTTCCACGAATCGGGAAAATTGCCATTAATTAGCTGATTGAGAGTGTTCTTAGCTTTGTCGAATTCTCCGCGTCCATATAAACTGTTGGCTAAGAAATATATTCCTTGGCTACGAATTAGTGGTGGGTAAGATTTTTCTCCGCTAATCCCAGCTAAAATAGCTTCACCATCCGCTTGTAGGCCCGATTTTATGCTCGCAATACCTTCGCCAATCGCTGCACGTCCTCCTAAAATATTACCCCCTAAACTAACGCGTGCGTGATGATAGTAATCCGCAGCTCGTTGGTATTCCTTTTTTTGATAGGCTTCGTCGCCGAGTCCCAGAAAAACGGTTCCACCCAATGGATTCGATATATACTTTTGCGCAAAACGTTCCCGCGTATTTGTCTGTACCGTTTCCCAGTAGGCCACCTTCATAGACCTTTTGCACATGCTTCGCCCAACCATGATGATAAATACAAGACCTAAAATAAGGCAGATTACCACCGCTACCGATGCTATGGGGCGAGCGTATTTCGTGAAAAACATCCATACCTTATCGCTCAAATCCGCTGATTTAAACGCGTCATTTAGATTTTCATTGGAATTTTCCTTGTTCATACAAATTCAGTGTTTAGAAGGGGACTCGAACCCCTATGCCTTTCGGCACTGCCTCCTGAAGACAGCGTGTCTACCAATTCCACCATCTAAACAATGCTCCTAAAAATCAAAACTCCGTCAATTTTGTCAAGGCAATCTATTTGAATGCCTCCACGGCGAAGCCGTGGGAGGCCAAAAGGCCCGATCCCGGTAGGGATCGAGCAACAAAGTTGCTTTGCCCTCGTCGCGAAGCGACGAGGGCGGGCCTTTTGGCTTCGGCCTTCCCGGTGGGGCGGAACGCCCATGGGGAGAGCCTCAATTTAGGTCTAGAAAGCTTATCTCCTGGCGGTGTTCTAAGGGCGCGTAGTTCTTAGGGGAGTTACGAACAATTTATTGACTAGAAGCGCGATAAAAAATCCCGCGATGACGTCTCGCCAATGGTGATATTGGCCATAAATGCGGCTATAGGCAGCCAAGCTGGCGAATATAAGCATAGGAATTCCCCATTTTCGGCCATAGCGCCTGGATAAAAAAAGTGCACCTTGAAACGAAATGGATGTATGTCCTGAGGGAAAAGATTTCGTTCCTCCGGAAGGTCGAGTACTGATATCCATGTGATAGGTCATCCACTTTATGGCATGTGTTAGCAAGGCTGTTAGGAAGGCGGTATATACAAATTGCTTTATTCCAATTTTATCTTTTTTGATCAGACCGAAGTAGCAGCCGACAGAGGGGATGATGATTTGCAAAAAGTTTCCAACTATTACGAATACTTTTTGTTCATGCCAAAATTCAGCGATGAATGCGAAGAGAAAAACCCAAATAAACAATAGCAACAACCATAATACTTTGGAGATAATCATTCTCATTTTCGAATGAAAAACACCAATGATAGAAAGTACGTCAAGCCCAAAAATGGCGGGATGGACGGGACTCGAACCCGCGACCTCCTGCGTGACAGGCAGGCGCTCTAACCAATTGAGCTACCACCCCAAGCCATGAATTCGCAATCTAGGAGCTCCCTTTTTTCTGTCAAGCTTTGTCTGAAAAACCTTATAAAATATATTGGTTTCTAGATCTCAAAATTTTTTCCCGACACGCTTTTATGTAAAAATTTCAATAAAAACGGGCAAGCTAACAAAAATTATTGCCTAATCGAAGGGACCTTGCTAATGCTATTTCCATGATACCGGGTGTTCATCTTTTATTTTTTCTATCGTACGTTATAGTCATTGGTTTTTTGTTGCTATGGCATACCAATCCTGTGATAACGTTCACCGTATCGATATTATTTTTATGTAAATTTTATTATTTTCACAGAAAATGTCTAAAAAATTTAATGTTACAGTCAAATGTTTACTATGAAATGGCTCGGGTGCGTGGGTTATTTACCAGTGTTGTATCTCACGAATTGCGGAATCCGATGGCGACTATTTATTCTTCCGTTGATCTTTTGGAAAATTATCCCCAGAGTCTTGTCGATACAGAAAAAACCCGTCTTTTCGAGGGTATCCGAAAAAATATTCGCCGTATGACAAAAATGATGGATGATATTGTCGCCATTGGCCGGCTGCAACATAAACAAATTCTTTGTCGCCTTCAAGAAATCGATATTTTATCTTTATGTACAGCGATTTGCGAAACGTTGGAGCCCGAGAAAAAACGCATTGAAATAACTGCTAATGTACAGCTACCTCCCCTGCTCCGGGTAGATTCGTCGCTTATTGATCTTATATTACGCAATCTTTTGAGTAATGCCTTGAAATATTCCGATCGGCCAGTTAAGCTTTTTGTTAATTTTAAGAATAAATTTTTAATCTTCGATGTTGTGGATCAGGGCATTGGTATTCCTGCGGATGAAATCCAAAGTTTGCCGCAATTATTTGGCCGTTGTTCTAACACAGGAACGCGT
>JAISXO010000022.1 GCA_031270475.1 Puniceicoccales bacterium | reverse complement strand
TTGTTGGTGAGACCGGTCAATTCCCCGGAGCGATAGAGGATGGCGATTCATTAATTTTATTTAATTTTCGTGGGGATCGGCCGCGGGAAATTACCCGTTCATTTACGGATAAAAATTTTGATAAATTTCCGAGAAAAAAGGTGGTGGACGTTTTTTGGACGACGCTGACAGAATACGAACAAGGGCTATGTCCGAATGTTATTTTTGCGCGGCCGGATAAAATGAAGAACATTTTAGGGAGTTATTTAAGCGGACAAGGAATTGGGCAATTTCGCTGTGCAGAGACGGAAAAATATGCGCACGTGACATTTTTTTTCAACGACTATCGCGAGGAGCCATTTCCCGGTGAGGAGCGCCTATTAATTCCCAGTCCGAAGGATGTTGAGACCTACGATCAGCGGCCGGAAATGAGTGCCTATGCGGTAAAAGACAGGGTTATTGAGGCGATTTTGTCGGAGCGGTACGGATTAATTGTTGTCAATTTTGCGAATACGGACATGGTGGGCCACACGGGAAATTTCGAAGCAGCGGTCCAGGCGGCAGAGGTGGTCGACCGATGTTTGAGTGAGATTGCGATGGCGGTGGATCGGGTCCATGGCACGGCGTTGATTACGGCGGACCACGGCAATTCCGAGCAAATGTGGGATTCCGAGAACCAAGTCCCGCACACGCAGCACACGACGAATCCGGTGCCTTTGATTTTGTACGGGGAAAAACACGGGGCACTTTCGCTGAAATCGGGAGGGAATTTGGGCGATTTGGCGCCGACGCTGCTCCGCGTTATGGATCTCAAGCAACCCGTTGAAATGACGGGCGAATCGTTAATTAATTATTAAAATGATGCCGTTGGAATTTTGGAATCATCCGTTGTGTGGCCTGATTATTTTTGGATTGGGGGCATGTTTGGGGAGTTTTTTTAATGTTTGCATAATACGCATTCCCAAAAATATTTCCATTATTTTTCCTCGTTCCCGCTGTGATTGCGGGCGGCCTATACCATTTTTTTATAATATTCCGATCATCAGTTGGATTTTATTGGGAGGTCGGGCGCGTTGCTGCGGGCGAAAATTGGAATTGCAATATATATTTTCGGAAATTTTAACGGCAATTTTATTTTTACTTCTCTGGCAAAGGTCGGATCCGTGGGAGTTTTTGGTTTATGGAATTTTTTTCGGATTACTGATCGTCGCTTCGGGGATAGATTGGGTGACGATGACCATTCCCGATTTTTGCACCGTTGGCGGAGCGATTTTGGGTATTTTGGGCGGTGTATTTCTGGCGCATTTTTCCAGTGGAAATTACATTTTTTGCGGAGGAATTGCTTCGATCCGCGGTATGTTGTTGGGATCGAGTATCCTATTATGGATCGCCGTTTTTGCCGAATTCGTCCTCAATAAGGAGGCGATTGGTTTCGGCGATGTAAAATTAATGGGTTGCATCGGCGCTTTTTTGGGAACTCGAGGGGCGATTTTTTCGATTTTTGGCGGAACTTGCCTGGGTATGGTGACGCTTTTGCCCATTTGGTGGCTTTGTAATCGACGGAAAAATGAAGTAAAATTTGGCAGTTCATTGCCTTTTGGCCCGTTTTTAGCCCTTGGGGCGGTGAGTTATTTACTGTTTTTTAAAACAATCATCGACGAATATTTTTCCCATTTGGAAATTCTGTTGGGGTGAGCCCTCGGCCTATTTATGTCCCCATAAGCGACAAAGTCGCTTCAATCTTTCAGATTGCTGCAATTCATTGCAGATGGGGACATAACCTTTCGGCGGCCAGCCGTCAAGATTTTTTATTTATATGATTTTTCCAAAAATTAAGTAAAATATCGAACGATTTATTTTCTCCCTACGAATCGATTTTCGACACCGTTCAACAGGCGATGAATGTTAGGAATATGCCTGAAAAATATAATAATCATGAGAAAAAATGCCAGGCAAATGATTTCGTTGGGATAGGCGAGAAGGTAGGCATTGAGGGGGAGTGCGAGAGCGAGGCCGAGAGAAGCGAGGGAGACGAAGCGGGTAATTGTAAAAATAAAATACCACAAAATGAGGCCTAAAATCAAGGCACTGGGCATCAAAACAGTCAGGCCACCAATGATCACGGCGACACTTTTCCCGCCGCAAAATTTTAAAAAAATGGAAAAACTATGTCCAATGGCGAGTCCGATGAGAAGCACGGCACACGTAATATTTATCGAACTCGGATGAAATTGGAAGTGAGTTTTTGCGATAAAAACCGGTAAAAATCCCTTCAAAAAATCAAGACAAAAAACTAAATTTCCACATACGTTGCCGAGGACACGTTTTACATTTGTAGCGCCAGGACTTCCGCTCCCTTCGTGCAAAATATCAATGCCCTGCGTTTTTGCAACGAGTACGGCGAACGAAATCGAACCAATGAGATAGCCTGCCAAAAATATCCCACCGTAAAATATAGCCATGGCAAAAATATATCCCACACATTCAAAAAATCAAGCGCAATAATTCGTTTAAATTATGTGATTTTTTATTTTATCTATTAATAAACTTGTGCTAAATTCATGGATGATTTGTACGAATTTTACTTCGGCATCAATTTTTTCAAGGGCAAAGCGCTCTTCCGGATCTAGCGTCTCGAGGCTATAATCCGCCGATTTTACATAAATATCGGGGCGAAAAATTTCTAATTCCCGGTTCAAATGCCGATTTGCAAAAATAAAAATTCCCGCGACGCATTCTAATGCCGCCAACATATACGCCCGTTCCCGCTCACCAACAATCGGCCGCGAAGGTCCCTTCAACTGGCGAATGCTTTCGTCACCGTTGAGCGCTACCCAAAGCTCGCCGAATTGTGCCGCCTGCTGCAACGAAAAAATATGCCCCACATGCAGTAAATCGAAACAACCATTTGTTAATACGATTTTACGATCTTGATGCCGATTACGAATTGTTACGGCTTCTTTAAGGGAAAATAATTTCAAATTTACTAACATGGATCAGGACGCCGTGCGCAGGGAACGGGAAAGTGTGCTCATGACGCGGTCCAATATACCGTTAATAAATGCCTTCGAATTTTCTCCGGAAAACATTTTTCCCAGTTCAATCGCCTCATTGATCGCCACAATCGGCGGAATGTCGTTGCGATATAACAACTCGCAAATACCAAGGCGAATAATACATAAATCAACCAACGATATGCGAGAAAAATTCCAATTCGTCGCAAAACGATCGATGAGCGCGTCAATTTCTATTAAATTTTTTTGCAATAGAGAAACAATTTCTCGGGCAAATTGAAAATTTTTCGGATCTTTTCCGAAAATATTACAAATTGATAGCAAAGTATCCCCATCGGCTTTTGTCTGCGTCGCTTCACACATGTAAACCCACTGGACGATTAAAATCCGATTCTCCCGGCGTAACGAAAAACTTTCACTTCCCTTCATAAATTTTCAAAGAACAAATTTTAAACTTCACTTTCCTTCCATCGGTTTTTTTTCAATGACCTCGTCCACAATGCCGTACTCCTTCGCATCAGCCGCCGACATGAAAAAATCGCGATCCGAATCCTTTTCAACTTTTTCTACCGGTTGATTAGTACACTCCGCGAGAACATTTGTCAAGGTTTTTTTCCAACGCAAAATTTCCTTGGCCGCAATCGATATATCCGAAGTCTGTCCCGTCGCCTGGCCGGACGGCTGGTGAATCATTACCCGACTATTGGGCAGAGCATAGCGTTTTCCCTTTGTTCCAGCGGTCAAAAGCACCGTCGCCATACTCGCTGCCTGGCCGATACAATAGGTCACCACATCGCAACTCATGAATTTCATCGTGTCATAAATCGCCATGCCAGCCGTAATACTGCCTCCCGGCGAATTGACATACATGTGAATATCCTTTTTGGAGTCCTCCATTTGCAAAAAAAGAAGCTGGGCAACGATGGCATTGGCTACGAAATCATCGATCGCCGTCCCTAAAAAAACGATGCGATCTTTGAGCAAACGACTATAAATGTCCCAGGAGCGTTCCTGGCGGCCGTCGCGCTCGTAGACGTAGGGGAGCGGCATATAAGTTTGACTGACAATTTTAGACTGCATAATTACTAAACACTGGTCGATAAAACGGAAGCATCGACGGGCACTTCCGGAGTCTCGAGAATCTCCGGAGTTTTTTCGATCTGCTTTAAATTTGAAGATAACACGAAATCGAGCGTTTTACCAAAAATGGCGCGCCGCCGAATATCCTGAATACGTTCCTGCTTATTTTTAATTTCTGAGACGAGTTGCTCCGGAGCCATGCGCAACATCGATGCTTCCTGCACGATCATTTGTTGCATTTCCATTTCCGTGAGCGCAATTTTTTCTTTTTCGGCGATTTTTTCGAGAATGAAATTAATTTTAGCGCGGTCGCGAGCCAACTCCCTCGTATCTTCGAGCAATTTATCCTTATTATTTTCGAACATTTCGGCGGTCATACCTTCGTGGATTTGGCGTTCAACGAAGTTCCGCATGATATTAATTTGTTCATATTGTACAGCACTTTCTGGAATTTCGAAGGAAATATTATTGAGCATTTCTTCGACGATACTTTCCCGTTGTTTGAAGCGGAGAGTTTGCAATTTGCGGTTTTTGATATCTGTAGCGAGCTGTGTTTTCAGTTCGTCGAGATCTTTTATTTTTAATTTTTCGAAGAATACATCGTCGAGTTCGGGGAGAATTTTCTCACGAATTTCAAAAATTTTGACATGGTAGATGACTTTTTTCCCTTGGAGTTCAGCGATTTCGAAGTCTGCTGGGAAGTCCATTTCGACGTCCTTTTCTCCATTGATTTCCATACCTAGAATACCGGCAGTGATCGCCCGTATGCCAGGAGATTGCTCATTGGCGGCTTCTTCCCAGGTATTTTTTTGTTCGGCCCAGATCGGCATTTTGGGGATGAGATCGACAACTTTTGCACCGTCCGTGAATGTCCCTTCATATTGGAGGCGCACGAAATCGCCCTTTTGGACTGGGCGTTTTGCTACCCGATAATCTGCGTGATGGTTGCAGAACTGTTCGAGAGTTTTGGCAATTTCCTCGTCACTGACAGTGATTTCGGGTTGTTCAATGGCGATATTTTTGTAGTCGATCAGTTCAAAAACCGGTTTCAGGTCGACGGTAAAATGGAGTTCCTTAGTGCCATCCGGTGTATTTTTAACATCGAATTGCAGGACTGAAAAAATTTCCCAATCGTTTTCTTTGACGACGTCGTCGAGTGTTTTTGAAGCGATCGTTTTGTCGATTTGCTCGGCCAGCTCCTTGGCGTAGCGCGATTTAATGACCGTTGGCGGAACTTTTCCCTTTCTGAACCCAGGAATCTTGACATCCCGGGCGAAGGATTGCAGGACGACATTTTCCTCCTTTTGGATGATATCTTTTTCGATCCTGACGACAGCTTCCTTCCGGACCGAATTCACTGATTTAATTTCACTTTTCACAATTCTTCTTCCTTTTACTTTCTTAGTGAGGATCTTTTTGGAGTCAATCTCATAAAATTTTTTTCAAGGATCTAGAGTTTCCAACTCGGTTGTCGGAAACGAACGATAATAAGTGGCGGCAATAGGACCGCGATATTGCCCATAATCATAAGTAAAATATAGGTTGTTTTGCTTTGGAAATGAATTTCTTCGGGAGGCAAAAATCCAATAATATAGCAGAGCAAACAGGCGAGGCTCGCCGTCACTCCCATGGCAATCATTCCAAAACGTCCAAATGGAACAGTGTAAGTGCGCTTCACATTGGGATATTTGAATTTGAGTATAATCCCAGCGGCGAACATGAGAATATACATGATGAGCGTCGTTTGCGCCGTAATTGCGAGGAGAATCCAAAAACAAGCCGTTACGGACGGAATGAGTAGGAAAATAAGCGAAAATAAAGTAATAATTCCGCCTTGCCAAATGATGATCGCCGAGGGCATTCCATGAGTGTTTGTTTTTTGCAAAAAAGGCGGTAAATTTCCCGTGTGAGCCGTGGCAAGCATTCCCCGCGCCGGTCCAGAAACCCAGGCGACAAACCACCCCAATACTCCCAGAGCCATGAGCCACGCAATCCATTTCGCAAACCAAGGTATGCCGAATTTTACACATAGGGCTTCGATGGCCTGAATAACTCCCGATTCAAGGGTGAGTATTTCTTTGGGAACCGATACCGCAATGGCAAGCGATCCGAGCAGGGAAATGGTGAAAATGAAAAGCGTGGAAAGAAATATGGCCCGTGGATAGTCCCGTTGAGGATTATTGACATTCTGAGCATGGGCGGCAGACATCTCGAGGCCCGCAAATCCCAGTAATACGTTGAGCAAAAAAACAAATTTTTCCGGAGAATCAAAGGTGGGCAATAGGGCGGAGTAGGACAATTCCGTGTGGGATATATGGCCGGCCGTAAGCCAGGCGACTCCCAGCGCAATGATAATAATGCCCGGAATGAGTGTCCCAAAAATAGAGCCGATATTGGTAATGATACTCGCAAATTTTATCCCGCGAAGGGTAATCCAAGTTCCTCCCCAAGTGACGGTGGTAATGACGAAAAATATGTAGTAATTATTTTTTGCGAGATCCGGGTAGCCGAAGGCGTAGGCGATAATAGAAGCGAGATAGGCGAGGGATGCGGGGAATCCAACCACATTTGAAAATAATTGTAACCAAACCGCTAAAAATCCCCAAAGGCCACCCATCGCCTTACCGACCCAGTTCGCAATACCACCCTCTTCGGGAAACCCCGTTGCAAGTTCCGCTGCCACAAGGGCGCTCGGAATCAGAAAGAAAATCACGGAAAAAGCGTAAAAAGCAATCATGCCCAATCCGTATTCCGCCATGGCCGGCAAATTTCTGAGATTAATGACCGCTGAACAATTGATCATGGCCAAAGAAAATACGCCCAGATAGGCGCGAGATTGATTTTTTGTAGTCATCGCCTTTGACTAAAGTAAACTTTAGGAATGATGTCAAGATTTTTTTAAAAAAAATTAGAAAGCAGCCTCTGCCCGGCCCGAAGGGCCGGGCAGAAAATTACAAGAGTCCCGCGGCGAAGCCGCGGGACTCTTGTAAAGAGGTCAAGGAGTCTACGACTCCTTGCGGGGTATGGGGCGGAGCCCCATAGGCAGCTCATTTTGAGCAAAGTCGAGGAGATTCTTAAAAGCGGCAATTTTTCCTTCCCTAATAAATTCCTCACATTGGGGCGACTGGGCGTATTCGGATTCGAGCAAAACGCCACGAATTCCCGCATTTAATCCCGCAAAAGCGTCAGTTTCCTTATCGCCGATCATGTAACATTCGCTGCGTTCCAGGCGATATTTTTCGACCATTTCGTTGATAAAGCGCGGAGAGGGTTTGCGGTAATGTTCCGGCGCATAGGTCGCTTCGGAGGCGATACAAATTTCCGTAAAATGGGGATTGCCCAGCAATTCAATGACCCGTTGGTTGCAGGTTTCGACGTCCGCTTTAGTGTAAATTTTTTGTTCAATGCCCGGTTGATTAGTAAATAAAAATAGTAAAAAATCCCGACGAATAAACATTTCAACGGCTTCCCGGGCCCCATCGATGAGTTGAATTTTATTGGGATCGGAAACGTAATAATAATCGACATTGAGCGTGCCATCCCGGTCGAGAAACATTGCTTTTTGGATCGACTTTTGTGAATTTTGAGGAAAATGTTCCATATGTTTAGATTGTTTTCGAAGGTTCGCGCTCGAATTGAGTCAGCAAAAAATAAATTAACCGCAAGCTTTAAAAGTATTTTTCACGGAGAAAAACTCGATCCTTCTGCCATGGACCAGATCGAGGCCCTTCTTTATTCCGCGGATATCGGCGTCGAAACGACCGAAAATATTCTCGCGGCGATTAGGTCGGCCCGCGAAAATAATCCTCAAATGCGCGGGAAGGAAGTGAGTATGATTTGTCAAAACGTGCTATTCGATGTTTTTCGTGGCGTGGATCATTCCGTGGAAACGCTATTGAAAAATGAAAAAATTGTTGCGGAAGGCGCCATTGGAGAGGTGCCGACGCCTCCGCTCGTTATTGGTTTGATCGGGACCAATGGATCGGGTAAGACGACGACAGCGGCCAAGTTGGCTGGATTTTTTAGAGACAATGGGAAATCGGTGATTGTTGGGGCCTGTGATACTTTTCGTGCGGCGGCGAATGAGCAAATTAGAATTTGGGCGGAACAGTTACATTTCGATCTCGTCGAGAGTCAGCGAGGAGCGGATCCGGCATCGGTGGCATTTGATACCTGTCAAGCGGCCATTAGTCGTGGACGGGACGTGGTCATTTTAGATACGGCGGGGCGTCTTCACAACAAATCCAATCTTATGGCGGAGCTGGCCAAAATGAAGAAAGTCATTGGGCGAATTAATTCTGATTTTCCCCAGCATTTGTGGTTAGTTGCCGATGCTCATTTGGGGACGAATACGATCACATCGGCGCAAAAGTTCCACGAAGAACTTGGGTTGACGGGAATGATTATCACAAAGTTGGACGGGACGAGTCGTGGAGGAGCGATCGTTGGCATTTATCAAAAGTTGCGGATTCCGGTTTATTTTATTGGTACTGGCGAGGGCCATGGAGATTTGATGCCCTTTGTATTCGACGAGTATGTTCGGACGCTCGTGGCGGTGTAAAAAAAATTAAAAGAGGCTTGACAGAGCTTGGAGTTCTTTCGAGGCTAGGGAGTAAAGGGTGGGAGCGAGCGGCACGTAAATTTTTTCGTTTTGGCTAAATTATTTTAAATTTTCATTATTATTTTTAGGATATTCCCGCCGATTTATTTTAATTTCCCTCGGTAGCATATTTAAAAAAGAGGCTTGACAGAGGTTGGGGTTCTTTCGAGGCTAGGGAGTAGAGGGTGGGAACAAGCGGCATGTAAATTTTTTCGTTTTGGCTATATTATTTTAAATTTTCATTATTGTTTTTAAGATATTCCCGCCGATTTATTTCAATTTCCCTCGGTAGCATATTAAAAAAAGAGGCTTGACAGAGGTTAGGATTCTTTCGAGGCTAGGAGATAGAGGGTGGGAGCGAGCGGCACGCGAAAAATTCAAAGGAGATTTTATTTTTCCGTTGCTATTTTGGGGAAATCGGGACGTTAGTTTCTGGAATGATGGAAATTTTTCGCCATGGGAGTATAGACAGTACGAACGCGGAGTGTTTTCGGATTTTTGACCGGGGGCAACGGGTCCCCTTTCTCGTCATTGCCGAAACGCAGACGCATGGGCGCGGGCAATTTGGGCGGAATTGGTACAGTGGAGATGTCAAAAATTCGTATATGAGTTTTGGATTTATACCTCGCCAATTGCCACAGGAGTTTCAAAATTTTTCCACCCTTGTCGCCGAGAAAATTGCAAATCGTCTGGGAGAATTTTTGGGCCTCGCCTTTTTCGTAAAAAGTCCAAATGACATTTATTTCAGCGGTAAAAAATTATGTGGTATTCTGACGGAATCGCGCATTGGAGAGGGCCGTATTATTTTTGCGGTTACGGGGATTGGACTCAATGTGGCGGGTGATATTTCAAAATTTTCCGAAGCATTACAATCGACGGCGACGACCTTAAGCAATTGCTGTGGAAGAGAAATCGCCCGTTCTGCGATAGAAGTCATCATATTAGAAGTGATGGAAAAATTATTAGGTGATTCATAAAACTTGCCGATGGACTTTTTTTTCTAGACTCCTAGGTATTTACCGTGGTGGAAAAAGAAAAAGAATCCGACGATAAGCAAAATCCCTTTGAAGAGCTGACGAAACAGTTCAGTGATATTCTAGGGAAAGTGGGTGCCAATGTGCAAATTGCTTCCTTTCCGTTCAACAGGTCGGAGGAAGCTGCTGGAGATATTTCCGATGAAGAAATCGACGATCAGGAGGCGTTGAAGCGGGTAAAAAATTTTAATTTGCGGCCGAAGGAGATCAAGGATTACCTCGATCGCTTCATTATTTCGCAGGACGAGGCCAAGAAAGTATTATCCGTGGCGATTTGCGACCATTACAACCACATTCGCAATATTATTGCGCAAAAGGTACATCGAAACCAGGAATACATGAAGCAAAATGTGCTCATCTTGGGGCCGACGGGCGTAGGGAAAACCTATCTCATTAAGACCATTGCGAAATTAATTGGCGTACCGTTTGTGAAGGCCGATGCGACGAAGTTTTCGGAAACGGGCTATGTAGGTGGCGACGTGGAGGATCTCGTGCGCAATCTGATCAAAATAGCCAATGGCAATGTAGCTCTGGCGCAATATGGCATTATTTTCATCGATGAAATCGACAAGATTACCAATGCATTTGGAGATGGTGGGCGCGATATTTCGGGCCGTGGCGTTCAAATCAATCTTCTCAAATTGATGGAAGAGACCGATGTCAGTGCTTTCAGTCAGACGGATATGTTGAATCAAGTGCGCACATTGATGTCCTTTGGCAATAGTAAAAAACAAGCCGTGGAAAAGATCAATACGAAAAATATTTTATTTATTGTCAGCGGGGCATTCGACAAGTTGGGCGATATTGTCAAAAAACGAATGGGGACCGCTCAAATTGGTTTTGCTGCCGCGGAACAGTCGGCCGATCGGGATTTTGAGTTTTTAACCCAGGCGCAAACGGAGGATTTCATTAAATATGGCTTTGAACCGGAATTTATTGGGCGTTTGCCGGTTCGTGTGGCCTGTAAAGCACTGGGAGAGTCGGAGCTTGAGAAAATTCTATCATCCGTTGAAGGCTCGATCATTCGCCAATATCGCGAGGATTTTGCCGGATATGACATCGACCTCGGCTTCGAAGACGGCGCACTAAAAGAAATCGCCAAAGAGGCGGTGAAGGAAAAAACCGGTGCCCGTGGCTTACTCACCATTTTGGAACGCGTTTTCCGAGATATGAAGTTTGAACTGCCTTCGACGACCATTCGAAAGGTTGTTTTGACCGCCGAAGGCGTTAGAGACCCGAGAGAATATCTTAAAAATGTTTTACGATATTGCGACAGAACCAATGACCTTTTGGGAGATATCGGACGATTTGTGGCGAGTTTTGAAGGGAATTTTGGAATTCATCTCGATTTTACTCCGTCGGCAATGGAGGAGGTCGGAAGGATTGCCGAAGCGGACCAGATGGGTGTCGTGGGCGTTTGTAATCGCCTTTTTGAGGATTTTGGCTACGGATTGCAACTCCTTTTGAAAGATAGCGAGTCCAAACATTTTGAAATTCCGCGAGAGGCGGTTCAGCGTCCGGATAAGTTTCTGTCCGATCGAATTACGAATTTTTATAAAGATTTTAGCGTTGGGAATTCTTGCAATCCTTAATCCGGACCTAAGGGCTCCTCGCCCTTAGGAATCCTCGCCAGGGAATCCATTCCCTGG
>JAISXO010000033.1 GCA_031270475.1 Puniceicoccales bacterium | reverse complement strand
GATGCCGCCGATGGGGAAAAAATTGAACACCTGGCAACGCGGGATTTGGAGATGTTTCGGTCAATTTCGGCGAATTGTGCGATCACCGAGTTGCCCCATTATTACTTCGATCGAGGGCGAGGATTGGCATTATTGCTAGAAAATTTCAAGGTCAGTAATTTATTTGGCTACGGCGTTGACGATAGCGATCCGGCCATTGGGACAGCGGGCGCACTCATCCTCTATGTCACGGATAATTTGCGTCAAAAACCCAACAATATTATACGGATCCGGAAGTTTCAGCAGCAGCGTGCGATGATCGTCGATCCCAATACGGTACGCAATTTGGAGCTTTTTCGAAACGGTAAGGGCGGGCGAGTCAATACCTTGCTTTCCGTCATCGACCACACTAGGACGGCCGTTGGAGCCCGTTTACTTGAAAAAATGCTCATGGAACCTTCCATTAATCGGAGGGAAATTATCTGGCGCCACGACGTTGTGGGCGGATTTGTGGAGGAAGTGGATCGGGTCGATATACTCAAAAAATACCTCGATCAGATCGCCGATATTCCCCGTATACTGACGCGCATTAGCAACCATATTCGCAATCCACGGGAGTTGGGTTCTCTCCGTGCGACCCTGTTGCAGCTCCCCGAAATCGTTCATTTATTGGAGAAATTTGAAGCCCAAGAAGTTGCGGCATTGGCAGAAAAAATCGATTTATTTCCGGAATTACTCGCGCTACTTCAAAAATCCCTGGCGGATACCTTGCCCAATGATATTATGGAGGGCGGCTATATTCGCGATGGTTTCGACGAGCAAATCGATCATCTGCGAAACCTGGTCCAGCATACGAATGAGTGGCTTTGCGAGTTGGAACGCAGCGAGCAGCAGCGCACGGGCATTAAAAGTTTGCGGGTGAAGTACAACAATAATTTTGGCTATTTCATTGAAGTTACAAAGGCCAATTTGCGTCTCGTCCCCAGCTACTACATCCGCCGCCAAACGACGGTCAATGGGGAGCGCTATGTCACCGAGGCCTTGAAGCAGAAGGAACGGGAAATTCTATCGGCCAATGATCGCCTCATCGAGCGGGAACAGGAGCTATTGAAATCCATTGTCCACGATATTTTAGAAAAAAATAAACCACTCTACGAATTGGCAGGTCAATTGGCCGAGATCGATGTTTTGAGTGGTTGGGCCCAGTTGGCCAAACATGAGAATTACTGCAAGCCGGAGATTATCGACGATTGCGCTATCATTATTCGGGAAGGACGCCATCCGGTTGTGGAAAAAATTATCAAAGGATCGGAGCAGACATTGGCTGGAATGCGCGATTTTATCGCTAATGATACGGAGCTTTCTTCGGAGGAAATACAGATCGCGCTCATTACGGGGCCCAATATGTCGGGCAAATCAACCTACATTCGTCAGGTTGCATTGATCGTCATTTTAGTGCAGATGGGGTGCTGGGTGCCGGCGAAAGAATGTCGCATGGGACTTGTTGACCGCATTTTTTCACGCATCGGAGCCAATGACGACCTGGCGAGTGGTACGTCGACATTCATGGTCGAAATGAATGAAACGGCGAATATTTTAAACAACGCGACGGAGCGCAGTTTGATTGTTTTAGACGAGGTTGGCCGCGGAACAAGTACCTATGACGGATTGAGTATCGCCTGGGCAATCGTGGAATTTTTGCATGAACACTGGCCTTTGGGCCCACGGACCCTGTTTGCGACCCACTACCATGAGCTGACAAAATTGGCAAAGGATTTAAGTCGTGTTAAAAATTTTCACGTCGTCGTCAAAGAGTGGAATGATGAAATTGTTTTTCTTCGCTCTATCGAAAAAGGTGCGGCAGATAAGTCCTACGGCATTCACGTCGCACAACTCGCCGGTATGCCTCCATCGATAATCCAGCGCGCTAACGAAATATTGTCGTCAATGGAGTCCGAAGGCAGCGTTCTCCAGAATATATTGCGGAAAAAATCTAGGACGAAACCCGAGGAACAGCAATTCAATTTCGACTTTTTAGATTGACGGGGACTGGGCGGCAAAAGCCCCAAGGAGTCGGAGACTCCTTGGAAGCGCCGGGACTACGTCCCGCCGCTTTGCGCGCTTCGCGCGCGGCTTTTGCCGCCCAGCGATGTCTTAAAAATTCTTAACGTCTCGGTCCTTAGGGGTTACGATTTATGGCGTAATTTCGGCGGAATTTTCTTTTTAGAGATCTCGGGAGCTACTTGGAAGGAAGGATCCGGAAGAGCCAAAAGATTATCGCTTGCTAGCCAGGAAAACGAAGTTAGCGGTCGAATATTATTCGATCGAATAATGACTCGAGAATCCAGACGAGGGATAGCGTAGGTATTGAAAGTTTTGATATTTAGCCAGGTATTATTGCTCAGATGGATCCAAGTTCCCTCTTCATTTTCAATTATTTTCCGATCTTTATTGGCGTGAAAAATGCGATAGGTAATAGCTGGAGTACCCGCTGCCAAGCGACGATTCGACTCATTATTATTTGCTGAATGTTCACTGGCCAGCAGACCGGCCGGAACGGTGAAAAATGTCATCCAGTACACAAGAAATTGTTTTTTGCGCATAAATTATGGGGAAAATTTGCATATTTCATAAAAAGTCTAGAAAAAAAATATCGACAAGAAGAAATTTTTCTGCGATTGATGATATATGTCCAGCGAAGAAGATTTATTATGGATGATATTAAATGCTTTACCGGAAGTTGGTCCCGCTACTTTCCGTTGTCTTATGGAACGATTTGATAGAAAGATATGTGGCATTTTTTCCTCATCCTACGAAGAATTGGTTGCCATTAACGGTATTTCGCCCGTAGTGGCTGAACATATCACCAATTGGGAGAAATATTTTAACCCGGAAAAAGAGCAACAACAATTGGCTACGATGGGGGCAAAATTCATTCCTCGAAAGGATGAACGTTATGCGCCTTTGCTTCGAGAAGTTTCCGATGCGCCCATTGGTCTTTATTTCAAGGGGGAGATCAATTTAAGTCACGAGGTTTGTATCGCCATAGTCGGTACGCGTCGAGCATCCACTTATGGTTTACGAATGGCACGAAATTTCGCCCAGGAACTAGCGGGAGCGGGTTTTGTCATTGTGAGTGGTATGGCATTGGGCGTCGATGCGGCGGCCCATGAAGGAGCATTATCGGTGGCAGGAAAGACCGTAGCAATCCTGGGTTCCGGCCTCGATATTATTTATCCCCGCGAACATAAAATGCTTTACGAAAAAATCGCAAAAGACGGCGGTATTTTTTCCGAGTTTAGGTTAGGTAGAGAAGTGGATAGGGCAACATTTCCGATTCGCAATCGCATCATTGCCGGCATGTGTTCTCATGTTATTGTGATTGAGAGTGAGGCCAATGGTGGTAGTATGATTACGGCCAATATTGCCCGCGAGTATGGACGGACGGTTATGGCACTTCCCGGGTGTGCGGATCAACGGATGAGTCAAGGTTGCCATGCTTTAATTCGCAATGGGGCGGTGTTAGTCAGTGACGTTAGCCATATTATAGAGGCGCTGACTTCTCAGCAGCAACAACTTTTAAATTTTAAACAGGAGCAGGAGCTGCAGCAGCAGAAAGTCGATATTTTGTCATTTTTAACGGATCCCTTGGAGCGTAAAATTATTAATTTGCTTCGGGAAAGAGGTTCCATGGTTGTGGACGATTTTGCGATGGAATTGGAAGTTCCCTTTCACCATTTCGTTTCCCGTCTACAATTACTGGAATTGCGGCATTTTATTCGTTACAATATGGGTGAAGTCTATATGTCTTGTCCCAATTGAGGCTTGCCAATGACAACGACTAATCCTATGAAAGAATGCATGGAATTCCCTGAAGCATTGGCGATCTGTTGCCAAATTATTGCGAACAAGAAATGTATTGATCCCAAAATTTTTGAGGGTATATCGGGTATTGCGGACTATATGGTATTGACGACTTGTACATCTGAGACCCATCTCAGAGCAATGGGTGATGAATTATATCGGACGTTCAAACATCGCTATGGGCAGCTTTGTCGCGTTGATTACCAGCCATTGAGCGGGTGGTTAGTTTTCGATGCTTTTGATGTTGTTTTGCATGCATTTACGGAGTCGATGCGTCAGAAATATGATCTCGATGGGCTTTTTGGGCGGTCCAATATTTTGGCTTTTGAATACGTTTTACCGCTTGACATTTGTAGTAAAAGTTTAGTCTCACCGAGTTAATTATTATGGCTAGAGCGCATATTATTTTGGAATGTACGGAGGCGCGGGCGGAGGGGAAGCCGGTTTCGCGTTACATGTCGACCCGTAACAAAAAACTGCAGACCGAACGCGTCGAAAAAATGAAATATAACAAATTTTTACGTCGCCACACGTTGCACCGCGAAATCAAGAAGTAATTCCCATTGTGAAAAATTTAAGGGCGATAGAGATTTATAATTCCTGTCGCAGTATTTTTGTTTGCGAGAAAAGTATCCATGATTTATTTTTAAAATTGGATCAAAATGGGCGATTTTGCCTGATGGAGGGTGATCTTTCGGTGGCCTTTGTATCGAAAAAAAAGATTAGGGCTTTGCATGGAGTATTTCTCGGCGACGATTCGGCGACAGATGTCATTACTTTTCCCGGCGATCCGGAGTTAAATTTTGCTGGGGAAATCGTTGTTTGTCTATCCTATGCCTTGGAGCAGAGTAAAATTTATGGGACGACTTTTGAGGAGGAGGTCAAATTATATCTGGTACACGGATTTTTACATCTCTGTGGGTTGGGAGATAAAACGATTGAAGAAGCCCGCGAAATGCGTCTCGGTGAGGCATTTTGTATAAATTTTTTAAAAAACTTTCCTTTGCAAATTACTCCCGGGGCTCCGCCCCGGACCCCGCAAGGAGTCGGAGACTCCTTGGTCTCTTTACAAGAGTCCCGCGGCGAAGCCGCGGGACTCTTGTAATTCTCAGCCCGGCCCTTCGGGCCGGGCTGACTGAAGACTTTGCCAGGCCCAGGGAATGGATTCCCCCCCTGCGGTCAATTTCAATTACTACATATTTTCGTATTTCCTGCGCAACATATTTGTAAATACGGCAACTTTTTTCAGGCGACGGCGTTTCTCGCAAGGCTTCTCGAAATAACGCTTTGCACGGACGTCATGAAGAATCGATTCGCGATCCAACTTCTTTTTTAGACGACGTAAAGCCTTATCAATCGTCTCATTTTTTCTTATCGTTACATCAACTGGCATACGAATTCCATCCTAATTCTAGCGCCATTATGTCAAGCTAAAAATTGATACGTATTCTCTTGGAAAGTCGTTCCTTTTACACACTGCAAACGATGGTTAGCTGCGAGGTGTTCAAGGAGTTTAAAAATCGTTTCAACATCGTTATTCCCAATTTCCTTTGCGAGCACTTCCGCCGAAAATTTTCGCTGCGTATGTCCGCGAAGATGGCGGAGTGCAGCTTCTTGTAACTTCAAGATCGCATCGGCTGCCTTTTTCCCGGCTTCGACTCCCGGTTGATGGTAGGCGTTAATATCGAGAAGCGAGGCGTAAAAACTGACGGTCCGTTCGTAAAGACCAATGAGTACACCCAAATGATATGCGTCGATTTTATCAACGGTAATGGTCACCGATTCCCGACCATTTTCGTACAACGCTTGGCGTGTCCCAAGGAGAAAGCCCTCCAAATAATCTCCCGTCGTAATGTCCTCTCTGATAAAGGGCGATGGTCCCGAACGATCCGATAGCACTTCGATGAAAGTAACGAAAAAATTATTGATTCCATCGCGCAACTGTTGCACATAGGCATGCTGGTCCGTCGATCCCTTGTTGCCGTAAACCGTCAATCCCTGCTCAACGATAATACCCTTGCGATTGAGTTTTTTCCCAATCGATTCCATGATGAGTTGCTGTAAAAATTTCGAGAATAAATCTAGCCGATCCTTGTAGGGAAGAATGACCATTGCCTTTTCGCCCTTGCCGTTTACCGCAGAATGCCACGCAATGGAGAGAATAAGTGCCGGATTGCGCTTCCCGTGGACACGCGTCAGTGAATCGATATCGCGCATACCATCGAGAAATTTTTTATAATCAATGCCCTGTAATGCCATCGGTAATAGACCGACGACGGAAGCAATACTCGTCCGCCCTCCAACCCAGTCCCACATTGGAAAACGTTTGAGCCAACCCTCCTTCTGCGCTAACTGATCCAATTGGCTGCCTTCACAGGTAATGGCAACGCTGTGGCGCGAAAAATTTAGCCCCGCTTCTTCATAAATCCGAGCAACTTCCAGCATCCCATTATTCGTTTCCGGTGTTCCTCCCGATTTTGATGTAACGATTACCAACGTTTCACCGAGTTTCCCCGCGAGTTGCGCCAAAGTTATGTCTATGCCGTCGGGGTCCGTATTGTCGAGGAAAAATAATACCATTTTATCATCCAGTCCATGCCCGAGAGACCTACTCGCCAGCTGAGGACCTAGCGCAGATCCCCCAATACCAATGCATAAAACATTCCGAAATTTTCCGATCTGTCCACAAATATCGCCGGAATGTATCGCGTATACAAAGCGCTCCAAAGTATTCCATGTCTCCGCAATCGTCGTTTTTAGGTCGGCCGAAGGCGCTATGGCAGGGTTGCGTAACCAGTAATGGCCTACCATCCGATTTTCATCGGGGTTGGCTACTCCACCGCTCTCCAAAGCCGCCATCTCCACAAAAATCGACTCTTCGTCAATCTTCGCTTCGTCAAATCGATTGATCTTACTGACATCAATGGCTAATCCCACTTCCGCAAAGGAAAAATAATGATCACAAAAATGCTTCCACGTCTCCATGGGTAATCAATCTAAAACTTTTTCGCTCGTCGTCAATGCTTGTAGAGCCCCGGCGCTTCGCGCCGGGGCTCTACAAGGAAGCTATTCCCGGGGCTCCGCCCCGGACCCCGCAAGGAGTCG
>JAISXO010000015.1 GCA_031270475.1 Puniceicoccales bacterium | reverse complement strand
AAGCGGAGGAGGGATTCGAGGGGGGAGAGAGGGAGATTGGAGGAATCGTAGCGGGAGAAGTCGCAGACACGGAGGGCGAATTGGCCATTGGGCAGGGAGACGAATTGGCAAGTGATTTTCGTTGGAAGGGAAAAAAAGCTCTTGGAAAGAGGGCAAGGAGTCTACGACTCCTTGTGGGGTATGGGGTAGAACCCCATCGGAAAAATCAAGGGCTGCGCACCTTTAGAATTCCCGCTCGGGAATACGATTCCCTGGCCCCGGATTCCAGGCTTTGTCTGGATACTCGGAAGGGGCAGAGGCCCCGCAGCTGCGCAGCTGGGCTTCTGAAAGAGGACAAGGAGTCTATGATTCTTGCGGGAGTTCCAGAGGGCGGAGCTCTCTGGATGGCTTCTTTGCTCGCTATGGAACAGTGCTCCATAAAAATTTTTTTTGGTGGGAAATACTGGACTCGAACCAGTGACCTCTTGCGTGTCATGCAAGCGCTCTAACCAACTGAGCTAATCCCCCGCCAGACCCAGGGAAGAAATATCCAGCGGCCGATCAAGAAAATTTTTGTTATTTTCAAATTTTTATTGTCGTTGCCAGGGAGCTTCGGTATACTCGAGCAATATTTTGGTATGGTTACGAAAAGACAAATTATTTTCGGTTTATGCATGGGGGGAGGGGCGGTACTACTTGCGATTGCACTTTTTGATTTTTCGCCGCAGCAGAGCCATTTAATGACGACGAACTGTGGTATTGAATCGAATAATCTCATTGGAACGTTTGGATCGACGGCAGCATTTTGGTTATTTCGCATTTTTGGTGGTGCGGCATTTTTACTTCCAATTATTCCTTTTTTATTATTTTGTACGTCACTATTTCCTCAAAAATTTTCCATTTGGCATTTATTTTTCGGCATTGGTTTTAGTATTTTTGCTGCGATTTTTTTAGGATGGCTTCAAAAATTTGGGAGAATACGAGTATTTCCCTCATTATCCGCTGGGCTAGGGGGCATTGGAGGAACACTTTTATTGGAGCGCATTTTTTTGCCATTGTTTGGAAAAATAGGTTCCATACTCACGGTTTCTGCCATTTTACTGCTACAAATTTTTCTCTATAGTACCACATCGTTGGGGAATTTTATAAAAAAACTGCTCAAATATCCCTATTTATTGCTCAAATTGGTTTACAAGTTATTTTTTGGCAACTTTATCGTCCGCAAATTGTTTGCTAGTTTACGGCAACCGGAGGCCAATATTCTGACCCAATCCCGCGAATTTAGGGCGACCGACAAAAACGCAGCCAAAAGTTTACGGAGCGTTAAAATTTTTGAGGAAATCAATATTGATAAAACAAAAGTTGCGTTTAAAAAGCGCGATTCGGGATATATTTTTCCGGGAATCGATTTGCTACACTCCTGCAAAAATACGGGTAGTAGTCGGGAGAATTGCGAACAAGTTGCTCAGCGATTGGTCGAGGTTTTGGCGCAATTTGGTGTACATGTTACGCCGGGTGAAATTCATCGAGGGCCCGTCATTACGCGCTACGAGGTGACTCCGGATGCGGGCATTCGCGTCGAAAAAATTGCGAATTTGGACAAAAATATTGCTCTAGGTTTGGCAGCAAAATCGGTACGCATCATAGCGCCGGTTCCGGGGAAGAGTTGTGTTGGCGTCGAGTTACCGAATCGGGATCCAGCAAGCGTCCATTTGCGCGAGATTTTGGAGTCGAGGACGTGGGCGGAGTCGACGGCAGCGATTCCGATCGTTTTAGGTCGCAGCGTTACGGGCGATCCAATGATCTACGATCTCGCTAAAATGCCCCACCTCCTCATCGCCGGTGCAACGGGTTCAGGAAAAACGGTGTGTATCAATGCGATCATAGCTTCTCTGCTCTACCACGCCTCGCCCGAGGATTTACGATTCATCATGGTCGATCCGAAAATTGTCGAAATGCAGAATTACAATCAATTGCCTCACATGCTCGTTCCGGTTGTAACCGATCCCAAAAAAGTTCCCGGTGCGCTAAAATGGCTCATTGGAGAGATGGAGTTACGCTACCAGATTTTTGCGAAAGCCGGTGTACGCAATATTGCCAATTATAATATAAAATTAAAAGATTTAAAAAGCGAAGAGGGTGGGGAAGAGTACAAAAAATTTCCTTATATCGTTTGTATTATCGACGAATTAGCGGATCTCATGATGGTTGCTCCCGGGGATATCGAGACGTATATCGCGCGATTGGCGCAGCTAGCTCGGGCGGCGGGAATTCACCTCGTTTTGGCGACACAGCGTCCTTCGGTAAACGTCATCACGGGTATTATCAAGGCGAATTTGCCCTGTCGCATTGCATTTAAGGTATCTTCGAAGGTGGACAGTCGAACAATTTTGGATACGGGTGGTGCGGAAGCGCTACTAGGACAGGGCGATATGCTTTTTTCTCCGCCAGGGGCATCAGGTTTAGTCCGAGCCCAGGGAGCTCTCGTTTCCGACGACGAAATTAACGGCATCGTCGATTACCTTTATCAAAAGAATGGGGGACCAAAATTTGAAGAATCGATACAGGAGCAGATCGAGAATGATCCTGAATCGGGAGGTGAAGATGATGAAAAATGGGATGATGATCTCATGCCTCGGGCACTGGAAATTATTCGGACAAATGATCGGGCATCGACCTCTTTTCTACAACGAAAATTAAAAATCGGTTATAATCGAGCTGCCCGTATCATGGATACACTCCGTGAGCAGGGACTCGTAGAGGTCGAAGTTGAAAAAGAATTTTAGGAGTAGCTAAATAAACAGGGAATATTTTTTTCTATAGCCAAAATTTTTAAGTTCTTTTATGATCGCTTTCATAATTATTTTTTCCGATTCTTCCGGTTTTGTTTTTGGTTTCGCCGGTTTTATTTTTGGTTCCGGTTCCGATTTTTCCAAGTCTTCCGATAGTTGAACCAAACTTAGCGATGAGGTCGTTTCTAATATATCATGATCTCTCTGACCATACGTTGCCAAAGCGTATAACAAGAGACTCGGATCGGCGTCAATAAGATCTTCTGCCTCGGGTCTTGGATCGGAACTATCATTATCATCTCCAAATTTCCGGAATCCGATCAAAATCGATCGAATGCCTTGTAGGTTTCGTTTACGGATGAAGCGCTTTAATTTCTCTACTTTTTCTATCATTGGTTGAGCAGCGTTTTTCCCTCCGAAAGCGATGGGACCATTTGCCCACGTCATTTCCCAAATGAAAGTGCCGTAGTCGTGGTATTCTTCGACATAAGTTTGGCCGTTTTCTCCTGTAAACATCCGGTACACTTGACCGGTCATGGGATCTTTTTTTAGCCCTGGAGGTAGTATATCTTCTTGAAGCATTTTTCTAGGTTCCGAGAGTTCCTTCCATTGATTTTTCTTCGAGTTTTGCATTTGTGTCATTCGTCCGGATTTTTCTTTTAATCTTGAAGGAAGAGGCTGAAATTCTGGAAATCCTGAGAATTCTTCCGGTTCTAGAGGTGGGGTTTCTTGTGTTTGAGCGAATTGTTCAGGGTTTAGAGGAAATCCCTCCATTAATCTTGGTCCCTTTCTTTTGGAAGGATTCCCTTGTTTTGAAGGAGCCGGTCGAGACGCTAGAGGTTCTCCTCCATATCTTGCCGGGAGATCTTGTCTAAAGTTAGGATTCCAAAATTCTAGAGGTGGTCTCCTATGTTCTGGAGGAGGCTTTCCTTGTTGAGGAGCGGGTCGAAATGCTAGGGGTTTTCCATTATATTCTGGAGGTGTTTTTTCTTGTTTGGAAGGAGGCGAAAAAGATTCTGGAGGAATTTCTGGGTTCAGAAGTGGTTTCCTTGGTGTTTGTTGTGTTTCCTTCGGAGGTGGCATTGGTTTTATTCGTCTACTTTTTCCTCTTGCTTCCGGAGGTGGTTTCATGGATGGCAGTGCTGCATATGAATCCTTTGTAAAGGCAATACTAAAAATACATAGCCAACTAAAATAATTTATTTTTTTCTTCATACTGATTTAACAAAAGTAACAATTTTTAAACAATGTCAATGAAAAAATGAAAAAATTTTTTAAAAATATTAAATTTGTTCTTCGGTAAAAATTAAAAATCGGCTATGATCGAGCTGTTTGTGTCATAGATTCATTCCATGAACGGAGGTTTGTAGAATCCGAAGGTGAAAATGGCTAAAGAATGTTTAAACTTCATCTGTAGGAGGAAAATAACCAAAATTTATGAAGATTTCTATGATTGCTTCCTGCCGTTTTTCTATTTCTTCTTCTTGTAGATCAATCAAACTCATCGATGAGGCTGTTCGTAATATGCCCCTACCTTTTTGTTGATAAATGTTAAAGACACGTTGCAATAAATGCGGTTTTTTCTCAATAAACTCCTTCGAATCCTGGCACTCTCTTAAAACCCTTCGAAGATTTTCGGGGCTTCGATTATAGACACAGAACATTATTCTCTCTTCTAATTGTTTTAAGGGATCACAGGAACTATTAATAAAAATGACTCGACTATCAGGATATGTTTTTTCCCAGATTGAAATGCCGTTGCAGCGAATGTCTTCGACGTAAAATACTGTATCACCGTCTTTTTCCTTTTCAATTATTTTGAATAAATGGCCCGTGTTAGGGTCTTCCTGAAATCCTCGAAATATTGATCCATAATCCTCTTCTTCATATGTTTGGAGCAGCTTTTTTATTCTTGGAAATTCTTCCATTGATTTTGAGCGTAGTGGTTCGGAGCCTGGAAACGGTTTCTGATATGAAAGAGAAAGATCAGAAAGTTCCTCCGTTGGTTCTAGAGGTGATTTTCTAAATTTTAGATGTTCTTTTCTGTATCTCGAAGGCGGTTTCCTGGGCGCCAGAACTTTCCCTCTATGTCCAGGAGGAAGATGCTTCAAGGGAGGATTCCAAACTTCTGGAGGTTTGGGAGGAGGTACGGGCGGTAGCGCTGCGTATGGGCTTTCCGTAAAGACAATACCAAAAATTCCTAAATAACAGAGATAACTTATTCTTCTCTTCATATTTATAATACTCGTTTGCACATTTGAACAGATATTAAAAGGAACAAATTTTAAATCAATGTAAATAAAAAAATGAAAAAATATTTTAAAAGGATCGATTTTTATTTCCCTTGGAGTATAACTGTTGCAATATGCAATTCGCGCAACTGTTTTTCTGAAGCAGAAGAAGGACTTTGAGCCATCAAATCTTGTCCCTTCTGCGTCTTTGGAAAGGCAATCACGTCGCGAATGGAATCCGTACCGCAAATAATCGCAGCAAGACGGTCCAAACCAATCGCAATACCACCATGGGGCGGTGCTCCAAATTTAAATGCCCGCAACAGATATCCAAAACGATCCTGAATGGTCTCCTCTTCCAATTTCAAAATATCGCGCATGACCAGTGATTGTAAGCCGGAATTATGAATGCGAATGCTTCCTCCGCCAATCTCAAATCCATTTAAAACAATATCATAGTGCTGTGCTCGAACGTTGAGCGGATCGGTTTTTAATTTTTCTTCATCTTCTTCTATCGGCGCCGTAAATGGATGATGTGTCGAGAGATAGCGCCCCTGTTCCTTATCAAAGGAAATTAAAGGAAAGTCAACCACCCATAGGAAATTAAATTGATTTTTGGGAATCGTTAGATGGCCGCGATTGACGAGTAAATGGGCGCATTCTAGACGAATTCGCCCCAAAATCGTACACGCATGCAACCAATCCGATGCTGCAAAAAATACAATATCGCCATCTTCAATCCGAAGCGCATCGCGCAAAGCATCTTTTTCCTTGTCCGATAGAAATTTCAAAATTGGTGATTTCCATTCCCCACTTTCGGCTTTGATGAAAGCTAATCCCTTTGCCCCCAATATTTGTGCAATATCTTCTAAATTTTTTAGCTCACCCTGGGTGATATCAGCGAGCCGTTTAGCATTAATTGCCTTGATCGAACCACCTTTTTCGAGGCAATCGCGGAAAACTTTGAATTTGGAGTGTTCAAAAATCGGTGATAAATCGGCCAATTCCAGCGCAAAACGCGTATCTGGCTTATCGGAGCCAAAACGATCCATAACTTCTCGGAAGGATAGGCGAATGAAGGGGGTTTCGATGTCGCGATTGAGGGTTTCTTTAAAGACAACTCGCATCATTCCTTCGATCAAAGTGTGAATATCTTCTCGGTCAATAAATGACATTTCCAAATCGATCTGCGTAAATTCCTGTTGGCGATCGGCGCGCAAATCTTCGTCGCGGAAACATCGGGCTAGGGAATAATAGCGTTCAATTCCTGCCACCATGAGCATCTGTTTGTACTGTTGCGGCGATTGGCTCAAGGCGTAGAAAGCTCCTGGATTTTGTCGGCTTGGAACGAGAAATTCTCGGGCTCCCTCCGGCGTTGTTTTAAATAGGTAGGGCAATTCAACCTCGATAAAGTCCTGTCGATCCAGGTAATCACGGATACTGTGGGCGATGCGATGGCGAGTACGCAGGGCGTTTAAATTTTTCGGACGGCGCAAATCCAAATAGCGGTAGGTGAGGCGCAAATCTTCATTAACTTTGTCGGCTTTGCTATCTTCCAGAGGAAATGGCAATGTTTCGGCAATGTTGTGTATTTTGAGGGTATCGGCAATGATTTCAATTTCTCCCGTTGCGATGTGGGGATTTGCCGTGTCGGCGGGGCGCAGACATACTGTTCCGAAAATTTCGATGACGGATTCATCTTTGAGTGTCGGTAGCAGGGGAGCGTAGGCGTCGTTTTTAGGATCGAAGACAACTTGCGTGATCCCTTCTCGGTCGCGTAAATCGACAAAAATCAAACCGCCATGGTCGCGGATCGATTGAATCCAACCGATTAGGCGAATGGATTCTCCCTCATTTTTTTTAGCAAGCGCACTGCAATGGTGAGTCCTTCTCATTCTTCCGACTGTAAGGAAATTTTTAGGGATATACAAGAAAATAGAAGAAAATTTCCCGTAGAGATTGGCACGGAAATTAAGAAAAAGCTGATAAAAGTTGAAAGCGATTTGGCATAAATATCGGAAAATTTTTACGTGCTGCTTGCTCCCACCCTCTATTTGCCAGCCTTGGCCTAAATTTCCAAAAAATAAAAAAATTTGTATTTTCCTCTTGACATGATTCATGAAATCGCGATAATTATTTCATGATTAATTTGCAACGCAGCAACGCAGCAACGCAGCAACGCGTAAAAAGCAAAAGTGAATCTTTCACATTAGTTGAAATTGTTTTTACTATTGCCATCATCGGCATTTTACTAGCGATTCTTCTGCCGGCAATGAGTGCCATAAAACTTAGCGCGCAAAAGGTAAAAGATCAATCCAACTTGCAAAAAATCGCCGAGGCGTGGAGAGAATGTGTCATTAATCGCGGCTGGGTAATTGACGGAAAAGAGCCGGGGGGCGAACAAAGAATTTCCGTCTTTGCAGATCAATTGGGTGGTCGAGGTAAAACAAGTGCTTCGGATATAGTTCTCAATGATCCCTATGTTTATGTTTCTCCGGGCGATAAATACGCTTCAAAAATAGTAAGGGAGTCTGTTAGCCAATTTGTAGACGGAGAAGTCACTTGGACAGGACTTTGTTCGGGGGAGGGGATTGTGACGAATTTTATGATTTATGATGGCTACATTCTCAGCTATTGTCTCGTCATGAACTTGCCCGCTTACGCTCCGCTCAATACAACGCCTTTCGGATTTACCCGTGGCCTACGCGAAGACGGTAAATGGGACGAAAAAGCCGGACTTTATGGTTCGAAAGGCGGTTATGTCGTTTTTTGTGATGGACACATTTCCTGGTTCGACGGAAGCAAACCAGCAAAATTCTTGAAATGGAACGGGCAAGGCTATACGAATGACATCCGTGAAGCGGTGCCAAATTCAGCTTTTATAACCTGTGGCAATGATGGAGTGGAAACGGATTACAGAAGCGATGGTCAACTCGTCATTCTTTACCATGATGGTACTGGCGGTGACTGAAATGAATCATCGAGAATATTTTAGAGAAATAATAATGATCTAAAAAAGTAAATCCTTTACGTTAGCTGAAATTGTTTTTACTATTGCCATCATCGGCATTTTACTAGCGATTCTTCTGCCGGCAATGAGCGCCATAAAACTCAGCGCGCAAAAGGTAAAAGATCAATCCAACTTGCAAAAAATCGCCGAGGCGTGGAAAGAGTGTGCAGTTAACCGTGGTTGGGAAATTGACAGTTTTGATAGAAAGGGAGACAAAGCATATCATTGGGAATTTTTATTGAACAATTGGCGAGCCTTGGTAGGACCAGTCTTTCAGATATGGTTCTCAATGATCCCTATATTTATATTTCTTTGGGAGATAAGTACGCTTCCAAGGTTTTGAAGGAAGTAATCTGCCGTTTAGAAGATGATATTGTGGTCGATGATAAACCATATTTAGTGATATTTTAAATGCTCTTTTTACACGTGAAACTTCCATCAGCTATTGTTTAATCATAAGCTTGCCATTAAATGTGCCTCCTGCTACCACTCCTTTAGCATTTACTCGTGGACTTTGCAAAGATGGTACCTGGGACGAGCAGGTTGGACTCTATGGAAGTAAGGGTGGTTACGTCGTTTTTTGTGATGGTCATGTGACGTGGGTTGATGGCAGTCGGCCAGCGAAATTTTTAAAGTGGGATCAGTCGGGCTATGCTGCAAATATTTGTGAGGCTGTTCCGCTTGATCTTCCACAAATGCGGATTGGATGTGCAGGTTGGGCGGTATATCAGGGCGAAAATCCAAACGTTATAACATTCGAAGAATAATATAAAAAAACGCGGATGGCGAAATTAAGAGGGAATATCAAAGGCAAAAATAGCGAGAGAAATGGAGGCAAAAGCCGAAATTTGGGAACGGAAATTGGAAAGCGTAAAGCCAAAAAGGGA
>JAISXO010000013.1 GCA_031270475.1 Puniceicoccales bacterium | reverse complement strand
ATAGTGCACTGCTCCGTTGATATTGGATTTCTTTTGCGTGAAATCATAGGAAAAATAGAGCGCCGGATTGAGTAAAACATCAGCCATAATACCCGCATAGATCTCATGGAATCGTTTTTTCCCTTCAAAGTTGTATTGCACTTGGAGACCATTTGCCGTATCTCTCGCAATGGAAAGTACTCCCTCGTTACTAACACCTTTGGCAAAATCAAGCCCGCTTGCTGAGTTTGTTAGCACAGAATGGATCCCATCGGCAAATGCATCCGGAGCTATGTCTCCTCTACTTGTTGTAATACTTCCGGCCGCATTCAGTGCCGCAAAATTTCGATTGAAATAGCTGTCTCCATCCGAACCAACCACACCTATGAGCGGCTTCTTTCCGAAATTATGCAAAGTATAGCCGAAATCGACGGTAAATAGATCGGTAAAATCGTAGGAAAATCCGACACGGGGAGCTACCTCGTTCCTAGCAGAAGAGTGGCTATTGCCTACACCTAGGCCTGCGCCAACGCCAACATATAAATTGGCAGCATCTTCCAGCAGGGGCGCCCCAATCTCAATATCGGGAGCAAAATTTTGATCCAAACGGCGACGACCTTCATAGACACCAGCCGTATTAAACTCAACCTTGGCATCGACATTTAATGTGGGCAAAGAAAACTCTCCTAACACACTACCCGCTGCCAACAAACCACTTGTAACTAATAATAATTTATTCATTTTGTATTCCTTTTTCTTTACTGAAAATCTCACATGCTCACCTTTCGAGTGGATATAACATCTCCAATAATTGCCTATATAGTATTTGCCTCCCCATAACTTGTCAAGCATAAATTATGAAATAATCCATAAAAAATAAAAAAAATAATTCCACTGAATAATTTCCCCATTTTTGCGAAAACTTTTCGCCAATGACATTTTTTTCTATACAAAATTTTATAAGGCACCATGATACCTCCAAAATTATGTTGGGATCCATATTAATAGATAGCGAGATAGTAGAAGATAGCGAAATTGCAAGGCTACTTGCAAGAAAAAATGAACTAATATACTACCTAATAACGGATGCCACGAGCTCCACTTTGGAACAGGTAGTCTATCCTCTTAAAGGAGTTTTTGTCGTAAGTCCCGATAAAAGGTCCTCTTCCGCCCCCGATCAAAGGGAAAGCGAAACATTTCCTCTCTTCGCCATCCACGCGCGAACCCCGAGTGGAATTAATAATCAAATTCTAAAATTGCTTCCCTTCATGCCCGAAGGAAAAGAGAATGCATTTCTCATCGATTATCATTTATCGCTTTCCCTCGATAGTCGTCTGGCGCTCTACCGCCTTCTCTCAGAAAAGCACAAGCACGTCTATTTTCTTAATCCCATGGGTGAAGAGCAAAATAATTTTTCAGATTTTACTGAAATTTTTCCGGACGAAAAAATAATCATGCTTTTCGAGCAGGTGGCAAAATTTGCGACCCGGGAAGGTAGAAGTGATTTTATGGCTATTTAACCGATACGATCGAAGACGTTCAGGGCTTTTTTGAGCCAATCGTGAACCTGGTCCGAAACAAGGATTTCCTTTTGATTCATCCAAAGGAAGGATTTCGCCTCGCTGCCATCGACGACAATTTCGGGATGTTCCTGCAATTTCGTGTAAAAAACAACATCGATGACCTGTTCTTCCTGTGTATTGACGAAGAAGCTGCTACAGAAGTAATCGATGATATGGGGCAGATTAATTTTCAGCTCCTCGTACACTTCGCGGCGGATGGTATTGAGCAAAACGTCGTCGTAATTACGTTCTTTGCCGTCATCGTTAAGTTGACGCACCACTTCGCTTTGGGTTTCATCGAAGGGTTCGACTTTCCCGCCGGGCAAAATAAACATTGTTCGATCTCCGAATTGGCGTTCCAACAGCAAAAATTTTCCCAAATACTCGATCAAGATCCTTGATTTGCAAACAAACATATCCGCTTACTCTTATTAACACTTAAAAAAAGATGTCAATCGTCATTCTGAGGAAATATTTTCCCTCGACATTGATTAAGAATAGTTAGATGCATACGAATAATACAAAGAATGAAGTCGTTGGGGTTGTTCGAGCCTATGAAATCGCATTTTTATCCATAACAAATTTAGATAATTTCCCTGAAACTAGGGCATTGTTTAATGTTCTCAACAAGGCAATCGACGATAAATTGGAACTATACTTTGCCACCGACGCCAACTCTTCCAAAATCGAACAAATAAGGGAAAATAATCACGCATCGCTGTACCATTATAATGAAGGCATCATGAAGAACATGACTCTCTTCGGCAAGCTTGAAATAATAACCGATAAGACATTAAAAACAAATATATGGCATGACAGCTTTGGGGAGTACTATAAAAACGGAAAGGATGATGGATCGTATGGTGAATTTATTCCGATCGCATCTAAATATTATACCCATGAGTCCGGAGATTCACAGAAAAAAACGAGGGAAAACTTTAAAATATTTCATTAACCATACGCAAAATTTTGGGCCGGGCTCTTTGCAAAATATGGGAAGGGATGATCTATCGCATCAGCTTCTTCCAAAATAAATTCGATTGCATATGCATTTTTCCGTTGTTTTGAAGCGTTACGTTCCAGGCGACGATTTTCTTTTTAAACTGGCGTGAGGGCTCGAGGCGTAGGAAAATTTGTCGATCGTCGGCTACCTTCTTTACCAGCAAAGGAAAAATTATCCGCCGCGGCTCCAACTCGCCACAAATTACGTACTCCAGCGTCAATATCCCTTTCCCCATGAAATTTTTTAGGGATTCATTGAGCAGGATTACCGCGTAAGTTCCCGCAAAATCGCATTCCGAATCGACGCCCAAAACATAGCGCTGCTCCCGATCATCTTTCACGCGATTGGGCCGATAGGGCTGGCAGGAAGGCCAAAACGTTGAAAAATACTCAAAATCGCGATTCTTTTTAGAGACAATAACGACCTCCTTAATCGGCGAGTTTTCCTTTTTAACGTCTTTTTTAGCGGAAGAAGAATGGAGTTTTTTTCTCACGCTATAGCCTCCTAGCGAACTCACCTCCAGTACCATAAAACTCAGGATAATTCCTGCAATATATTCTCGCTGCAACATCGATGGATAATCTTTTTATTTTTTCTTAAACCTAAATGCAATATTTTTATTGGCAAAAGAAAAAATTTAGATAAAAGGTACCAAAAGGGATATTTATGGAGAGAGTTAAATCGAATGATAATAGTGCGAAAAAAACGACTAAAACGGCTGAAAGTTGTAATTGCGGTATCGATAAATCTGCGGATGGATGTGTGCCAGAATTTTTTGTAAAAACAACGGTCAAAGAACTTAAGGAGACCATTTTACACCACCTAGAATGCCGACTCGCCCGGGAACAGACTTCGGCGTCTTCCTATGAATGGTGGCTCGCAACTTGCTATGCCATCCGCGATAAAATTCTTAATCGCTACATCAAAACGCAGCGCGCTCAACACGAATCGGATATTCGTCGCCTGTACTATCTTTCGCTCGAATACCTTCCGGGACGCCTGTTGAAAAATAATTTGTATAACTCGGGAATTTTTGAGGAAATGCGAACGGCACTGAAGGAACTCGGACAAAATCTCGATGTGATGTTCGATGAGGGTCAGGATCCTGCGCTCGGCAACGGCGGCCTTGGGCGCCTCGCCTCCTGCTTCCTCGACTCCCTCGCTACCCTCAATTACCCCGCCATTGGCTACGGTATCCATTACGAATTTGGATTATTTCGCCAGGAAATTGTCGACGGTAAACAGGTAGAACACCCTGATAGCTGGATGATTGCAGGTCGGAGTCCGTGGCAAATCGCTCGCCCCGAAAATGCCCAGCGCATTAAATTGTACGGCAATGTCAAAAATCATTACAATGAACAAGGCGATTGGGTCCCCGTCTGGGAAAATACTCAGGATATTATCGGCATTCCCTGGGATATCCCCATTGTCGGCTACGGCGCAGAAACCATTAACTTTCTCCGCCTATGGGAAGCTCACGCCACAGAAGAATTTAACCTGGAAAATTTCAATCGCGGCGACTATATTCAAGCGGTTCGCGACAAGGTCGAAACGGAAACCATTTCGAAAATTCTTTACCCCAACGATACTACCGTTCAAGGTAAAGAACTCCGCCTCATGCAGCAGTACTTTTTCGTTGCTTGCTCGATCAAAGATATTCTCCGACGCTATAAAAATCTCAATAAAGATTGGTCCAATTTCACAAAAACGGTAACGCTTCAGCTCAACGATACCCATCCAACCGTCGCAATTGTCGAAATGATGCGCGTCCTCATCGATGAAGAAAAAATGTCTTGGGAAGAGGCCTGGAATATCTGTAAGGCCATTTTTGCTTACACTAATCACACCCTTTTACCGGAAGCGCTTGAAACGTGGAGCGTGGAGCTTTTTCAAAAAGTTTTACCGCGGCATTACCAGATTATTTGTGAAATTAATCGCCGCTTTCTCGAGGAAGATGTTGGGCAAAAATGGCTTGGCGATGACGGTAAAAAACGGGAACTATCGATCATTACGGAAGGAGAACATCCGGTCATTCGCATGGCCCATCTGGCGGTTGTGGGAAGCCACTCGGTAAATGGCGTTGCGCGCATGCACTCGGAATTACTCAAATCCCAATTGTTTTCGAGTTTCAATGAGCTTTATCCCGGATTGTTTAACAATAAAACCAATGGCGTTACGCCGCGCCGTTGGCTCAAATTCTGCAATCCGAAACTTTCCGAACTCATCGATTCAAAAATCGGTCCAGCCTGGGTGACTGATCTCGACCAACTCCAACAGCTCACGAAATTCGCCGATAATAAGGCATTTCAAGAACAATTCATGGCGATTAAACATGAAAATAAGATTGCCCTGGCGGAATATGTCCAACAAATATTGGGCATCGCGATTAGTTCCGACGCGCTCTTCGACGTTCAAATTAAACGTCTGCATGAATACAAACGCCAGCATCTCAATCTTTTACATATTCTCGCCTTATTTCGCCGCGTGGCTAAAAATCCCGGCGACGATTCCATTTATCCGCGCGTCTTTATCTTTAGTGCCAAGGCAGCGCCGGGCTATGTTATGGCGAAAAAAATTATCCATGCTATCAATTTGGCAGCCAATTTTATCAACAATAATCCGGAAATTAATGGCAAAATTAAGGTCGTTTTTATTCCCAATTATTGTGTTACAGTCGCCGAAAAAATCATTCCCGCAGCAGATCTCTCGGAACAAATTTCCACGGCCGGAAAGGAGGCTTCGGGGACGGGCAATATGAAACTCGCTCTAAATGGTGCCTGTACAATCGGTACGCTCGACGGTGCCAATGTTGAAATTTTGGAGGAAGTTGGCGACGAAAATATTTTCATTTTTGGCAACACGGAACAGGAAATCACTGCCCTGAAAAATGGAGGCTATGACCCGCAGGATTACTATCACAGTGACGAAGAATTGAAGGCGGTTCTCGATTGGATGCTCTCTGATTTTTTTGCTACGCGAGAGGGCGAAAATCCCATGCGCGAAATCGCAGAAAATCTCATTTACCGCGATCCCTTCTTTGTTTTAGCCGATTTCCGTGCCTATTGTGAGACACACAACCGCATCAATGACGCCTATAAAAACCGAACCCAATGGGCTAAAATGGCCATTTTAAATACGGCACTTCTTGGGAAATTTTCCAGTGATCGGACTATCCATGAGTATGCCCGCGACATCTGGAATTTGAAAAGTGTCAATATAAAGAAATAAGGCAATCCATAGGAGCATACTAAAAAATTACTTGACAAATTTACGAATGAGTTCAAGGCTAGGAGGCATAGGGAGGAAGCGAGCGGTACGTTCAAATCCGGAAAAAACTTTACTTTTTAAGAATCTTCAAAGATTTGTCAAGATTTTATGTTATATATCATTGGTTAACTCTACCTTTGACCGAATAAAAATATTCTTTTAGGGAAAAAACTTGACATCGTTTTAATAATAATAATGCTATTGAAGCAGGATGGGGTATAAAGAATTATTGACGAATGTGGTTTTAGGTGAGGTATACTTCACAAGTTTATTTTTCGCAGAGAGAGGCAATTGTCATAGTTTAATAAAAAACTAAAAAAATTTACACGTTATGTACCTAGAATTTTTTGCACTCAAACACAAACCGTTTACCATTAAAACGGAGGCCCATGCGCTGTATATGAGCCCCCAGTACATGACTGCCTTTTCGCTACTGCAGTATGGCATTGAAAATTGCGATGGTTTTACGGTCATTACGGGAGAGGTTGGCTGCGGAAAAACGACCATTTGTAATGCGCTCACCCGGGAACTCGATCCCTCGAAATCCCTTCTTCTTTCTTTGCCCATTCCTCCCCACGACGAACATCAGCTACTAAACGCGATTTGCACCCATCTCCGCGTCCCGATCATTGCCAACGAATCGGTCGAAACAATCCGCTCAAAAATTACGGAAAAACTTCGCCAGGAACGCACCCAGGGAAAACGGGCCGTTCTCATCATCGACGAGGCACAAAATTTGGATCTCAATAGCCTAGAAACGGTTCGCCTACTATCCAACATCGAACGCGACGACGAAAAATTGCTCCACATTGTCCTCGTCGGCCAACCGGAACTCAAGCAAAAGTTACGCAAACAATGTATGCGACAACTCCGCCAACGCATTTCGGTCTATCACGATTTAAAGCCATTGAGCTTTATGGATATGAAGAATTATATCCAGCACCGCATCAATTTAGCAAAGGGCGAAGAACCGTCGGAAAAGAAATTTCAGATACAGCGCGAACAAATTCCCATATTTTCCTTTTTTGCCCTACGGAAAATCTACACAGCAAGCAGAGGCATTCCACGCATTATTAACAACATTTGCGACAAGGCCCTTATTTCGGCCTTCATCGATTATTCGACGAAAGTACGTGTTAAAGACGTCAATCGTGCACTAAAAGATATCAATCAACTAAAAAGAATATGAGCTTAATTTTTGAAGGTTTAAAGCGAAATAATCATCTCCAAAAGAAATCCGCCGAAACGGCATCGCCGACGGAATTGGAGACTGTGGACTTACCAGCGGCAGAACTTTTACCGGAAACTTCCCCGCAAACGCTGGAAGAGCCCGCTTCCATTACCGTCGATTGTTTTCCCGATCCCCAAAATGATTCCGTGCAGATTTTCCGTTCCCAAGAATCGGACATCGCCAATGCCGACGAGTCACCATTAATTTCAACACAGCCTCTCGAAATTTCCAATACCCCACCAACGATTCGAGATTCTCAAAACGCCAAACGAATCGAACAATTGCGAAGGGGAATGCAACATTCCCGAGCGAATTCCAAGCTGAAAAACTTAACATTTTTTGGAGTTCTATCTGCCTTAAAAAGCAAATTAGCAAGCGGATTAATCGCCTTTGGAGCCTTACTCACTTCCCCTTATAAACTATTACAATTTCTCTGTGGAACGCCCTTAAAATCCATTAATTTTTGTTCCAATTGGACGATTTTATTGCTTACGAAACTTTGGGAAACCCTATGTGCTTTGAGTTCCATTACCGCCAACATTACCGCAAGATTGGTTCAATTGTGTTATTTCGTGCTACGACTGCCGATTATAGTGGTGTGTACCGTTGGATCATTTTTCAGTCAACAGGTGGCCTCTATTCGCGATTACATAGTCATCGGCATTGACAAATTGCAAACGATGGTTCGGCGAGGGTGTGCTGCAATCGGCGATTTATTTTTCGCATTACTCCAATGTTACCGCGTAGCTTTCGACAAAATACTATCCATTTACCTCCCCAATCGTTGGATTCAGAACGCAACGGTTTTTCTTTTGAAGGGTTTTGCGATTACCGCTTCCTGTTGTTTTGTCTTCGTAGTGACGAGAAACGCCCTCCGTTCCGACAGTCCACAAAATACCAAAAATTCTAGCAGCAATGTCGTTTCACTCTCGAAAAATACAACACCTCAGCGCAAATTGAAACATTTTTTTAAAGATCCCTTAGTGGTAAAGCAGGAAAAAGTTCGCGACGCATTACTTGCCTTTCACATCGATACGATTCAGCGCTACGGCAATGGGAAAGGACAAATTATTACGGACAATAAAATTTTTGGCAACGGGGCACTTCTCTGTGAACATCCGAAAGTTTTCCTTGAAAAAATCGGCAAGAACAGCCTTTATTTTTCCGACAAATATGGCCAAATGTATAAACGCTCCATTGAGAACATGTTGGAGTAGAATTAAGTGAAAAACCTGTAATTTCAAAAAATCGTTCCCCAGCTTCCTATCTAGGAATGCCGCTCCCAAAGAGGATCTTGAAGCAAAATATACCCAACAACATAAGAAGAAAGTTGAAATCCTAACTGATTTAATCAAGCAATAAAGCAATTATCATGACAGAACAATGGTGGGAGATAGTGGACTCGAACCACCGACCCCTTGCGTGTGAAGCAAGTGCTCTAACCGACTGAGCTAACCCCCCGTAGTGGGGTTTATTCCTACTATTCCTTTTTATTTTGTCAAATTTTTCCCATCGAAAGGCAATACTTTTTTAGCCTACGCCGTGGAAAAATAACTCCTACACGTTTCACGATGTATTTTTATTGTGGCTTCGATTTCCTTTTCTCTTCCTTTCGGAATAATCCCTTTTTCATCCCCCGACGCAACAAGCATACTACTTTTTAGGTTAGCCCAAAAAACATCGGAAGAGAGCAAATCGGCAACTTTTTGCACATCAATACCATCATCGAGATTAGCATTTGGTATACGTTCCAGAAGCAATCCCACTAAAGATTGCATTTTATCGAAGTCTAGTGCATAAATAATTTTTTCAATATCGCCATGAGTCAATATTTTGAAAAAATCTTTATCGGAAATTCCTTCATGGGTACTTATTTGTTGTTGTGCAGTTTTTATCTCTTTATTGGCCTCCTTTAAGTCTCGGTTTGCTTGTGCCCTCGTTTCATGGCTAATGTTGGGATTTTTGAGGTCTTCTTCTGCTTTTTTCGCTTTCTTCTGAGCGCTAAGTAAATCCGCCTGAGCATCGGCATGGATCATACCGGATATTAACTTTTTGACATTTTTTTCTACCTGAAATACAAGCGCAGACTCTTTTATACTGTTTGATTTATCTTGCATGTCCCCAAGTCGCTCTTCTCGATTGGCTGCATTGGCTATATTTTGTAACATTTGAGCTTTGATATTATCCAATTCACTTTTAATTCGATCCACTTTGTTTCCAGCCTGCTCAAATTGCTTTCCTCTTTTTTCTATTGTTTGCCTAGTTTGCTCAGATTCCCATTTTTTGTAGGAGGCTTCAAATTCCTTTTCGCTACTTGAGAGGCTTTTTCTATCTTGAAGTATTTTATGTGCGAGCCATATCATATGGCTCTTAGACTCAACAGTCCCACAGTCCATGTACTTAGCTTTGGCTTCGGCCACACCAGGGCCCCCCCCCTTTATTTTTCCGAGAAAACTTTTTCCTTTATTGGTTTCTTTAACCGAATCTTTGGCTAAAATACTTGTCGCTTGATCAAAAAGTTTATTAAAATCCTCTGTTCTCCCTATACTCATGGAATACCAATTATATAAATTTTAAAATAAAAACAATAAAAATTTACTAAATACTCTCATTTTTTTAATTATTCCGCCTTGCCATAGGTGTGTAATAGGTGTTCCACTTTTGGAATTTCTGGATGATCGGGGGGCACTAATTTTAAAAATTTTTCATAGGAACGCTTCGCTCCCACCGCATCGTCCATGTATATTTCCTGGGCATTTGCCCATCGCAGACGAATCTCCGCATCCGTAGGAAATCGTCGTTTTACATCCTTCAAAAGACACACATAATCCGTACTGCTATGGGTACATAGAACGATATCCAAATAGGTCATGTAAAAATCGACACATTCCGGCTTAAATTTGATCGCTTCCTGAATGGCCATCTCCGCGATGGCATATCGATTGGCCTTTCGAAGGCATTCGGTGAGTTCACTCCATGCTTCCACATTTTTTCCGTCCATGCCGAGTATTTTCCACAGGATTAAGATCGCCTCATCGTAATCGCCTCGTAGGCAAGCCTTTTCGACTGAACCCTTTAATTCCGCAATTTTTTCCTGTTTCGTCATGTCCGTTCCACCAACCTCGGTGACGCTTTCTTTCGTCGAAGCGGAGGGCTGCAGCTCATCCGTAACAAATATGGGTAAAACAACTTTTTCGAAATTTAAATCCACATCTTTCAATTTATTTGACGTTCTTTGAAGTACCTTGATGGCATCGACAGTATTTTGAAGGAAAACGCCATCGGAAGATTTTTTGTCCAAAGCGAGCAGTTGCGTACCTATTTCCAACAAAGTGTTCCAATCTCCAAATAGCAGATTAATTTCCCAAAGTCCTTCCAGTGCAGACAAATTATTTTTATCCATCGCCAATGCGGAAAGATACCAATTCCGAGCTTGAATATAATTTCCAAAATCGAGGAATAATGCAGCCACCTGATTGCGAGTTTCAATGGATTCTTCACCGTAACGGACCAGAATTTCCAGGGTTTTTTTTCTCTGTCCGTCGCGTAGAAACACATTGGCATACTTGACCTGCACTTCGCCATCTTCGGGTAATACCTCCAAATACAATCGGTAGCACAATAGGGCCTGGTCGTAATCTTTCATATTTTCATAAATTTCCGCGGCCTTTAGATAGCAATGGTAGTATAAATCCGACAAGCCGGCGGTTTGCTCGAAATAGAATGCAGCGAGTTCACTATCCTCGATTAGTAAATGCGTATTAGCCAACAATTCGGTGATTTCCGGAACATTACCGTGGATATGCATGCCTTCTTCGAGAAGTTTAATGGCATCTTTGGGGTGATTATTGGCAATACAATTTTTAGCCTTCAAAATGCGTTCACCCACATTATCTTCCGATTTGTCGTCTGGATTTTGTTGGCATCCGGCCAAGAGAACGAAAATACCCAGCATAAACTTTAACAAAACAGACATTTCGACTCCAACTTCTTCTCAAGATAACAACTTGCGAGACGAGTGCAATATCGGATCCGAAGGAACCATTGGGAATAAATCGTAAAAAACTCGACAGGAATTATTTTCAAAAACAGATTCAAATAAGACTTGTCGCGCGCATCCTTTATTTGTAACATTCCTGTCTATGGGAGAGAATTATCAAGTGATAGCGCGGCGATGTAGGCCCCAGCGATTTAGCGAACTTGTCGGCCAAGATCCAATTGTTCAGACCCTTGAAAATGCGATCCGCCTTCATCGGATTGCCCACGCATTTCTATTCATTGGGCCACGTGGGACGGGAAAAACGTCGACTGCCCGTCTTTTGGCGATGGCGCTCAACGCCTCCGAGCGACCTAGCATCGATGCCGATCCGAATAGCGAGCCCTGTCGATCGATTTTCGAGGGCCATTGCATGGACGTTATTGAAATTGATGGCGCCTCCAATAATTCCGTCGAGCAGGTGCGCAGTTTGCGTGAGGAATGCCAGTATGTTCCGACGTCCTGTCGCTTTAAAATTTACATCATTGACGAGGTGCACATGCTTTCCCAGGCCGCTTTCAATGCCCTGCTCAAAACCTTGGAAGAACCGCCGACGCATGTAAAATTTATTTTCGCAACAACGGAGGCTTACAAAGTTCCGCCAACGATCGCTTCCCGTTGTCAACGCTTCGAGTTTAAGCCTATTTCCGAAGAAATCATTGTAAAAAAATTACAACAAATTACGAAAATGGAAAGCATTCAAGCGGATTTATCGGCGCTACAGGCTATTGCACGCATTGCGGACGGCGGGATGCGGGACGCCCAATCTATTCTCGATCAATTGATTTCTTTCGGCAACAATAGCATTTCCGAAGCGGACGTTATCAAGGCTTACGGCCTCGTTTCCTCCCAAGATTTGGACGAAATTTTAGCCTGTGTGGAGCGCATGGATTATCGGGAAATCACTCATTTTGCCGAACGTTTTAAGTACTGTAACTTTTCCGGAATTCTATCGGACCTGGCAAAAGTATTGCAAAAAAAGTTAATCTCTTTGACAGATCCCGTCGAAATCGCAAAGAATTTAAAAATTTTAGACATCATTATTGCTGCAAAGGATTCTTCCAGTGATTCAATTATGTTTCAACTGGCTCTATTTCGTGCGATTGAAATCCTGGAGCAGCGATCCATCGATCAGGTTCTTTCGCTTTTAAAAAAACTTAAAAACAATTTGACAGGAAACGAAATTGAACAATCCGAAGAACGAGAAAAATCGACATCGACAAGTAATATTAATAAACAGGTTGAAGGAAAAATTTCGAGGGATGAGTTTCCTCCCTCTAGTCAAACGAACTACACAACATCTAGAAAAAATGCGACCCCGGAAACCGGTGACCTGTCCCCACTCCCAAAAGATACACAGGACAAATTGAAGGATTTATTTCACATCGAAAAATAAGACTTGACAAATAATAGGAAACCTTCAAGGCTGGGAAGCGTGGGGAGGGGAGAGTGTCACGTTGGGCATACGGACATATTTTTACGTATTTCAAAAATTATTCACCGCAAAACGGCTCTATATGTAAATAAATAAATATGCGACAAATGAGACTTTTCTTTTATGAAAAATTTAATAGATTTGGCCATACATGGATACTAAAATCGATCAATTTTGTCAGAAGTTGGAAAGTATGGTAAAAGAAATTTCCATTGGTGGGCTTGGTTTTTCGACGGAATTGTTAGATGGGAGCACGACGCTTCTCACAACAATTTTTCGCACGGCATTAAAGCGCTACGCCAGTGATCCGGAATGTTGGAAAATTTTGGAACGAATAACTGCCAAGGCGGAGCAGCAGCCTCTCCAGGAAGTATTCACCTTATCAACGGAGGACGACATTCGAATTCTCAGCAAATTTGCGGAATCATTTTACAACGAGGGAGAGCCACAAATAGCCGCCCAACTATTTCAATTTTTGACGTTATTTTGCCCTGGTGGTTCCCCCCATCCTATTACTTACATGTATCTTGCGGAATCCATTTCGGAACTCAGCATTGATACCGGATTACGAATTTACGATTTTATTCTCAATATTTTCCCTGATTATCCAGCAATTTTACTTGCTGCAGCCAAGCGTTATAATGAAGGCGAGCGTCCCAAGCGGGCTCTCCGTCTCCTCGAGCATGCGAAAGAAGTTTGCGAATACAATGCGGAAACGGATCCAGCTCTAAAAGAATTCCTTACCCTTCTCAATCCTGAACTGGAAAAAATTCAACAAGAAATTCACCCAAAGGAATAAGTTTTGCAAAATTTACTGAAAAGAATCTTTAAATTTTGAGAACCAATTTTTTTCTCCGCCATTGAGGGATAAGGCAAAAGCTTCCAATTTGGCGCGCTGTTCGGAGGTCAATTTTTTAGGGACTTCGATCCCGATGTGTACCAACTGGTCGCCCCGATTATTCGTAGAAAAACTAGGCATTCCGTAGCCGCGCATACGTAAAATTGCATCCGGCTGCGTCCCTGCTGGAATCTGCAAAACCGCCTCCCCATCGATTGTTTTTATATTAATTTCTCCGCCAAGGGCAGCCAATGTAAAAGGAATGGACAGGGTACAGTGTAAATGATCACCATCGCGTTCAAATTGTTTATCATTTTTTATAAATACCACGACAAACAAATCGCCACCTCGTCCTCCACGAACGCCCGATTCGCCAAAACCGTTCAAACGCAACTTCATTCCATGGGTAACGCCGGCTGGAATTTTAATTTTTGTTTTCGTCGTTTCTTCGATACAGCCTGCTCCCTGGCAAGCGCGACAAGGATTTACAATTTTCATTCCCGTACCATTGCAATCGGGACAAGTCTGGCGCATGGCAAAGAATCCTTGGGACATGGTCAAAACCCCGGAACCATGGCAAGTGAGACAGGTTTCTGGTTGGGAACCTTTTTCGGAACCCGTTCCGCCGCAATGGGTACAGCCCACATGGCGGTCGTAGCGCAACAATTTTTCTACGCCCGTAAAGGCTTCTTTCAGGGAGATTTCCAAATCGTAGCGCAAATCGGCTCCATCCTGCTGTGTCGAACGTCTTTTTGCCCTTCCACCGAATAGATCGCCAAAGATACCGCCATCGCCACCAAAGGCTTCCCTGAAAATATCGAATGGATCTTGGAATCCACCACCACCACTTCGACGCTCCGATTGGAATCCAGCCCGATTGGGATCAAAGGCATCATGGCCGTAGCGGTCATAGGCAGCCCGCTTCTGTTCATCATTGAGGACATCGTAGGCTTCCGAAACCTGTTTAAATTTCTCTTCTGCCGACTTATCACCGGGGTTTTTATCGGGGTGGTATTTGATCGCCATTTTCCGATAGGCCTTTTTAATTTCCTCGGCCGATGCATTTTTGGAAACTCCCAATAAGTCATAGTAGTCTATTTTAGCCATTTATTTTTCCTCCCATTGAACGCCCTTCGAAACTTCTCTTCGGCGGATATAATCACATAAAATAAATCGCTGTCCTATCCTTACATTTTTGGAAACTCCCAATAAGTCATAGTAATCCATTTTAGCCATTTATTTTTCCTCCCTTTGAGCGCCCTTCGAAACCTCTCTTCGGCGGATATAATCACATAAAACAAATCGCTGCCCTATCCTAGCATTTTTTGAAACTCCCAATAAGTCATAGTAGTCTATTTTAGCCATTTATTTTTCCTCCCATTGAACGCCCTTCGAAACTTCTCTTCGGCGGATATAATCACATAAAATAAATCGCTGCCCTATCCTTGCATTTTTGGAAACTCCCAATAAGTCATGATAATCTATTTTAGCCATTTATTTTTCCTCCCTTTGAGCGTCCCTTCGAAACCTCTCTTCGGCGGATATAATCACATAAAACAAATCGCTGCCCTATCCTTGCATTTTTGGAAACTCCCAATAAGTCATAGTAATCTATTTTAGCCATTTATTTTTCCTCCCTTTGAGCGCCCTTCGAAACCACAACTGCTGCGGGCCGTAGCAAGCGATCATATAAAAGATAGCCCCTTCGGACCGTTTGAACAACATGCTCCGGCGGCACATTTTCGTCGAAAACATAGGCAACGGCTTCTTCCCACTGCGGATTAAAAACCTCGCCATGGGGAGCAATTTCTTTCATACCCTTGGAAACGAGAAGCGTCTGCAATTGCGTGAAAATCATTTGAAATCCGGAAAGCGTATTGGAATTTTCCTGCGCCGATTTTAACCCGATCTCAAAGCTGTCGAGAATGGGCAATAGTTCACCGATGAGATCCGTACAAGCAAAGCGGCGGAGATCATCCTGGTCACGGGCGGCACGTCTGCGATAGTTATCGAAGTCCGCTTGGACACGGAGCAATTGCTCCCTCAGTTGCTGTAATTCCAGGGTTACGAAGTCAGTCATTGATATATTAACGGGCGTTTCGGGATCGGCAATTTTTTCCGGAACAGGAACCAATTCTTCGTTATCATCGGGCATATTCGCCGTATTTTGGCTGCTTTCAGTGAGCGAATTACCCAATTTCTCAGCGGTCGCTTTTTCAGGATCCTGTCCGTGTTGTATGTTTTTATCGATCGTATCCATATGACACAGCATATGTATTAGGATAAAACATTTTCAAGCAAACTTTTTTCTCAAAACATTTCAATGGCAATTCCTAGAACAAAAATGCGAAAAAATTATTATAATTAAAGTGAATTTTTACGTAAAAATAATATTTTTACATTTTTTGCTTGACAGTGCTCAGAGGTTTCACAACAACTACTACTACTATGAATAAGTCATATCAAAAAATATTATCATTGGGTTGCGGCTGTTTTCTTTCAGCCGTAAGTTACGCTACTCTTGGGGAACTATCGGACAATCCATTTCCCGTCCAGACAAGGGGTTCCATTTCTGGAAAATCGCGACGCCGTGGTGCTTTACAGAAGAGTACTGAATGGACCCAAGAAGAAGATGCACTATTAATTGAGCTTTGCAAAGAAGGCCAAAGAAAAGGTCTAAATTACACAATAATCGCCCCATACTTTCCCGGGAAAACACCTCAACAATGCTGCCAGCGTTGGGATAGAATGCTAAACCCTACCCTCGTCAAAGGCAGCTGGACTCCCGCAGAAGACCAAATAATAATAGATTTTGTGGGACAAAATGGCCCGAAAAAGTGGGATCAACTCGCCAAACAACTACTACCCGGCCGAAATGGTAAACAATGCCGAGAGCGTTGGCTCAACCAACTCGATCCTAATATTAGGCGCGATCCATGGACTCAAGAAGAAATTAATGTACTGGTAGAGACAGTCAAAAGTTTGGGGACAAAATGGACTCAAATTGCAGGAATTATTTTGCCCGGCAGAACGGAGAATGATTGTAAAAACAAATGGAATATAATCAAGCGACGGACACATGTAGATTCCCAAGGAAATCTAGAATTTATAGATTTATCATGCAAACCGCAGCCAGCGTCACTGCGACCGCTACCATCGTTCACAATTGATGCTCCCCTATCACCTCCGCGACCACTTTCACCATTTTTTACTCCCTCGGAACCAATGGATTCTTTCTCTGTGGATCCAGATCCCACGATATTGCAAGATGATAAATTTTCGTTATCGGAGCCTGACTTATTTTGGCCAAAAAATCACAATTCGGATATCTTCGATCTATTTCAGGATTTACCTTAATAATTTATAAAGTTACAAAACCGTAAAATGGCGATAAGTTTCTTGTCGCCATTTTGAATATTTTTTTCAATATCGATATTATTTTAAAAATGAAAAATTTTTAAATTTTTGCTTGACAGCGCTCAGAGGTTCTACAACAACAA